>NZ_JBIAKL010000005.1:0-437553 GCF_042872445.1 Micromonospora sp. NPDC005257 | reverse complement strand
GGCTCCACCGACGACGTCCGCGTAACCCCACCAACCAGGGCCGCTAACGAACCACCAAATCCGCATCGGACATAGCCTCCCGAACCACCCTCTCATGGCGAGCGGGTTGTCGACGGCAGCAGACGCTCCCGGTTGAGCATCGCGGATGTGGAACTGCCGGACGGAGTCCGCTTCGAGCAATACGTGATCCGGGCACCCCGGTCGGCCATGGTTGCCGTGCTCGACGGTCAGGAGCGGCTGCTGCTGATGCGGCGGCACCGGTTCGTGTTCGACCGGTGGGTCTGGGAGCTGCCGGGCGGCTACGTCGATGAGAGCGAAGATCCAGCGAGGTGCGCGATCCGGGAGGTCGAGGAGGAGACCGGGTGGCGTCCGGAGGCGGTAGAGCCGTTGCTGTCCTTTCAGCCGTGGGTAGCGACCGCGGACGCCGAGAACCTGCTGTTCCTCGCCCGGGAGGCGGAGCACATCGGCGCTCCGGTGGACGTCAACGAGACCGAGCGGGTGGCTTGGATTCCGCTGGAGGAGGCGCGGCGGCTCGTCTCCGAGGGTGAGATCGTTGGTGCGGGCACGGTGATCGCGGTGCTGGAGTTGGTGGCGCGGAGGGCCCAGGGTGAGCTGTAGTCAGCGCCGTTGGCCGAGTGCCGCGTCGACCCGGGTGATGAACTGCCGTACTGCTGGTCGACGGCGGTGGGACATCAGACCGGTTTGCAGATCGCGCACGTAGCGAACGGCACGGGCCGACCGTAGTTGCGTGGTCAGGGTGAGGGCTTCCGTGCCGATGGCGCTGGCACGTTCCGGCTCGCCGTGGCGAGCGTGGACGCTGGCCAGCAGGGCGAGGTTGAAGGCTTTGCCGCGTACGTAGCGCTCGTCCATCTTCAGTGAGCGAGCGGCGAAGCGTTCGGCTCGACGGTGTTGGCCGAGCGCGTGGAAGCAGTGGCCGAACTTGGCTGACAGGTACGCCTCGTCGAAGTAGCCGAGCCATTGCGGGTCGCTGCTGCGGTCCGCGCGGTCGAGGGCGTGCTCTGCCTGGTGAAGCGCGGCAGCACAGTCGCGTTCGTGGAGGGCGACAGCGTGAGCGTGAGCTTCCATGACCAGCGCTTCGGCAGTCAGCACCGTGAGTCCGGCGCGCTGTGCCGTCTGCCGTGCGGCGCGGGCGAGGTCGATTCCGCTTGCGGCGTGCCCGAGGTAGGTGGCCTGGTGGCTCATCGCGGCGAGGATCTCGGCGCCCAACCCGGTGTCGCCGGCCGTTCTGGCCAGGTCCAGGGCCTGAGTGAGGTAGCGCTGGGCGAGGCCGTGTTCGGCCATGTCGTACGCCTGCCAACCGGCGAGTTGGGTCAGTTCGGCAACGGCGGTGAGCAGCCTGCGGCCGGTCGCCAAGTCGTACCGGCCCTCGATCATGAGGGGTGTGACCTCGTGGTGCAGGAAGCGGGTGACGTTGTCGCGCGCGTGCCCGCCGCCGTACTGATTGTCGAGTCGCCGATAGGTGGCGGTCATCTGGCGGATGGTCTCGATGTCGGGTTGACCGACTGCCCGGCGCCCCTCCTGCTCGACGGGCTGTGCCGAGGTGGCGGTGAACCAGCGTAGGGCGGGCAGGGTGTATGCCGTGGAGCTGAAGACTGTCTGGCGAAGCATGTCTCGACGGTTCACATCGCCTTCCCATAGCTGCGCGGCGGCCCGGACGTCCTCGCGCCAGGACCGGCTGGCCGGCACGTCACCATGCCGACCGCGGGATTGATCCGCCATGGCCGGGCGATATGACCGCTGGTGGGGCGCGAGGCCCAGCGTCATCCGGGCGTCGTCGGGCATGCCACAACCGGTGGCGATCCGTTCCAAGACGTCGATCGAGGTCACCCGCCGGCCTGCGATGATCCGGCTGACGTAGCCCTGCTCCAGGCCGACAGCCGCACCGATGCGGGTTTGGCTTGCACCCGTGTGCCGGGCTAGCAGCCGGAACAGTGCGCCGATGTCACGGCCAGCCAGGGCGGTGTGCACGTCCTCTCGCGACCAGAGGTCGTCGGGTATTCGGAGATTCTCCACCAGTACGACCGCTCCCAGCGTTGTCGGGCGACTACCCAAGGTGCTCAGCCCGGAGCCTACGGGCGGTGTACTGGCAGGTCGAGCCTCCTCATGTCACCGTGACATGACCTCTCGACATGGTCGCCGCAGCTCGGTCGGCGGGACCATATGCGGCATGGACTTCGATGTCGATGACCCGCCTGACGTGCGGGAGCGCGACGCCGTCTCCGACTCTGAGCGGGCAGCTTCGTGACGATGTGTATCCACCTGGGTCAGTTCTTGAGGTGGTTGCTCCGGCACCATGCGCCTTCACGACCGCCCCGGACGGGGCAGCAGCACCAGGACGCCGAGTACGCGGCCGCTCGGCAGCGGCTACTCGACCACGCAGCACAGCTACGGCGATCCCAGGGCGACCGAGGGCCGGCGCCGGACGTGCCGACAAAGCAGCGGTGAGCCGGATGTCCGCCGGCGGGCTTGGTCGGATGCCTCCGAGCAGGCGGCACGTCTCGTACGAGGACTACCTGGTCGCGACGGCCCTCACTCTCGCCCGGCGGCATCGGCCGGTCTGGTGCTGGCGGAAATGGCGACGAATCTGCCGCTGCGGAGCCGATCTGCCCTGTCGCGTCCGGCACCGAATCCCCATCAATCGTGGCCACTGGCCGGGAGAGGACCCGCAATGAGAGACGACCAGGAGCAGGCGATCCTGGCCGTGCATGTCCGAGGCTTCGACGGCATGTGCATCGGCTGCCGCGCCTGGTGGTCGCGGCTCACGCCGTACCCGTGCTGGCAGGTGGAATGGGCGACCAGCCGGCAGGCCCGTGCGATCACCGCTCGTTTCCTGGAGGGGGTGCGGTGACCACCCACGGCCCGGTCATGCCGGTCTGGAGCTGCGGTGGCTGCGCCTTGCCCTGGCCGTGCCCGACGCGGAAGCGGGAACTGCGCGCGGAGTACGCCGACGCTCCGGTGTCACTGGCCCTCTACCTCGGCTCCTACCTCGTGCAAGCCACCGAGGACATGCCCTGCACGCCGGCCGGCGTGCTGCACCGCCGCTTTCTCGGCTGGACGCGGGAAACGGCTCTACCGACGCCAGGAGTACGGAACACTGACTCGTCCGCCTCACCGATGACGCGGAGGAAACGATGACCGGTCCGGCCAGAAGCCCGTGATGATCGTGCCGCCGGCGGAAGGCGAGTCGAGGAAACCGAGTACCTCCTTCGCAACCCGAGCAACGCCGCCGCATTGCGCCGATCGATGGCAGAGCTTGATGAGGGCGATGCCGCCGAGCGGAACCTGACCGACTCGCTCGGCGCGGCGGATCCTGGCGGTCGCAGCCGAGAGCACCAGGTTTAGCGGCTTGGCGGATGGCTATGAGGGGTATCGATCCGCAGACCGACGATCGAGGAGAGAGCCGATGGCCAGCGGTGCGATCCCGTCCGACGATCCGACCCGTGCCCTCGTCCACGCCCGTCCCGACGACCCCGGCCTCACGCACCTCGCCATCGCGGGCGGCACCTACACGATCCTGGTCACCGGCGAGCAGACGGCCGGCCGGTACTGCCTGATCGACATGCGGGTTCCGCCGGGTGGTGGGCCGCCTCCGCACCGGCACGACTTCGAGGAGATGTTCACGGTGCTCGACGGGGCGGTGGAGTTCACGTTCCGGGGCGAGCAGACCGTCGCGCGGGCCGGGGAGACGATCAACATCCCGGCGAACGCGCCGCACTTCTTCCGCAACTCGTTCGACCAGCCGGCGCGACTGCTGTGCATGTGCACGCCGGCCGGGCAGGACGAGTATTTCCTGCGCGTCGGCGACCGGGTGGACGGTCCCACCTCGCCGCCGCCGGCCCTCACCGAGGAGGAGCAGGCCGAGCGCCGGGACCGGGCCGCCGCGCTGGCCGCCGAGTACCGCTCGGAGCTGCTGCTTCCGTAGCCCCACCACGCATCGATCAGCGGTAGCATCGCGCGTCGGAGCGTAGTGCGGTGACAGAGGGAGCAGCGGTCGGTCATGTCGTTCGCGTCCCCGCCGCCGCCCAGCCGGCACTGGACCTTCACCGCCGCCGCCACCGCTGTCGTCACCCCGGCGCTGGTGTGGGGCATCGACCGGTCGTACCGCTCGATGGACCGGTGTCTCCGGGATCGTGGACTGCGGATCAGTGACCCCGACCTCGACATGCCCGACGCGTGTTCGGGAAGCAGTGTTCTGCTGGGCACGCTGGCCCTGGTCGCCATCGCCTACCTCGCCGCGACCCTGATCACCGGTTTGTGCGTGGGCGTGTGGGAGGGCCGGCGCCGGCGTGGCTTCGGGTGCCGGCGATGGCTCGTCGTGGCCGTCGTCGGACTCGCCGCCCCGTGGGCGCTGGTCACCTACGCCGCCGGTTACGGCATCGGCCGGCTCTTCCCGCCTCCCACCGTCAGCGCCCTGTCGACCGCATGGGCGGACGGCAGCGACGCCGCGCGGCGTACCCTCGAATTTCTGTCCCAGGGTGGGCAGCCGGACACCGTGCCCGCCCCGGGGTTCCTCACCGACGAACCGGTGTATCTGGACGCCCAACTGCACTACGCGCGGCACTACGGCTCGACGGTCACCTACCAGCAGACCTCGACAGTGGCGTTCGGGTCGACGGCCTTCGTCACCGGCGCCCTGCTCGCCAACGCCGTCGGCAACGCCAGTGCCCGGTCCCGGGCCGAACGCCTGGCCCGCCCGCAGTGGCGCGAGCACCAGCTCACCCGGGTGGTGCTCACCCCCACCCGGACCTGGTGCCACTCCTTCGGTCGGTGGCTGTCGTTCGACCACGCCGGCGTCCTGGAATACCACCTCGACCACCACGGTGTGGTGCTCTTCTTCGCCGACACCGAACCGCTGCGGCTGACCGGGCCGGCAGCCTGGGTCCACGCGGTGCTCTTCGCGTACTTCCGGTTCGGCGCCTCGGCGCTGAACACCGTCCCCTTCCTGATGCCGCTCCGCGCCGCGACGTCATCGGCCGCGTCTGCGGCGACGGGCAACTGATCGCCAACCGGGAATGGTGAGCCGACCGTTGAGCCTTGACCCGGCCGGTCCGTCGCTGTCGCAGAGACACGACGGGCGGGCCCGGTGGGTCCGCCCGTCGTGCGCCTTCGGTACGTCGATCAGCTCGTGGCGACGAGCTGGAACCGCTGGTTGGCCTGGCCGTTGCAGTCGTAGAGCTGCACCTGCTGGCCGTTGCCGGTGCCCCAGACGTCGAGGCAGCGGCCGGACTGCACGCCGCTGATGCTGCCGTTGGAGTTGATGTTCCACTGCTGGTTCGTCTGGCCGTTGCAGCTGTAGATCTGGACGGCCGAGCCGTTGCCGGAGCCGGCGGCGTCCAGGCACATCGAGCCGTACACGGTCAGTTGCCGGCTGGAGGTGTTTGTCCACCGCTGGTTGGTCTGGCCGTGGCAGTCGTAGAGCTGCACCCGGGTGCCGTTGCTCTGCGAGGAGTTCGGTACGTCGATGCACCGGCCGGACTGGCTGCCGACGATCCGGTTCGTCCCGCTGGTCGGCGGCGGCGTGGTCGGTCCGGCGGTCGGGGTCACGGTCGGGGTCACGGTCGGCGTGGGGTTGGGCGTCGCGGCGTTGAGGGCGTTGAGGACCGAGTTGTACGCGGCCTTCTTGTTGCCGCTGCCGTCGAACAGCAGCGGGCTCTCGTTGGAGCGCCAGGAGTCGCTGTCACGCACGCCCCACACCGTGATGCCGATGCAGCGCGGCACATTCAGGCACGCCTGGGTCAGCCCGGCGTACTGGCTGGTCGAGGAGTTGGTGACGTCGACCTCGGTCAGCGCCACGTCCACCCCGAGCGCGGCGAAGCTGGACAGCGTCGTCTGGAAGTTGCTGGGCAGCGAACTACCGCCGGTGAAGTGGGTCTGCAGACCCACGCAGTCGATCGGCACCCCACGGGACTTGAAGTCCTGGATCATCCGGTAGACACCCTGCGTCTTGCCGTACGACCAGTTCTCGATGTTGTAGTCGTTGTAGCAGAGCTTCACCGACGGGTCGGCCGCCCGCGCGGTACGGAACGCCACCTCGATCCAGTCGTTGCCGGTGCCCTGCAGGTTGGAACTGCGACGGCTGCCGTCCTCGTTGAACGCCTCGTTCACCACGTCCCACGCGGCCAGCTTGCCCTTGTAGTGGGCCATCACCCCGTTGATGTGGTCGATCATCGCCTGACGCAGGGTGCTGCCGTTCAGGCTCTGCATCCACGGCGGCTGCTGCGCATGCCACGCCAGCGTGTGCCCACGAACCTTCAGACCACGCTGGGTGGCCCAGTTGTAGATCTGATCACCCGAGGAGAAGTTGAACTGACCCCGGTTGGGCTGGAGCGCCTCCGGCTTCATCTCGTTCTCGGCCGTGATCATGTTGAACTCACGCGCCGCGATCGTGCTGTACGTCGAGTCGTTCAGCCGGTTCGCCGCGACGGCGGTGCCGAAGTACCGGCCGGACTGCGCCGCGGCGGCGCCGAGCGTGCTCGCCGCCGCCTGGGCCAGGCTGGGCACCACGAGCGCGGCACCGGCCAGTGCCAGCGCGCTGGTGACGGCGGCCAGCACCACACGGTGGCTGCGCCTCGGTAGATGTTTCATGACACTCCTCTGCATATCGGACGATGATGCGCCGGCGATGCCCGGCTGGACGCGGGTTGGAGCGGTTGTGCGCCCACCCGCGTCACTGCCCTGAAACTTTTCGAAGATGTACCGGTAACTTCCCTGGGAAGATATCCGCGACGGCACGATCGGTCAATGTCGATGTTCAGTCGAACAGGGGCGCAACCCGGCTGATCAGGGCGTCAGGCCATCGAGGGACGTCGCAGGGCAGTGCCCGGCCCGAGCGCCGACAAGCGCGACGAGGACCGAAAGTTTCGGAGAACTCCGGCGTGGCGGTCAGCGATCGGCGGCGGCGTCGTACCGCTCGCGATTGGCGTGCACCTCGTCCATGTGCGCCTCGGCCCACAGCTTCATGCCGTACATGAGCTGGTGCAGCGACTGACCGAGGTCGGTCAGCCCGTAGGTGACGGTCACCGGCACGCTCGGCGTCACGGTGCGGGTGACCAGGCCGTCGCGTTCCAGCGAGCGCAACGTCTGGGCGAGCATCTTCTGACTGACCCCGGCCAGCCGGCGGGACAGTTCGGAGTAGCGCATGACCCGCGGCTCCGCGTTGCGGTCCGGGCCGTCGCGGCCCAGCGCGGCCAGGATCAGCGCCACCCACTTGTCGGAGATCCGGTCCAGGAGTTGCCGGCTCGGGCATTCGGCGAGGAACGCGTCGTACGCGTCCCGCGCCTGCGCCCGCCGCTGCGCCGCCGTCTGCGTCGGCATCGTCCGCGCCTCCTACCCGGGGGTACCCAACGCACTCCGAAGTGCGTACTTCCCGAAAGAAAGTTACCCCTCCATCGTGGAGCAGGAACACCCTCACGAACAAGGAGACACGATCATGGGTACGCGTACCTTCCGCGCCGCCGTCGTCCGCACGCCCGGCGGACCTGAGTCGATCGAGATCATCGACGTCCCGCAGCGCGAGCCGGGGCCCGGCGAGGTCCGGGTGGACGTCGCGGCGGCACCTGTCAACCCGGCCGACCTCGGGGTCGTCGGCGGTTTCTTCCACTCGATCGGGCTCATCCACCAGCCCGACCACACCGGACTCGGCTGGGACTTCGCCGGTGTCGTCGCCGCGACCGGGCCCGGCGTCGACCTCGCCGTGGGCACCCGGGTCGCCGGACTGGTCGGCGGGTTCGACCGCGACTTCGGCACCTACGCCGAGCAGCTCGTCGTACCCGTGTCCGACCTGGCTGTCGTACCCGATGGCCTGGATCTGGTGGCAGCGGCGACAGTGCCGCTCAACGGCCAGACCGCGGCGCAGATCGTCGACCTGCTCGGCGACGCGCCCGACGGCGGCCGGCTGCTGGTCACCGGCGCGGCCGGCGCGGTCGGCGGCTACGTCGTGCCGCTCGCCCGGGACCGGGGATGGCGGGTGACCGGCCTGGCGCGGGCCGGGGACGAGAAGTTCGTCCGCGACCTCGGCGCCGACTTCACCACCACCGCCGAGCCGGGCTGGGACGCCGTCGCCGACGCCGCCGGGTGGCAGGAACAGGGGTTCGCGCTGGTCCGCGACGGCGGCGTGTTCGTCGGCGTACGGCCGAACGCCCTGCCCGCCGCCGAGCGCGGAGTCACTGTGCGCGCGGTCGACGTGCGCCCCGACGGCGCACTCCTGGCCGACCTGCTCGCCCGCACCGCCGCCGGTGAGCTGCCCGCGCGGGTGCACACGGTGGTGCCGCTGGACCAGGTGGCCGACGCGCACCGGGCGGTGGCGAAGGGCGGGGTACGCGGACGCTACGTGCTGCGCCCCTGACCGCCGCGCGCCCGGTCCAGCACCTGCTCGACGGTGAGCGGGCTACGCGGATGGTGGGTCAGCGACAACGGCGTACGGATCTTGCCGGGTGCGGCGCCCTCGGCGGCGAGGTAGAACTCGCCGACCGTCAGGCGGGAGATGTCCGGCACGTCACCGCCCTTGGCCCGGGCCATCTCGCGGGCCGCCTCGATCTGGATCGGGCTGTTCATCAGGCCGTAGAGCTGGGTCGCCGCGTTGCCGGGGATGCGGTTGTGCAGCCCCTTCGGCGCCTGCGTGGCGAAGATCAGCCCGAGCCCGTACTTGCGGGCCTGGGCGGCGAGCGCCAGCGTGCTCTGGGTGCACGCGGTCATCGCGCCCGACGGGGCGAACGTCTGCGCCTCGTCCATGATGAGCAGCCCGAGCAGCGGGCGGTCCCCGGCCGGGTTCTTCTTGATCCAGGCGAACAACGCCATCTGGAGCTGGTTGACGAAGCTCTGCCGTACGTCGTCGGACGGCAGCCCCACCAGGCTGACCACGGAGACGCGGGCCCGCTTGCCGGGCGCGGGGGTGAGGAGCACGCCGGGGTCCATCGGCGTGCCCTCGCCGCCGAACAGCGGGTCGTTCACCATGGCGGCGGTGAGGGTCTGCGCCAGGCTGAGGCCGATCTTGTCGGCGTCGTCCAGGTCGATGATCCCGTCCGGCAGGTCGGCGAGCGTGTCGATCAACCCCGGCAACCGGGAGCCGCCGCGCCGGCCGTAGTGCTCGACGGCCTTGCGCAGCACAGCCAGCCCGAGGTGCGCCCGGGTGGCCCGTCCGGTCACCATGGCGCGCGGTGCGAGGGACGCGACGGCCGCCTCGACGGCCTCGGCGAACTCGTCCGGGTCGTCGCGTACGCCGGTGAAGTCGGGCAGCGGCTGGAAGCTCAGCGGGCGGCCCGAGTTGCGGCGCGGCGTCCAGACGACGACGTCGGTGTGCGCGAGGTAGTCCCGGGCCCGGTCCGCGTCGCCCGGTCGCCACTGTGGCGGCAGCTCGGGCCATTCCTCGCCGAGGCGGGCGAGGTCGTTGTTGGGGTCGAGCACGATGGCGGAGACGCCCGCCAGCGCGCACTCCTCGACGATGCGGCGGATGAGGACGGTCTTGCCGGAGCCGGAGCCGGCGAAGATCGTGGTGTGCTTGCGCAGCGCCTCAAGCGCCAGCGGCACCGGTTGCCCGTCGTCGTACCCGTACCCGATGACGAAGGACGGCTCGGACGGGGCGGCGGCGGTGGCGGCCGGCACCGGCTCGGCGGGTTCCGGCGGAGGCCCGGCGTCGGTGGTCCAGCGGTCCACATCGGCCAGCGCGTGCTGGAGGAACTTCAGCTCCCGGGTCGGCCGGTGCGCGACCAGCCAGCCCTGGAGGTCCATGGTGGCCTCGGCGAGCATGACCCGCAACGCGGCCAGGATGCGCACGTCCTCCTCGTCGATGCCGAGCGTCTGACCGCCCGCCTCGGTGAACGCGGCGACCGCCTTGCTGGTGGCCGCGCTCGCCGACCAGGCGCGGTTGCGCAGCAGGAACAGCTTCCGCCGGCCCGAGCCGGTGTCGAGGGCGGCGGAAACGCTCGCCTTGCGGAGCCGGGCCAGCGCGGCGTTGCCGTGGTGATCGTCGGCGATCGCCCGGAAACACCAGTGCACCTGGTCCTCGGTGCGCTCGTCGAGCGTGAGCCGCAGCCGGGCGTGCAGCGGCGGTTCGGTGCTCGGGGGCGGGTCGACGCTGAACGCCTCGCCCGCGTCGCCCCGCTCCAGGATCCAGGCGGTGAGCCCGGCCGCGAGCAGCGGCGGCATCATCTCGTCCTCGGACGCGCGCCGCAGCGGGCCGGTGACGTCGGCGGCCGCCCGCAGCTCGGCGAACCGGGCGTCGTACCGGTCCATCTCCTCGCCGGTGGCGGTGACCGGGGCGGGCCGGGACGCCCGGGGTTCGGCGGTGGGTGGCTCGCCGAGCGTGGTCATCTCCCGGACCTGGTCGTCGGCGATGCACTCGCGGATGTGCCTGTCGATCTCGATGAGCAGTTGGCGCGGGGTGAACGCGCCGGCCTCGGCGAAGGCGCGCGGGGACACCGGCCACGACGGGTACGGCGGCACGAACCCCGCCTCCCGGTAGCGGACGGTGAACCGCTTCTCGATGATCGCCCGAGCCAGGTCGGCGTCGTCGATCCGGCGCAGCCGCGGCGTCTCGCGGAACCGGTCGGCCACGGTGTCGGCGGCGGCGGACCTGATGACGGTCCACGAGTTCGGGATGCAGGCGAGGACGGTGAGCGTGCGCCGGGTCGACTGCCGCAACGCCATCAGGCCGTCCGCCATCCGGGCCAGCATCAGCGCCTGCTCCGGGCTCATCGCGGCGGCGCCCGCCAGCGCCGGGTCGCTCTGGATCGCCAACTGGGCGATCAGCGTGTCGATCTGGTCGATCGCCACCACCGACGGGCCGGTGAGGGCGAGCAGCCAGGACAGGTCCTGCACGATCTGCTGGGCCGGGCGCGGGACGCGGCGCATGCCCCAGGCCGCGCGTTCCCCGGCGACCATCTCCTCACCGGAGAGGAAGTAGTTCTCCGCGACGTCGCGGTGGGCGATGTTCTCGGAGGCGCTGAGCGCCAGCGCCCGGGCCGTCTCCTGACAGGTACGGGCGGTGTGCCTGTCGAAGTCACCGAGCCCGTCCAGGAAGGCGTCGAGCGCCGCCTTCGTCAGTTCGGTGTCGCCCATGACGGCCCGGCGTGCCGTCCGGGGCGCCCCGACCTTCGCGGACAACCGCCGCAGCAGCAGTTTGAGCTGCGTCTCGCTGCTGCCGGGCACCGGCCGGGACAGGCCGTCGAGCATCGCGGCCAGCACACCGTCCCAGAAGCCGCCGGCGTCGAGCAGGCCGACCAGGAAGAAGTAGCCGCCGCGCTCCTGCACCTGCTGGCGGATCACGCCCAGCAGGTGGGTCTTGCCGGAGCCTCGCTGGCCCTGGACGACCAGGCCGAGCGGGCTGCCGTGCGGGTTTCGCGCGGCCTCGTCCACCCCGGCGAGGACCTCCCGCACCACCGGTACGTGCAGGCCGTCGACGTGGAAGGGCAGTGGGCGCCACACGTCGTCGGGCACCGGCGCCCAGTCGAACCGCAGGGCGGCCAGCGCGTTCCGTTCCGCCTCGTCCATTACCCGCCGATCGCCAGCAGGTGATTGTCCTGCCCGCCGAGGCGAAGCGCGGCCTCGATGTCGGCCCCGGTGAGCGTCTTCTGATTCGACTCCGGCGCGATGGTGACGCCCTCGGAGCGGCTGAGCCGGCGCAGGGCCTCGTCCAGGTCGCCGCGCGGCACGTCGGCGAAGAACGGCCGCAGCCGGCGCAGGCTCACCCAGGCGCCGGGCTCGTCGGCGAGCGCCCGGTACGCGGCGACGACACGGGCCTCCACCGACCCGGACGGTTCGGGAGCCGAGGCGGCGGGCGCGCGCACGTCGGTGAGCGCGAAGAGTTCGGCGAGCGTCGCGCAGCCGCTGCGGGCCAGGACCCGATCACGCAGGCTCACCTGCAACGCGGTGAGCGCGGCGCCGAGCGCACTCGCCCCGCGCAGCGCGAAGTCCAGGTCGCTCTGCATCCGTACCCAGCCCTTGTCGTCCAGTTGCAGCGCGTACGTCGGTCCGCTCTTGCGGCTGGCGACGTAGTGCAGGCGGGTGAGCTTGTCGCGCTGCGGCTTGCGTACGACCAGGCCGTAACGGTCCCGCAGTTCGGTGCTCAGCACCTCCCGCGCCTCGGCCATGAGCACGACGAGGATCGCGCTCTCGGATGCGGTCAGGTCATCGCCGGCCATGGTGCCGTCCTTCCGCCAGGTCTCGGCGACGGGCCCGCAGAAAGGTGCCGATCTGCGTGACCACGGTGCCGACGTCGTGGACTACTCGGGCATTGGTGAAGCGCAGGACGGCATAGCCGTCCAGTTGCAACTGGACGTCCCGTTGCCGGTCGGCCTCGAAGCGGACCGGGCGGCAGTGCTCCGGGCCGTCGATCTCCACCACGCACCGCTCGTCCGGCCACACTAGATCCAGACGTACCGGCGCGGAAAGGCGGTGCGACTGGTAGTTCTGGTTCCATGTCCGCCCGGCCGACCAGCTCTGCGCCGCCAGCGCCGCCTCCAGCCTCTTCTCCGCGTCGCTGCCCGGATGCGGCCGGCCTGCCACCGGCGCGTACCCGGCGGGCCCGGCCAGCGGCGCGACGGGGAACGCCGGAATCCCCTCCAGCCCGGCCGCGCCCGCTCCGACCAGCCAGACCGGCGGGCCGCCGTGCTGCACGAGCCACGCGCCCCCGGCCGCGACCACGGCGGCGTCGCCGTGGACCGGCTCGATCAGCAGCACCACCTTCCGCCGCCCGAACGCCCCGGCCACCAGACGCGCCAGCGCGGCAGCCCGTACACGCAGCGGAAGCGTCGTGGCGCTCGGCCGCCGCCCGGTGACCGCGAGGACGGCCAGGTCGCTCAGGAAGGAGCCGGGGTAACGGTCCCGGCGCGACCGGGCAGCGGCCGCGGCGCGCACGGCGGCGAGTCCGGAGATGTCCGGGCGGACACCGTCAGCGGCCTCGGGCAGCCACGCCGGGAGCAGTTCGACGGCGACCTGTTCGAGCCGGTCCAGCGCGGCGTGCGCGAAGTCCGCCGGCATGGCGTACGCCGAGGCCGGGCGATGCACGACGGCGGCCGGTTCCGCGTGGTCGCGGGCGATCGTCATGGCGACCGCGTCGGTGTCCGCGCCGGGCAGGGCGACGACGCGGTCGGTCGGCAGACCGGCGAGGACCGGATCCATGCAGCGTCGACCCTCCCCCACCGTCGCCCCTGAGCGTCGGAGGACCAGAGTACGAATCGTCTTCGGCCGGCGCCAGCCCTGATACGCCGGACGGCGACGACGCGGCGACGCTCAGGTGATGTCGCGGCGCATCGGGACGACCACGGCGATCGCGGCGGCGGCGACCGCGTACCCGGTCAGCAGCAGGGCGCCCGCCGCCGGTGGCAGGAGTGCGACGGCGTCGCTGCCGAGCTGCGCGGACATCGCGTCGGCGACGTAGGTGAAGTCGGTGAGCGCGGCGGTGGCTCCGCCGGGCAGGAGCGGGTAGATCGCGTTGACGCCGGGGATCATCATCAGGACGGGCTCGGCCAGGTACAGGTAGCCGACGACCACGCACACGGCCGCGATCTGGTTGCGGAGCAGGGCGCCCACGCCGGTGCCGACGAGCAGGTAGACCGCCATCGCGACGCCGATGCGGGCGAGCAGCGCCAGCACCGTGGGAGCGGGCAGGCCCAGCGACACGCCACGCACGGCGGCGACCGCGAACAGGGCCACCGCGGCGGAGCCGGCCAGCGCGATCCCGTAGCCGAGGCCGACGATCGCGTGGGTGGCGAGTTTGGCGGCGAGCACCCGCCCTCGGCGCGGCGCGAACAGGAACGTGACGGCGGCGGTGCCGTGCCGGTATTCCGACGTGGCCGCGAGGGCGCCGGCGGCGGCCGGCACGAAGGCGGTGAAGCCGAGGATGCCGAGGATCGACCGCAGGCCCTCCTCGGTGTGCAGTCCGGGCATCGGCGGGTCGAAGTTCTCCGGTCCGACGAGCGCCATCAGCCCGACCAGGCCGCCGCCGAGCGCGACGGCGGTGAGCAGCAGCCCGCCCCACATCCGGGTCGCCAGCACCCGGCGTAGTTCTGCTCTGAGCAGGTTCATCGGGCCTCCGCCGGGTCGGTGGTCAGGTCGAGGAAGAGCTGTTCGAGGCTTGTGGTCTCGGTGACCAGCTCGTGGATGCGCAGACGGTGGTCCGCGGCGAGGTCGGCGACGCGTGGCGCGTCCAGTCCGCGTACCCGCAGGCGGCCGGGCCCGGCGGCCTCGACGGACCCGGCGGCGGCCGTCAGTGCGGTGGCCAGGGCGTCCGCGTCCGGCGAGGTGACGAGCACCGTCGGCGGGCCGGTGAGCCGGGACCACGGCCCGGCTGCGACGAGTTCGCCGCGCCGGATCACCACCACGTCGTCCACCATCTGCTGGACCTCGTGCAGGACGTGGCTGGAGACCAGCACTGTGCGGCCCTCGTCGGCGAGCCGGCGCAGCAGGCCGCGCAGCCACGACACGCCTTCCGGGTCCAGGCCGTTCGACGGTTCGTCGAGCAGCAGGACGCGAGGGTCGCCGAGCAGCGCCGTGGCGAGGCTGAGCCGTTGGCGCATGCCGGTGGAGAACCCCCGGGTACGACGGTCGGCGGCGTGCGCGAGGCCGAGCAGGTCCAGCAGCTCCGCGACGCGGCTGTCCGGGCAGCCGGCCATCGCGGCGTAGAGGCGCAGGTGGTCACGGGCGGTGTGGCCGGGGTGGAACGCGTTGCCGTCGAACACCGCGCCGACGATCCGCGACGGCTGGGGCAGCCGGCCGTAGGGCTGTCCGCCGATCGTGGCGGTGCCGCTGGTCGGCGTCACCAGTCCGGTCAGCATGCGCAGCGTGGTGGTCTTGCCGGCGCCGTTCGGGCCGAGGAAGCCGGTGACCGCGCCGGGCCGCACGGTGAAGGTCAGATCGTGTACGGCGGTGACGTCGCCGTAGCGTTTGGTCAGGCCCGACGCCTCGATCGACAGGTGGTCGCCGGTCATGGCCGGCTCCTCGTCGCGCGCCCGATCGTCTCGGCGAGGCCCGCTGCGGCCGGGTCGGAGACGACGACCTCGTCGAACTCTCCGCCGGCCGCCGCGCGGTCCAGCACCAGGTGCAGGCCGGGCTGACCCCGCCGGGCCGCCACGAGCTGCCGGGGGCCGCCGAAGATGCCCCAGACGCCGATCTTGGCGAAGCCGGACACCGCGTACCCGCGCCGGGCGCCACGGGCCAGCCGGATCGGCTCGTCCACCGGTGCGGCGTGCCGCACGGCGGCCAGGCGTAGCGCGAACCGCTCCCGCCCGACCCACATCCGTTCCCATCCGGTGAACCGGATGTCGATCACATCGCCGTCGAGGATTACGGAGGCCATCAGTCGTCGCCCTTCGTCGTGTCGGAGTCGTGCGCTGATGTGTGCGTGTCGCCGGGGGTCGCCTGGCGGTCGGCGGGCATCAGGATGGTCGCCAGCAGCCGGGGGATCCGTCCGTCGCCGGGCCCTCTGGCGAGCAACGGGCCGACCAGCGCGTTGAGCCCGGCCGCGAACTCGTGCAGCTCGGCGTCGGTCAGGTGCAGTACGAGCTGCTGGTATCCGACGCCGTCGGCGACGAAGTCGACGGAGTCCCGCGCCAGGTAGCGGGAGAACTCGGACAGCAGGCTCGACACGAACGCGGTGAAGTAGCGCGCGTGGTCCTCCGGCGTCGCCGCCGCCAGGGCCGCCGGGTCCAGCGCCGCGCCGTGCGCGGGCAGCGCGTACACCCGCTCGACGGCGCCGCGGACCTTGCGCTCCTCCACCACGTCGAGCATCCCGGTCTTCACGAGCGTCGCCAGGTGCCGGTAGAGCGTGGCCTGCGGGACGTCGGGCAGCAGCTCGACCAGGTCGTGAGTGGTCACCCGGGCACCCGCGGCCGCGCGCAGGATGCGGATCCGCACCGGGTGCAGTGCGGTCTCCGCCCACCGCTCCATCGACGTCGTCACGCCACAGACGTTATCACTATCGAGAACGATAATGGTAGGGCGTGAGCGAGAACCGCGCCGGAAGGCGGCGGTCAGGCGGACGGGCGGGTGTGGTGGGCCAGCACTCGCGACAGGAGCCGGGTCAGGTCCGCGCGCTCGTCCGGCGACAGCGGCGCGAGCAGGTCGTCCTGGACGGCGGCGAGCCGCTTCTCCAGCCGCCGCAACTCGCCGACGACGTCCGGTCGTTCTTCCGGAACCTGCGGTGACAGCGGTGCCTGATCAGCGGGCTCTACGCGGTGCGCAAGCCGGAGAAGCTGTCCCACATGACCCGGGAGACCACGCTGCGCCGGTGAGCACGCGATCGTGCGACGATCGCCGGATGAGCAGCCCCGCCTCCCCCGACATCAGCGCCCTCGCCATCAACGTGACGGTGCCGGAGGAGTTGCGCTGGACCGACACCCGGCGCGGCGAGGAGTTCACGCTGACCACGCTCAACATCCGGCTGCTGCCGGACGGGCGCCTCGCCGCGAAGGCGTACGGCCGGCCCACGGCGGGCGGACGCGGCGCGTACGTGTCGTTCCGGGTACCCGACCGGCCGGAGCTGGCCGCGCTCGTGGCGGCGGCCGACCGGGCCGCCGCGCTGTGGGCCGCGCACGGCGGCCTGGACTGACGCGAGCGGCCTGGACTGACGACGACGGGTCAGCGGCGGACGCCCACCCCGCCGTACCCGTGCGACACCCCCAGTTGCGGTTCGCCGTCGGGCCGCCAGTCCGCCACCTTGACCAGACCCGGCTCGACCAGCTCGTATCCGTCGAGGAAGCGGGCCACCTCGTCGCGGCTGCGCGGCACCAGCGGGGAGCTGCTGCGGCGGTAGATCGCCGTGCCCTGCTCGGTGGGCAGCGTCGGCAGACCGTCCAGCGTGAGGTGGGACAGCGCGAGCACGCTGCCCGGCACTGTGGCGTCGCGCAGCGTCGCCACCGCCGCGTACGGGTCGTCGGCGTCGGGCACGAAGTGCAGGACCGCGAGCAGCAGCACCGCCACCGGCTCGGACAGGTCGATGGTGGCCCGCAGCGTCGGGTCGGCCAGCAGCTCGTCGGGACGCCGCAGGTCACCCTGGAGCACCACGGTGCGGCCGTCGGCGGGCAGCAACCGCTGGGCGTACGCGACGGCGACCTCGTCGTGGTCGACGTAGACCACCCGGGCGTCGGGGTGTACCGCGCGGACCACCTCGTGCACGTTGCCCTGGGTGGGCAGGCCGGCGCCGATGTCGAGGAACTGGCGTACGCCCTGCTCGGCCGCCCAGAGCACGACCCGGCGCAGGAACGCGCGGTTGCTCTGCGCGGCGACGCCGGTGTCCGGGAAGATCTTCAGGATCTCCTCGGCGGCGGCGCGGTCGGCGGCGAAGTTGTGGCAGCCGCCGAGGTAGTAGTCGTACATCCGGGCCACATTGGGTCGGTTCTCAGCCTCCGTCACGCCTCGATGTCTAGCACCCTGCGCGACACACCGCTGACCCGCGGTGTCGGTGATCCGGTTGATACCGCCCTCCACCTGGTACGACGGTGGGACACACCATGGCGAGGAGGTACCCGATGGCAGGTGGACGGGAGACAGTGGAGGTCGAGCCGGTGGTGTTCCGCGCCGTCTACGACTCGCCCGCGTCGCTGCCCGGGCGGCACCGGTGGACCACCCCGGAGGCGGACGTGCGGCGGCTGGAGAAGCTGCTGAACATGCCGGCGCGCAGCATCGGCGCACCGCTGTGGGTCAGCGGCGACGAGCCGGACTGCCCGAAGTGCGGCCGGCGGGTCACCTGGTACGACATCGTCGCGTCCGCGCTGCACGGCGTGCACGACCACACGATGATCGCGCGGGTGATCCTCGGTGAGCGCAAGTACGTGAACACCGAGGTGCCGGACGCGATCCCGGGTGTCCACTGTGCCGACTGCCGCACCCCGATCACCGGGTTGCGCAGCTTCAAGTGCCACAACTGGGCGTACGCGTTCGAGGCGCTGGAGGAGGTCGTCGCCCGGATGTCCGGCCTGCCGGTTCAGTCGCCGCCGGCCGCCTCCTGAGCGCGCCGTTCGGGACGGCGGCCGGGTGGGGCCTGCGGCTCGGGGCCGGGGTCGGGCACCCGCGGCATCGGCCGGGTGACCGGCCCGTCGCCGGTGACCCGGAGCTGCTCGCCGTGGTGCCACAGCTCCACCGCGTCGTCCGGACCGGCGTCCGGCAGCTCGTAGCGGGCCTCCCGCTCGGTGAGCGTGACCCGCAGCCGCTGCCCGCGCCGGCGCAGGTGGAACGCGAGCCGGGTGATCGGCCCGGGTAGCCGCGGCTCGAAGGAGAGCACGCCCCGATCGTCGCGCAGCCCGCCGAAGCCCTGCGCCACCACCAGCCAAGCGCCGGCCAGGGACGCCAGGTGCAGCCCGTCGGCGGTCTTGTCGCCCAGGTCCGCGAGGTCCTGCAACGCCGTCTCGGCGAACAGGTCGTACGCCAGGTCGAGGTGCCCGACCTCGGCGGCGAGGATGGCCTGCGCGGACGCCGACAGCGACGAGTCCCGGACGGTCCGCGCCTCGTAGTAGGCGACGTTGCGCGTCTTCTCCTCGGCGGTGAACTCCCCCGGGCAGCGCAGCATGGCCAGCACCAGGTCGGCCTGCTTGACCACCTGTTTGCGGTACAGCTCCTGGTAGGGGAAGTGCAGCAGCAGCGGGTAGTCGTCCTCGCCGGTGCCGGCGAAGTCCCACTCCGGCTGGGCGGTGAACCCGGCCGACTGCTCGTGCACACCGCGCTTGCCGTCGTACGGGACGAACATCGCGTCGGCGGCGGCCCGCCAGCCGGCCACCTCGGCGGTGTCGACGCCGAGCCGCGCGG
Organism: Micromonospora sp. NPDC005257; assembly: GCF_042872445.1. NCBI lineage: Bacteria > Bacillati > Actinomycetota > Actinomycetes > Micromonosporales > Micromonosporaceae > Micromonospora > Micromonospora sp. NPDC005257. Next base: position 418,797 of record NZ_JBIAKL010000005.1, on the reverse strand, counting down.
CCACCTCCGGGCAGTCCTCCGCGGCGTCGGCGGCGCCGCGCAGGTTACGCCGGGCCATCAGGTTGGTGAAGACGTTGTCGTCGACGAGCGCGGAGTACTCGTCCGGGCCGGTGACGCCGGTCAGGTGGAACGCGCCGCCGTCGTCGAAGTGGCCGTAGCCGTGCCACAGCCGGGCCGTCTCGATCAGCACCTCGGCGCCGCACTCGGCGAGGAACTCCGTGTCGCCGGTGACCGCGACGTACCGCAGCACCGCGTCCGCGATGTCCGCGTTGACGTGCAGGCCCGCGCTGCCGGCCGGCCAGTAGCCGGAGCACTCCCGGCCGCTGAGCGTCCGCCACGGGTAGGTGGCGCCGGTCAGGCGCAGCTCGGCCGCGCGTTCCCGGGCCTCCGGCAGGTGGGCGTGCCGCCAGCGCAGCGCCGAGCGGGCCAGCTCCGGCGCCAGGTACGTCAGCACCGGCAGCACGTACCCCTCGGTGTCCCAGAGCACGTGCCCGTCGTAGCCGTTGCCGGTCAGCCCCTTGGCCGGGATGGTCCGGTCGCCGTCGGCGCGGCCGGACTGGAGCAGGTGGAACACCGAGAACCGCACCGCGAGTTGCAGCTCCGGGTCGCCGTCCAGCTCGACGTCGGCGGTGGCCCACGCCGCGTCGAGCGCGGCGCGCTGCTCGGCGAGCAGGGTGTCGAAGCCGTCGTTCCGGGCCGCGTCCGCCTCCGCGACGACCAGGTCGGCCAGCTCAGCGGCCGGCGTGCCGTCGACGTCCGCGCACTCGTACGCGGCGAACCGGGTGACCCGGATCCGCTCGCCGGGGCGTACCGGGCCGGACAGCGCCAGCCGGAACCGGTCGGCGGTCAGTTCGGTGTCGGTGGCGACCTCGTCGGGCGCCTCGATCCGGTGCGCGACGGCGACGGCGACCCGCTGGCCGCTGCGCCCGGTCCGGTGCACGAGCACGCCGTCGAGTCCGTCCTCGCGGCGGAGTTCGCCGGTGAGCGGATCGTGGATCACCGAGGCGGCCCGGGGGTCGTCGGCGCGTTCCGGCACCCGCTGGTTGGCGAGCAGGTCGGCGCCGGCCCGCAGCCGGACCGGCTCGTCCAGCGGCTCGGCCGCCCAGTCGAGCGCGGCGACCGGACGCCGGGTCAGCGAGACCAGGCGGGTGCTGCGGATGCGCACGCCCCGGCCGCCCGGCGAGACCCACTCGGTCTCCCGGCGGACCACCCCGGCACGCAGGTCCAGTTCCTGGTGGTGGCGCCGGATCGTGCCGGTCCGCAGGTCCAGCGGCTCGTCGTCGACCCAGAGCCGGATCAGGGCGGCGTTCGGCGCGCTGATCACGGTGTCGCTGAGTTCCGGGAACGCGTACCCGCTCTCCGGGTAGCTCAGGTCGTGCTGTTCGTGGAACCCGTTGAGGTAGCTGCCCGGCATGCCGCACGGCTCGCCCTCGTCGAGCGTCCCGCGCCAGCCCACCCAGCCGTTCGCGAGCGCGAAGACGGACTCGGTCTCACCCAGCCGGTCCAGGTCCGCGCTGGTGCGCCGGATCCGCCAACCGTCGTCGCCGTGCGGCACGTGCCCTCCCGAGTCCGAAGTCTGGACGCCACCGAACCAGACCCGACTGGGAGGTGGCTGGGACTCCGGTACCCGTGGCGGCCACGGCCCGCACCTGCGGGTGGCCGATCACACGCTGACGAGCACCAGCGTGGCGGCGGTGCCGAGCACCAGGAACGGCCCGAACGGCAGATGCCCGGACCAGCGGACCCGCCGGGCGGCGAGCAGCACCACCCCGGCCAGCCCGGCGAGGGCGAACGCGAGCACCAGCCCGGTCACCAGCGCCGGCCAGCCGTACCAGCCGAGCAGCGCGCCCGCGCCGAGCGCCAGCTTGGCGTCGCCGAGGCCGAAGCCGCGCCGCCCGAACAGCAGCGTGGTCGCGGCGAAGCCGCCGGCCAGCGCCAGACCGGCCAGGACGGCGCGTATCCACGGGTCCGCCCCGGGACCGGTCAGCGCGGCCACCCCGAGCAGCGCCCACACCCCCGCGGCGGACGGCCAGGTGAGCCGGTCGGGCAGGCGGTGCGCCAGCGCGTCCACGATCGTCATCGGCACCGCCCAGACCAGCCACCACGCCAGTGCCAGCCGCGCGGCGGGCGCGCCGCCGGCGAACACCGGCACCGCCACCGCGAGCAGCAGCGCCGCCTCCACCACAGCGGGCGGCGCACCGATCCGGGCCCGGCAGCCGGGGCAGCGGGCGGCGGGCCCGAGCGCCGGCAGCGGCCGGGCCAGGCCGATCGGGGCGCCGCAGCCGTCGCACGACGTCCGGTCCGGAGACCCCTGCGGTACGGCGTAGCGCGCGACCGCCAGCCGGAGCAGGGGTACGACGGCGAGGGCGGCCGGCAGCCGGGCGTCGACTGTCGATCCGGGACGCCGTACCCGTTCAGCCGTCATGCCGGCCCTCCCGTCCGGTCGCCGTGCGTTCCATCCGGGAGCACGCAGAGTGATTTTGTTCAACTTTCGATGTGACGGTTGCATGCCACACGTGCACCTGACGCGACGCGCCGGCGGTCGCGACGGGCCGCAGCGGACACCCCGGCGGAGCGGCGGGACGGATCGGACGAGCGGCACCCTCCCCACCCATACCGGCGGTACGGCGGCGGCTCGTCGCCGCCGCCGGGGCGTGTACGGGTGAGCACACGCCCGCGGGCTCGGAGCCTCGCGGAAGCCTGCTCGTCACCGCGGCGAGACACACCGGCCACCACCTCCCGTCTTCACTCACCGTGTTCACGTGAATTGCCTCTGTTGCATCGGCGGACGTGAGCCTATGCTCGCCCCTTGGGTACGACGCAACCCCCGATCAATTGGCGTCGGAGGCACCAGGCACGAATCCGCAGTGATCAGTACAGGTAAATACCAGTGGTGGCGACGGGGGCCCGGAGTGACAGTTCCGGGCGCGCTTCCGCATGCCCGGAGCAGGTCGGCGTGATCGCCCCGGGCCAGCACCGAGGAGGGATCGGCGTTGCGCACACGGCAATCCCGCCGATGGAGAATCTTCCTGCTCAGCCTCGCGCTGGCGGTCGGCTCGGCCGGCTGCGGCACCGAGCCGGAGGCGGCCACCGGGCCCCTCGCCGGCCGCGCCGCCGCCCCCGCCACCCATTCCGGCGCGGAGGAGAACGCGGCCGGAAAAGCCGCTCTGGCCGCATATTCCGGCTATCTCGACGCGTCCCGGGCAGCCAGTGCGCGCAGTGATCCGTCCCATCCCGCTCTGACCCGATTTCTGGCTGATCCGTTGCTGACCCGGGTGCGAATGTCGATTCTCGACGCGAAGGAGCACGGCGCGATGCGTACCGGGAAACTGCACTCCGACCCCGAGGTGGTCTCGGTCGACCTGGCCGCACGCCCGCCCACCGTCGAGATCCAGGACTGCCTGGACGCGAGCGGCTACCGGCTCGTCTACGCCAAGGACCGCAAGGCCGTACCGGGCGCCCGCGGCGGGCGCTACCTGGCCACCGCCACGGCGGTCCGCTTCCCGGACGGCCGGTGGCTGGTAAACGGCGGCGCCGCACACCAGGACCAGCCGTGTTGACCTGGGGAGGAAGGGGTGTCCCGGCCCGGCCGACCCGGGCCGGGACGTCCCGCCGGCTGCTGCTCGCCGCCGGCCTGGCCGCGCTGCTGACGCTCACCGGCGCACCCGCGCGCGCCGCCGACCCCGGCGGTTCGTGCCCGCCCGAGCAGACCGACTGCGACGTCTGGGACGACGACTCCGGCACCCCGGGCGGGCCGGGTGGCCCCGGTGGCGGCGGGGACAACGGCGGCGGGGGCGGCAACGGCGGCGGCACCGCGAAGTGCCAGTGGAACGGCCGCGCCATCCCCTGCTACAACGAGGCGCTCGGCTGGTTCAACAACGCCGACGGCTGCTACTACAAGCTCGCCGAGCCGCAGGACGAGGCACCCCCCGGCAAGCAGTGGTACCAGCTCACCTGCAACGGCGGCGACACGGGCAGCATGCGCCAGGAACTCCTCGACGCCCCGCCGCCCGGCTACGGCACACCGCCGGACCCGGAGGAACTGGCCCGCCGCGCGCTGGCCTCGATCTCGCTGCTCCCGCCGCGCGCCTCGGTCGCGCCCCGGCGCAGCCAGGGACCGGGCCTGGTCGGGCTGCCGGTCTGGATGTGGGCCAGCCCGGGTCCCGCGTACTTCGGGCCGCTGACCGCCTCCGCCTCCGACCGGGGGCTGACCGTGGAGATCACCGCCAAGGTGGACCGGATCGTCTGGCACATGTCCGACGACATCGACGTCACCTGCCACGGACCGGGCACGCCGTACCGGGCCGACGGGCCGAACGCCGGCTCCGCCTCGCCCGACTGCGGCCTCGACCAGGGCTATCCGAACGCGGACACCTACCGGGTCAGCGCCACCACGTTCTGGACCGTCGAGTGGTCCGGCGGCGGGGAGAGCGGCGTGATCGCCCAGAGCCGGTCCAGCGGCGTCATCCCGGTACAGATCAACGAGCTTCAGGTGGTGACCCGATGAGTGTGGTGGCAGCCCGCAACGGATCCCCGGTGGAGGCGCCGGTCGCGCCGCCGAAGGTGGTCCGGCAACGACGCGTCCGGCCCGGCCTGCTCGGCCTGGCAATCCTGCTGATCGCCCTCGGCGGGCTGGGCGCGGCGTTCGCCGTCACGTCGGTCCGCTCCACCGGCACGTACCTGGCCGTGGCCCGGCCGGTCGACGTCGGACGGCAACTGACCGCCGACGACCTGGTGCCGGTACGCGTCTCCGGCGGACGGGAACTCCGGCCCGTATCCGCCGACCGGATGGACGAGGTGCTGGGGTTGCGGGCGGCCGTCCGGCTCACCCCGGGCACGCTGCTCACGGCGGCGCAGCTCACCGAGGCCCCGCTGCTCGGCCCCGGTCAGCAGCAGATCGCGCTGGGGCTCAAACCCGAGCAGGTGCCGGCCCGCAAGCTGCACCCCGGCGACAAGGTCCTGCTGGTCAGCACGCCGAGCAGAAGCACGAACAGCACCGACGCCGCTCGCGGCGGCGGGACCCGGTTCGAGGGCACGGTGATCGACAGCGTCACGCCGCAGAGCGGCGACGTGGTGGTCTACCTGGCGCTGGCCGTACGAGACGTGCCGGCGGTCGTGGCGCTCGCCGCCGACGACCGGATCGCGCTCGTCCTCACCGAGGCGGCCTGATGGCGATCATCGCCCTGGTCTCGGCGAAGGGCTCGCCGGGCGTCACCACGGCGGCGCTCGCCGCCGCGCTGAGCTGGCACCGGCGGCTCGTGCTGGCCGAGTGCGACCCGGCGGGCGGCTCGATCCTCGCCGGTTACCTCGGCGGGGCGCTGGACGGCCCGCGCGGCATCGGTGAACTCGCCGTGGGCGAGCTGCGCGACGGCAGCCTGGAGCACGCGTTCTGGTCCCAGCTGGTCGATCTGGACGCGCCCCGCCGCGAGCGGCTGCTGCTACCGGGCGTGGTGGACCCGGCCCAGGCCGGCAGCGTCATTCCGCTCTGGCAGCGCTTCGCCGACTACTTCGTCGGGCTGGAACGGGGCGAACCGCCGTACGACGTGCTCGTCGACTGCGGCCGGCTGGCGGTCGGCGGTCCACCGTGGCCGCTGCTGCGGGCCGCCGCGGTGGTGCTGCTGGTCACCCGCGCGCACCTGCCCGACCTCTCCGCCACCCAGGCCACCGCACGCGCGATCGAGCGGGATCTCACCGAGCACCGCGTACCGCCCGGCACGCTGCGGCTGCTGGTGGTCGGCGACGGACACGGCACCAGCGAGATCAGCAAGGTGCTGCGGCTGCCGGTGATCGCCCGCCTGCCGGACGACCCGCGTACCGCCGAGGTGCTCGGCCACGGCGGCACCGTACGGGCGAATCGGCCGCTGATGCGCGCGGCCGGCGCCCTTGAGGTGCCGGTCCGGGCGCTGCTGGACCGGCGGCGGGCCCGGCTCGCCTGGCCCGGGGCGACCACGCCGCGCGCGGTGACCGCGTCGAGCATGCCGGGGGTGCCCGGTGCGGTTTGAGCCGGTCTCCCACGACCCACGCGGGCAGCAGCCGGGCGTCGTCTCCACGGTCCCGCCGCTCGCCCCGCCGAACGGGCGGCACCACGTCCCCGGCCCGACGCCGGCCGCGGCGCCGGCGCCACCGCCGCGCCCCCGTGTCGACTTCGCGGTGGTCCGCGAACTGCGCCGGGAGCTGAGCGAACGGCTCACCCACTGGCAGCGCGGACGCGAGTTCGACGCCGACGCCGAGGAGGTCGAGCGCGCCCGGCTGGCGGTCGCCGTGGTCTCCGCGTACGCCGACTCGGTACGCCGGGCCGGCACGCCGATGGCGGCGGACGAGGAGCGGCTGCTGCTCGACCAGGTCACAGCCGAACTCGTCGGGCTGGGACGGCTCCAGACACTGCTCGTCGACGACAGCATCGAGGAGGTGCACATCCTCGGCTGCGACCAGGTACGCATCACCCGGCACGGCGGCGGCGTCGACTGGGCCGAGCCGATCGCCGAGAGCGACGACGAGCTGGTGGAGATCCTTCAGGCGGCGGCCCGCCGGGCGGGTGCCACCGAGCGGTCGCTGTCCACCTCGAAGCCCACGCTCGACCTGCAACTACCGGACGGCAGCCGGCTCGCCGCCGTGTTCCTGGTCAGCCACCGCCCGTACGCGGTGATCCGCAAGCACAACACGCTCGCGGTGAGCCTGGAGGACATCACGGGCGGCCGGCCCGACCTGGACGAGATGATCGACCCACTGCTGCGCGACTTCCTCCGCGCGTCCATGCGGGCCGGGTTGAACATCATGGTCGCCGGGCTCGCCGGGGCCGGCAAGACCACGATCATCCGCGCGCTGATGGACGAGATCCCGGCCGACGAGCCGTACGTGCTGCTGGAGGAGAGCCGGGAACTGCTGCCGGCCCGGCGCGGGCACAAGCACCGGGCGGTGATGAGCTTCGAGTCCCGGGAGGGGCACGGCGAGCGCGGCGCGGACGGGCGGCCGGCGGGTGAGGTGAGCATCGCCGACCTGATCCCGGTGTCGCTGCGCATGGGCGTGCTGCGGATCATCGTCGGCGAGGTGCGGTCCCGGGAGATCGTGCCGATGCTCCAGGCGATGACCACCAGCCGCGGGTCGATGTGCACCATCCACGCGCGTACCCCCTCGGGGGTGGGCGAACGCATCATCGAGCTGGCGCTGTCGCACGGCCGGGAGATGACGGTCGACCAGGCCCGGCGGATGGCTGGTAACGCGCTCGACCTGATCGTCTACGTCACGGTCGAGGACGAGACCGCCATCGGCGGGCGCAAGTACCGGTTCGTCTCACACGTCGAGGAGGTCATCGGCGTCGGCGAGGGCAACCGGATCACCACGACGACCGTCTTCGGTCCCGGGCCGGACGGCCGCGCGGTCCCCCGCCACCTGCCCGAACGCATCCGCGACCAGTTGCTGCGCGTGGGCTACGACGCCCGCCTGCTCACCCGGTTCGTCGAGGCCGGCGTGGGCGCGTGGCGTCGGCCCCGGCACACCCGCCTCGGCGCGCGGCCGAGCGGAGGTGCGGCGTGACGCAGATCGAACTGATCGCCCTCGTCTCCGGCGCCGCGTGCGTGGCCGGGCTGGTGCTGACCGTGGTGGCGCTCGTCGGCACCCGCCGTCCACCGGGCCCGGCACCGGGCGCCGGGCCGAGCCTGAGCCGGCTCTGGACCGGTTCCGGCGCGAGCCGCGCCGACCAGCGCCGCTACCAGTTCCTGCTCGGCGCCGCCGTGGTGGCCGGGGCGCTGGCGTTCCTGCTCACCGGGCTGCCGGTGGTCGGCCTGCTGGTGGCGCTCGCGGTACCGGGCGTGCCGTGGCTGTTCGCCGTCGGCCGGGCCGAGCAGCGGGCCATCGCGCGGATCGAGGCAGTGGGCGAGTGGACCCGGCGCCTCAAGGACATCTCCGCCACCGGCCAGGGCCTGCAGCAGGCGATCATCGGCACCATCGCCGCCGCGCCGGAGGAGATCCAGGAGGAGGTACGCACGCTCGCCGCCCGCCTCCAGGCCGGCTGGCTGGCCCGCTCCGCGCTGCTCGCCTTCGCCGACGAGATCGCCGACCCGGTCGCCGACCAGGTGGTGGCCGCGCTGATCCTGCATCTCACCGACCGGGGGGAGCGCCTCGGCGACGTGCTCGGGTCGATCGCCACCGCCGCCTCGGCCGAGGTGGCGACCCGGCGCGAGATCGAGGCGAAGCGCACCCAGCCCCGGTTCGCGGTCCGCTTCCTCACCGGCATGACGCTGGCGACGCTCGCGTACGGGCTGGTGAACAGCGACTACATCCGTCCCTACGGAACGGTGACCGGCCAGCTCGTGATGGCGGTGCTCGGCGCCGCGTTCGTCGGCCTGCTGGTCTGGGTGCGCTCGATGAGCCAGCCGCCCCGGCCGGCACGTTTCCTGCCGGCGCCCGACCCGGAGCAGGCGATCGCGTGATCCTCAACTGGCAGATGGCGATCGGGGTGCTCGGCGGGTGCGCGATCGGGCTCGGACTGTTCCTGGTGGTACGCGAGGCGCTGCCCGCCACCCCGGCGCTCGGCCCGGCGCTGCGCCGGCTGCACCAGCCGCCCGGCCGGGCCCCGGCCGCCGGCGCCGGGCCGGACTGGCTCGGCGGGTTCGCCCGCTGGCTGCGCCCGCCGCACCGGCAACTGGCCCTGCTCGACCGCACCCCCGAGCAGTACGCGCTGTCCGTCCTGATCTCCGCGCTCGTCGGGTTCGCCACCCCGGCGGTCGCCTCGGCAGTGCTCTTCGTCGGCGGGGTGGCGCTGCCGGTGGCCGTACCGGTGCTGGCCAGCCTGGGCCTGGCACTCGTGGCCGCCCTGCTCGCGCACCGCTCCGTGCTGGTCAAGGCGGACGCCGCCCGGGACGAGTTCCGGCAGGCGGTCTGCACCTACCTCGACCTGGTGGCGTTGCAGCTCTCCGCCGCGCACGGCCCGGTGCAGTCGCTGGAGCGCGCGGCGGCGGTCTGCGACGGCTGGGTCTTCGACCGGATCCGGGAGGCGCTGCGGCTCGCCCAGCTCCAGATGCACTCGCCGTGGGACGAGTTGCAGGAGCTGGCCGAGCGGATCGGCATCCCGGAGCTGGGCGACGTGGGCGCCATCATGCGCTCCTCCGGCAGCGAGGGCGCCCAGGTGCACGAGACGTTGCGGTCCCGCGCCGACTCGCTGCGCGACCAGATCCGCACCGACAACCTGGCCCGGGCCGAGGGGGTGACCAGCAAGTTGGACATCCCCGGCTCGCTGCTGGTGTTCGTCCTGCTCGGCTTCGCCATCTATCCGTTCCTCGCCCGTCTGTGAACCCCCATCCCGCGAAGGAGACGACCATGCACCTCTTCACCTATCTGTATGTGGCAGTTCGAAGCCGTTTCACCGAGCTGCGACGGGACGGCGAGCGGGGCGACAGCCCGGTGCCGACCGCCGTCATCATCTTCGGCCTGGTCGCGGTCGCCATGGCGGTCACCGCTGTCGCCCTGGCCAAGGCCAACGACTGGATGGACGCCATCCCGGACCACGTCGAGCCGGGCGCGGAGTGATGCCCCGCCCCGCCCGTACGGTCCGGAGCCGGCCGGCGCCCGCCGGCCGGCCCGCCGGTCCGCCCGGTCCGGGGCGGATCGCCGCTGCCCTGCGCGCCCGTCTGGCCGAGGGCGAGCGGGGCGCGAACCCGGTCGAACTGGCAGTGGTGATGCCGGTGATCCTGGTGCTGCTGTTCGGCTCGATCCAGGTCGCGGTCTGGTTCGTCGCCCGGTCCACAGCGCTGAACGCCGCGCAGACCGGGGTGAACGCCCAGCGCACCATCGACGCCGGGCCGGACGCCGGCCGGGAGCGGGCGACCAGCTTCCTGAAACGCTCCGGGGACTGGCTGGTCGGCTGGGAGAAGGCCGGGCCGACCTGCGAGGAGACCGAGACCGCTGTCACCTGCACGGTGCGGGGGCGGTCCCTGTCCGTCATCCCGGGCGTCTCGTTCGAGGTCACGCAGACCGCGCACGGGCCGGCCGAACGCTGGACCACCGGATGAGCGCCGGGCGGCGACGGGAGCGCGGTTCCGTCTCGATCGAGGTGGCGGTGCTCGCCCCCGCCTTCATCGGGCTGATGGTGCTGGCCGGCGTGGCCGGGCGGACCGCCGTCGCGGACGAGGCTGTCGAGTCGGCCGCCCACGACGCCGCCCGGGCCGCCTCGCTCGCCCGCAACGCCGACGACGGCGAGGAGGCGGCCGAGGTGGCGGCCCGGAACCAACTCGGCTGGGCGGCGCTCAACTGCGCCGGACCGCCGCAACTGGAGCTGGCCGGGTCGGTGGCCGGCAAGACGGCGAGCTTCGCCGCCGCGTACGAGAGCGCCGCCGGCGTGCCGGCGACAGTGACGGTCACCGTGACCTGCACCGTCTCCTTCGACGACCTGAGCGCCCCCGGCCTGCCCGGCGTGCCCGGCGGCAAGACCGTCTCGGCGAGCTTCACCTCGCCGCTGGACACGTACCGGAGCCGCGGATGACGGGGCGGCGCGGCGCGGAGAGTGGCCGGGTGAGTTTGTTCCTGGCCGTGGCGATGGCGGGTGTGCTCGCCGTCATCAGCCTCGCCTACGACGGCGCCGGGCAGCTACGCGCCCTGCAACGCGCGGACAACCTGGCCGCCGAGGCGGCGCGCAGCGGCGGCCAGATGATCGACCGGGCTCGCGCCATCGAGGGCGGCCCGAAACGGATCGACCAGGTGGCCGCCCGCGCGGCCGTGGCCGACTACCTCGACGCCGCGGGCGGCGTCCAGGACCACGAGGTCGACTTCCCCGTGGTCGGCGCCGAGACCCAGATCCGGGTCCACGTCCAGATCGTCTACCGCCGGGATCTGCTCGGCCTGTTCGGCGCGTCGAAGACCGCCACCGTCACCGGTGAGGCCACCGCTCGGGCGCTCACCGGACCACCGTAGGAAGGAAGGCCGCCATGGGTGCACTCCGACGCTCCCCCGTCCGCCGCGCCGGCCAGGTCCTCACCGGGCTCGGCGCCCTCGTCGTGCTCGTCGGTGTGCTGGCCGGGGGCCCGATCGCGTTGCTGGCGTTCGCCGGCAACCCGCTGCCCGACCATCTGCCCACGCTGACCGAGATCGGTACGGCGTTGACCAGCCGCGACGATGGTCAGCTGTTCCTGCGGACGCTTGCGGTGGTGGGCTGGTTCGGCTGGGCGACGTTCGCGTTCTCCGTGCTGGTGGAACTGTTGGCGGCGGTGGTACGCCGGCCGGCGCCGAAGCTCCCGGGCATGGGTCGCCAGCAGAAGGCGGCGGCCGCGCTCGTGGGTTCGGTCGCGTTGATCCTGGCCGCGAGCCCGGCCGCGGCGAGTGCCGCCGCGCTCACCGCCCCGCACCCGGCGGTCGCCACCCAAGCCGTCTCCGCTTCCGCCGTCACCCTTCCGGCCGCCCCGGCGGCAGGCGTCGCAGGGCCGGCCCCGGCCGCGTCGAAGGCCGGGGATCCGGCCGTGTACCGGGTGGCGAAGGGCGACTACCTGGGCGAGGTGGCCGATCGGTACCTGGACGACTTCGACCGCTACCGGGAACTGGCCCGGCTGAACCGGCTCGCCGACCCGGACCGGATCCGCCCGGGTCAGCTCATCACGTTGCCGGAGGACGCGACGGACTCGGGTGCCCGCCGGCACGCCGCCGGGCGGCTCGTGGTCACCAAGCCGGCCGAGTCGGCGCCGGCGAAGCCGGGTGGGGGCGGCGCCTCGTCGACCGCGCCGAAGGCGAAGCCCAAGCCCACGCCGCGGGAGGCGACGCCCACGGTGGAGGCTCCTGTCGGTCAGCCGCCGGCCATGTCGGCGGGAGCGTCCCGGGCCACGGCCGAGGAGGGCATCAACCGCCCGCTCGCCATCTCGGCGGTGCTGGCCGTGGCGAGCATCGTGGGCGCGCAGATCGGGGCGCTGCTCGGGCTGCGCAAGCGACCGGTGCCCGCCCGCGCGCTGTCCAACGGGCGGCACCGGCGGGACTGACTCAGGGCAGCCGGGCCTCGACCTGGCCGGACACCACGCGGGTGGGCAGCACGACCTGGTCGTTGGCGGCCGGGCCGTGCACCACCTCGCCACCGTCGAGGCGGAACGCGCTGCCGTGCCAGGGGCAGACCACGCAGGGGTGGCCGTCGATCTGCTCCACCTTGCCCTCGCCGAGCGGGCCGCTCTGGTGCGGGCAGCGCTCCAGCATCACGGTGACGTCGTCGCCGTCCCGGTAGAGGAGCACCGAGACGTCGTCGATCTTCTTGGTCACCAGCTCGTGCCGGGGCAGGCTGGCCAGGTCGCCGACCGGGTGCCAGCCGTCGCTGATCAGGTGCAGCTCGGAGACGCTCTGGCTGGCCTGGGCGCCCTGCTTGTACGCGAGATGCCCGCCCAGGTACGCCCCGCCGCCCGCGGCGGACAGCCCCAGGTAGGACAGCGCCCGGCCGAGGCCGTGCCGCCCGTTGAGCCGGGCAGCCAGCGAGCCGGCGAACAGTGCCAGGCCGACCGTGTTGGCGGCGGCGTGCACCAGCCCGACCCGACGCTGGTCGCGGGAGAGCGTGGCCCAGTCGTTGAGCCCGGCGAGCGCGGCGGGCACCGCGCTGACCGTACCGAGGCCCACCAGCGCGGTGGCGGCCCGGCGCTGGCCGGGCAGCAGGTCCACCACGGCGGCGGAGATCCAGGCGCCGACCGGCACCTGCACCATCGCGGGGTGCAGCGGATGGCCGAGCCACACGCCGTGCAGCGCGTCGCGTACCCGCTGGGAACGCAGTGTGCCCTGGACGGCGCGCTGCAACCGGTCGCCCACCCGGTCGAGACCGGAGGCCTGTTCGATTTTCGTCAGTAGTTCGCGCACCCGTTCCGACTTCCCGGCAGGAGAGGCCCCAAACCGGACGCGCCGGAATTCCCTCGCAGGTGCGTCGCGGGCATGCTGAGGCCATGGGGGTACGCGTCGAGCACGCCGGTGCCGTGACCACTGTGATCCTGGACCGGTCCGGCTGCCCCGGCTGATCGGCGAGAGCCGGGCGATGGACCTGATCCTCACCGGCCGCTCGGTGCGCGCCGACGGACGGCACGGTGCGCCGGCCGGCTGAGGCGTCACTTCAGCGCGCGCAACGCGTCCTCGATGGCGCGGTGGAACGTCGGGTACGCGTAGATCATGTGCCGGAGCTGGCTGATCGGCACCGCCGCGTGCACCGCCACCACGAGCGCGGAGAGCACCTCGCCGCCGGCCGGTCCGGCCGAGGTGGCGCCGACGAGGACGCCCTGGTCGGCGTCGGCGATCAGCTTGATGAACCCGGCGTTGCCGGTCTTGTGGATCCAGCCGCGGGCCGACGAGGTGAGGTCGGCGTACCCGACCTGGACGTTGACGCCGCGCTCACGGGCCTGCTGCTCGGTGAGGCCGACGGCGCCGACCTCGGGGTCGGTGAACGTGACCCGGGGCAGCGCCCGGTAGTCGGCGACCGGGACGCTGCCGGGCGCGGCGGTCGAGCCGCCCGCGCTCATCGCGCCGCCGACCGCGCTGACCACCCCGGCCGCGCCGCCGACGACACTCGCGGTGCCGCTGCCGTCCGGGCCGCCCCTGGTACGCCGCATGTGGTCGAGCACGTCCGCCACCACGATGCCGGCCTGGTACATGGCGATGTGGGTGAACGCGCCCTCGCCGGTGAGGTCGCCGAGCGCCCAGATCCCGTCGGTGACGTGCATCCGGTCGTTCACCGGCAGGTAGCGCTGCCCGGCGTCCACACCGATCGTGTCCAGGCCCAGCTCCTCCAGGTGTGCCTTGCGGCCGGTCACCACGAGCAGCTTCTCGCCGGTGAACTCGGCGCCGTCGGCGTACACGGTGAAGGCGCCGCCGTCGTGGCCGACCCGGCCGGCCTTGACGCCGGTGTGGATCTGCACCCCGTCGGCGCGCAGCGCGTCGGCGGCCAGCGCTGACGCCTCCGGCTCCTCGACGGCGAGCACCCGGTCGGCCGCCTCGATCACCGTCACCCGGACCCCGAACCGGGCGAAGACCTGCGCGAGTTCCAGCCCGATCGCGCCGCCGCCGAGCACCAGCAGCGACGCGGGCAGCTCCTCGACCTCGATGGCCTGGTGGTTCGTCCAGTACGGCGTGTCGGCCAGCCCGTCGATCGGCGGGACCGAGGGCCGGGTGCCGGTGCCGAGGACCACCCCGTAGCGCGCCTGGAAGACCTGGTCGCCGACGCGTACCCGGTTCGGGCCGTCGAGCCGGCCGCTGCCCCGGACGAACCGGCCGCCCTTGCCGGTGAACCGCTCCACCGCCACCTTGTCGTCCCAGGTGTCGGTGGCCTCGGCCCGGATCCGCTTCGCCACCGGCGCCCAGTCGGGCCGCACCTCGACCGACCCGGCCAGCTCGTTCACCCGGCGCGCCTCAGCCAGCGCGTTCGCCGCCCGGATCATCATCTTGCTCGGCACGCAACCCCAGTAGGGGCACTCGCCGCCGACCAGGTCCCGTTCGATGCCGACCACTGTGAGGCCGGCCTCGGCGAGCTTCCCGGCCACCTCCTCGCCGCCGACGCCGAGCCCGACAACGACCACGTCCACCAGCTCCGGCTCCGCCATTCCGCAAGCATTCCGTACGTTCGGGACACCGGCCACCACACGGGGCCCGAATTCCCGCGCCGGTAACGAGTTCCACCCCCTACCGTGGCCGCATGCACGCACGCTTCGCCCCGGTCCGGGACTGCTTCCACGACCTGTTCGCCACCGGCCGGGAGACCGGTGCGTCGCTGGCGGTGTGGCACGACGGCGTACCGGTGATCGATCTGGTGGGCGGCACGTCGGCGGCGGTCCCGCCCGGCGCGGTCGTCCCGGTGGCGGGGGCGGACCGCGCGTGGCGGCCGGACACGCTCGTGGACGTCTACTCGACCGGCAAACCGGTGGTGGCGCTCTGCCTGCTGCTGCTCGTCGACCGGGGCCGGGTCGACCTGGACGCGCCGGTGTCCGCGTACTGGCCGGGGTTCCGCGCCCCGGCCACGGTGCGGCAGGTGCTCGCCCACACCGCCGGGCTGCCCGCCTTCCCGGTGCCCCGGCCCGCCGCCGCGATCGCCGACTGGGACCTGCTCTGCGCCGACCTGGCGGCGGCCGAGCCCGAGTGGACGCCGGGCACCGTCGCGGGCGAGCACGCCTGGACGTACGGGCATCTGGTGGGTGAGCTGGTCCGCCGGGTGGACGGGCGACGGGTGGGCCGGTTCCTGGCCGAGGAGATCGCCGGTCCGTGGCGCCTGGACCTGGCCTTCGGACTGGGTGAGGCGGACCGGCGGCGGTGCGCCGACCTGTCGTACGGCGATCCGGCCTGGCCGGACCGGGCGGGTGGCGAGCCGGGCTCGCTGTGGGCGCGGGCGCTGAAGAACCCACCGGGCGGGCGCGACCTGGCGATGGTGAACAGCGACCTGTGGCGGGCCGCCGAGATCCCGGCGGTGAACCTGCACGCCACCGCCGCCGGGCTCGCCCGGCTGTACGCGGGCCTGCTCGCCGGCGGCACCCTGGACGGGGTACGCCTGTTCAGCCCGGAGCTGGTCGCGGAGGCGACGCGGGTGCAGTATTCCGGCCCGGACCTGCTGCTGGACCGGCCGGTGGACTGGACGCTCGGCATGCAGTGGGAGCCGGACGGCAGCTGGGGCATGGGCGGGATCGGCGGCAGCAGCGCCTGGGCCGACCCGGAGCGCGGCTACGCCTTCGCGTATGCGACTGCCCGGCTGGCCGACCACGACCGGGTGGAGGAGCTGGCCGAGGCGCTGCACTCCTGCCTCTGACCACCCGTCACGTTCCGTGATTCCGGATGTCATCACGCAGCGTATTCGGGCGGCTGAGCGGCCCGTCCTCCCCTCTTCCGACTTTGCTCTGCAGCCAATGAGGCAGCACCGCTTCGAACAGGGCTTTCCTCGAAGGTCCGAAAACCGCCGACGACGCGGACGGTCACTTTCCGCAATCGATGCGGATGTGGCTGCAGAGCAAAGGCGACCGAGGGATGGAAGGGCCGGACGGGCATGCGTTAACTGAAAGTCACCGCAGCAACGGCACGCGCGACGCGTGTGGACCGTGTGCCGGCGACGCGTGCGCCGCTCCGTCCGGGCCCGCGCAGTCCCGCGTCAGCGCAACCAGACCGGGTCGGTGCCGGGCACCTCGAGCGGCGGCGGGTAGTCGAGCGTGCGGCGTACCTCGTCGGGCAGCCGCCACGGCTGGTGCACCGCCTTACCCGCCACCGACTCCAGCTCCGGCACCCAGCGCCGCACGTACACGCCGTCGGGGTCGTAGCGCTCGGCCTGCCGTACCGGATTGAAGCCCCGGTACGGCCGGGTGTCGTTGCCGGTGCCGGCCACCCACTGCCAGTTGCCCGAGTTGTTCACCCGGTCGCCGTCGAGCAGCCCGCGGAAGAAGACCTCCAGGCCGGGCCGCCAGTCCAGCCCGAGGTGCTTGGTCAGGTAGCCGGCGGTGATCAGCCGGGCCCGGTTGTGCATCCAGCCCTCGGCGCGCAACTGACGCATACCGGCGTCCACGATCGGCATGCCGGTCCGCCCCTCGGCCCAGGCGTCGAACGCGTGCGCGTCGTCGCGCCAGTCCTCCCGCGCGCCCCGCCGGTAGGCGACGGTGGACAGGTCGGGGAAACCGGCGACCACCTGGTGGTAGAAGTCGCGCCAGCAGAGCTGCCTGACGAACGGCCCGTCCCGGTCACCGGCCCGGTTCGCCACCGCCAGCGGCGACACGCACCCGAAGCGCAGGTAGGGGCTGAGCCGCGAGGTCTCGTCGCCGGCCACGTCGTCGTGGATGTCGCCGTACCGGTCGAGGGTGGGCAGCCAGGCGGTGAGCCGGCGCCGGGCGACGGTCTCGCCGCCGACGGCGGCATCCGGGCTGTCGCCCTTCGGCGGGTCCGGCAGGCGGCCCGGGTCGACGCCGTCGGGCAGCCGGACCCGCTTCGGCGCGGCCAGTTCGTCCCGCCACCGGGCGCCCTGCCAGGCCCGGAAGTAGGGGCTGAACACCCGGTAGTGGTCGCCGCCGCCGGGGCGCAACGCACCCGGTTCGACGATCGTCAGGCCGGGGAACAGGCGCAGGAACATCCGGTGCCGGCCGCACTCGGCGCGCAGCCGGCGTTCCCGGCGGCGGGCGTAGCGGCTGACGTCGGCGGAGAGCCCGACGCCCTCGGCACCCACCTTCCGGGCCAGCTCGACCGTCTCGGCCACCGGGTCTCCGCGCCGGATCACCAGGTCGCCGCCGAGGGCGCGCAGCGCCTCGCGCAGGTCGGCCAGGCTCTGGTGCAGGAACCGGGTGCGGTTCGCCGAGAGCTTCTGCAGCGCCGGGTCGAGCACGTAGAGCGGGACCACCCGGTCGAACGCGGAGCAGGCGGCGGCCAGCGCCGGGTGATCGTGCACCCGCAGGTCCCGGGTGAACAGGACGACGGCCGTGCGGCCGGTCATCCGGCCAGGGCCGGTTCCAGTGCCGGGCCGGGCACCCGCACCGGCGTGCCGGACGGGGTGAGCAGCGACCGAGCGGCCACCGCCATCCGGCGTCGCTGCGGCACCAGGGCCCGGCGGACGAAGACATCGTAGTCCTGCGCGGCGACCTCGTCGAGGATGCCGCCGTAGAGCGCGTACGCGGTGCGCATGCACGCCTGCGAGGCGGGGTCGAGCAGCGGGATGCCCGGCGCGGCGGCGACGTAGTGGGCCTGG
Source organism: Micromonospora sp. NPDC005257 (assembly GCF_042872445.1). Classification (NCBI taxonomy): domain Bacteria; kingdom Bacillati; phylum Actinomycetota; class Actinomycetes; order Micromonosporales; family Micromonosporaceae; genus Micromonospora; species Micromonospora sp. NPDC005257. Next base: position 401,156 of record NZ_JBIAKL010000005.1, on the reverse strand, counting down.
GCGCGGGTCACCTCGTACTCGATCAGCTCGCGGATGCGCGGCGTGGTGCGGCCGGCGGCCTTGGCGGCGAGCAGGTCTTCGCGGGTGACGTCGAACTTGGCCAGGTCCTCGTCGGGCAGGTAGGTGCGGCCCCGGTCGAGGTCCTCGGCGACGTCCCGGATGAAGTTGGTGAGCTGGAACGCGAAGCCGAGTTGACGGGCGGGCTCACGGGCGGCGGCCGGGTCGGAGCTGCCCAGGATCGGCAGCATCATGGTGCCGATGACGGCGGCCGAGCCCTCCATGTAGTCGAGCAGGTCGTCGTAGGCCGGGTACGACATGACCGTCAGGTCCATCGCCATGCTGCGCAGGAACGACGCGAAGTCGTCGCGGTCGAGGTCGAACACGGCGATGGTGTGCAGCACGGCGGGGAGCAGCGGGTCGTCGACCGACGCACCGTGCAGCCCGGCGACGAATCGATCCGACCACTCGCGCAGCCGGGCGGCGCGCTCGGCCGGCGGCAGGTCCTCGGTGCGGTCGACGATCTCGTCCGCGTAGCGGGTGAACCCGTACAAGGCGTGCACATGCCGCCGTTTCCAGGCGGGAAGCAGCCGGGTGGCGAGATAGTAGGTACGGCCGTGACGGCGGTGCAGCTCACGGCAACGGTCATAGGCGGCGGTCAGATCCGTGTCCATTCGGCCCTCCTCAGTTTCGACGCAGCAATCGACGCAACTCGTAACCCTAGGGTACGCTCGCCCACATGGCCAACGACGCAGTTGCGGGTAATGCGCTCCGCGTCGCGCCGGCTCAGCCCGGGGCGACGGACGATCCGGTCCGCGGCGTACTGGCCGCGTTCACGAAAGACCTGATCAAAGGGGTCGACGAGACGCTCACGGCGTTCCTCGCCGCGGAGGTCGACTCGCTCACCGAGATCGACGCAGCGATGGGTGGTTTCGCCGCGACGGCACGTGACTGCGTGCTGGCCGGTGGCAAGCGGGTCCGCCCCACGTTCGCGTACTGGGGATGGCGGGGTGCGGTCGGCGGGGAGGAGTCGCTGTGCTCGGTGCTCCCGGCCCTGTCCGCGCTCGAACTGCTGCACACGTTCGCGCTTGTGCACGACGACGTGATGGACGCCTCCGACACCAGGCGAGGGCTGCCCACCGCGCACCGGGCCGCCGCCGCCCGGCACCGGGCCGCCGGACACACCGGTGACCCCGACCGGTACGGGGAAGCCGTCGCCGTCCTCATCGGCGACCTCTGCATGGTGTGGGCCGACCGGCTGATGGCACACGCGGCGGTTCCGGCGGACCGGCTGCTCGACGTACGCCGCTGCTACGACCAGATGCGGGTGGAGACGGTCGCCGGGCAGTTCCTGGACGTGCTCGGCGAGAACGACCCGGCGAGCTGGACCGTCGACCGGGCGCTGCGGGTGGCCCGGTACAAGACCGCCAGCTACACCGTCCAGCGTCCGCTGCTGTTCGGTGCCTGCCTGGCCGGCGCCGATGCGGACGACCCGCTCATCACCGCGTACACCAGGTACGGCCTGGCCGTCGGTGAGGCGTTCCAGCTCCGCGACGACCTGCTGGGCGTCTACGGCGACCCGGAGACCACCGGCAAGCCGGCCGGGGACGACCTGCGTACCGGCAAGCCGACCGCCCTGCTGATGCTGGCCCGGCAGCTCGCCGACCCGACGCAGCGCCGGGCCCTGGGCCGGGCCGGCTCGGTCACCGAGGACCACGAGGTGGACCGGCTCGCCGACGTCGTCCGGGACACCGGTGCCGCGGCCCGGGTGGAGCGGATGATCTCCGACCGGGTCACCGAGGCGCTCGCCGCGCTCGACACCGCACCGATCGATGAGACCGCGCGCACGGCGCTGACCGGTCTCGCCACCGCCGCCACGGCGCGGCGGGCATGATGAGCAACTTCGTGAGCAAGGGGGCCGGAATGCGTACCGTCAAGGGACGGACCGACCGGGTGGTAGTGGTCGGCGCCGGGCTGGGTGGGCTGGCCTGCGCGCTGCACCTGGCCGGCAGCGGCCGGCAGGTCACAGTGCTGGAACGCGAGCCGGTGCCGGGCGGGCGCGCGGGACGGCTGAGCGTCGACGGGTACGAGTTCGACACCGGCCCGACGGTCCTCACCATGCCCGACCTGATCGCCGAGGCGCTCGGCGCGGTGGGCGAGGAGCTGACCGACTGGCTGGACCTGACGCCGCTCGACCCGGCCTACCGCGCGTACTACCCGGACGGGTCGACGCTCGACGTCATCACCGACACCACCCGGATGGCCGCCGAGATCGCCCGCGTCTGCGGCCCCCGCGAGGCGGACGGCTACCTGCGTTTCGTCGACTACGCCCGCAAGCTGTGGGAGTGGGAGCGGACCGACTTCATCGAGCGCAACCTCGACGCGCCGACCGACCTGCTCACCGGCAACCTGCTGAAGCTGTTCGCCAACGGGGCCTTCCGGCGGCTCCAGACGAAGATCAACCAGTTCTTCCGCGACCCGCGTACCCAGCGGATCTTCTCCTTCCAGGCCATGTACGCGGGCCTGTCGCCGCACGACGCGCTAGCGATCTACGCGGTCATCGCGTACCTCGACTCGGTGGCCGGCGTGTGCTTCCCGCGGGGCGGCATCCACGCGGTCTCGCGCGGCATGGCCGGCGCGGCCGAGAAGCACGGCGTACAGATCCGGTACGGCACCACCGTGACCCGGGTGGAGACCGCCAACGGCCGCGCCACCGGCGTGGTCACCGCGGACGGCGACTTCATCCCCGCCGACACGGTGGTGCTCAACCCGGACCTGCCGGTCGCCTACCAGGACCTGCTGCCGCCCAGCCGCCAGCGCAAGCTCACCTACTCGCCGTCCTGCGTGGTGCTGCACATCGGCTCGACGCAGGGCTATGACAAGATCGCGCACCACAACATCCACTTCGGGCGCTCCTGGAAGGGCACGTTCGACGAGGTGATCCGGCGAGGCGAGCTGATGACCGACCCGTCGCTACTGGTGACGAATCCGAGCCGCACCGACCCGTCGGTGGCGCCGGCCGGAAAGCACACCTACTACGTGCTGGCCCCGGTGCCGAACCTGGAACGGGCGCCGTTCGACTGGCCGGGCGACCTCACCGACCGGTACGCCGAGCAACTCGTCGGCACGCTGGAGGAGCGCGGCTACATCGGCTTCGGCGACGGCATCGAGGTGATGCGAGCCGTCACTCCGGCCGACTGGGAGGCGCAGGGCATGGCCGCCGGCACACCGTTCGCGGCCTCGCACAGCCTCTTCCAGACCGGCCCGTTCCGCCCCGCCAACCTGCACCGGACGCTGGAGAACGTGGTCTTCGTCGGCTCCGGCACCCAGCCGGGCGTCGGGGTGCCGATGGTGCTGATCAGCGGCAAGCTCGCCGCCGCCCGGGTCACCGGGGCGATGTCGTGAGCGAGCGGGAGACCCACCTGGTCGAACTGGTCGACGACGACGGGCGGGTGCTCGGCGAGACCACGGTCGCCGCCGCGCACCAGCCACCCGGGCGGCTGCACCGCGCCTTCTCGGTGCTCCTCGTCGACCCCGAGGGACGCGTGCTGTTGCAGCAGCGGGCCGCGGTCAAGACGCGGTTCCCGCTGCGCTGGGCGAACTCCTGCTGCGGGCACCCGCTGCCCGGCCAGTCGCCGGCCGAGGCCGCCAACCGGCGGCTCGCCGAGGAACTCGGCGTCGACCCGGTCGACCTCACCGAGGTCGGCGTCTACCTCTACTACGCCGAGGACCCGGCGACCGGCCGGGTCGAGTTCGAGTACGACCACGTGTTGCGCGCCGACGTACCCGCCGACCTGGCCACGCGGCCCGACCCGGACGAGGTGGCCGACCTGCGCTGGGTCGACCCCGGCGCGGCGGTGGCCGACCTGGACGCCCACCCCCGCGAGTACGCCCCGTGGCTGGGCGGTGTGGTCAACCGGCTGCTGCACCCGACCGACGCGTCCCGGCCGGGTGTACCGGCCACCGAGGCACCGGAGCGGTCGGGTGGCCGATGAGGCGCTGAGCGCGGGGGCCGTCGCACGCCGTCTGGGCGTGGCGGTCACCACGCTGCGTACCTGGCACCAGCGCTACGGTCTCGGCCCCAGCGAGCACGTACCGGGCCACCACCGCCGTTACACGCCGGCCGACCTGGCCCGGCTGGAGATCATGCGTCGGCTGACCACCGAGGGGGTCGCGCCCGCCGAGGCCGCCCGCTGGGCCCGGCAGGCGCCGGCCGTGCTGCCGCCGGAGCGGCTCGGCCCCAAGGCACGAGCCTCGACCGTGCGCGACGGCGGCGGCACCACCATCCCGGTCGGCCGGGCCGGACCGGCCGCGCGCGGACTGGCCCGTGCCGCGATGCGACTGGACTCGGTGACCATCGCCCGGACCCTCGCCGACGCGCTGGCTGCCGACGGGGTGGTGGCCACCTGGGAAGGGCTGCTGCGGCCGGTGCTCGCCGGCATCGGGGAGCGGCACGCCGCCACCTCCGCGCTGATCGAGGTGGAACACCTCATGTCCCGGTGCGTCTCGGTGGCGCTCGCCACGGTCGCCCGGGCCCATCCGACCACCGGCCCGCCCCGGATTCTGCTCTCCTGCGCCGACGAGGAGCAGCATTCGCTGCCACTGGAGGCGCTTGCCGCCGCGCTGGCCGAGGTCGGTGTGAGTTGCCGCATGCTCGGCGCCCGGGTGCCGGTGCCCGCCCTGGTCGAGGCGGTCAACCGGACCGGGCCGGCGGCCGTGGTGCTCTGGTCGCACGCCCGCGCCACGGCCGACCCGTGCCAGCTCACCGCGCTGCTGGCGGTGCCGCGCCGGCCGCTGCTGGTGCTCGCCGCCGGGCCCGGCTGGCGGGCCGACTCGCTGCCGGCCGGGGTGGTCCGGCCGGTCGACCTGGCCGAGGCGCTGTCGCTGGCCGTGGCGGTACGGGACTCGCTGGACCAGTCGACGACGAGCTGAACCCCTCTCCCGTTCCGGGGCGGCGTCCACTACGGTCGGAAAGTCCGTCTGACCCCGACCCCTCCGGGAGTGACGAATGCGTCCACGCGCCCTGTCGGCGCTCGCCCTGGGCCTGGCACTCCTCGTCACCGGCTGCGGCGACGCCGGAAAATCGCCCGAAAAGGTCGCCGCGCCTCCGTCGGCCTCGGCGTCACCCTCACCGACGCCGGTGACGAAGCCCTCACCGGCCCACACCCCCGCGAAGCCGAAGCTGCGCCCGCTGCCGAAGAAGCTGCCCACGGGCCTGCACCGGGCCAGCGGGAGCAAGGGCGTGGCGCTCACCTTCGACGACGGGCCGGATCCGCGCTACACCCCGCAGATCCTGGCCCAGCTCCGGTCGGCCGGCGTGAAGGCCACCTTCTGCGTCGTCGGCAAGCAGGCCAAGCGCTACCCGGAGCTGGTGGCCCGGATCGCCCGGGAGGGCCACCAGCTCTGCAACCACAGCTGGCACCACGACGTGAACCTGGGCCGGCGCTCCCCCGCCGAGATCCGATCCGACCTGGAGCGGACCAACCAGGCCATCCACGCCGCCGCGCCCAAGGCACCGATCACCTGGTTCCGCCAGCCCGGCGGCCGCTGGACGGCCGAGGAGGTCACGATCGCCAAGCAGATGGGCCTGCGCCCACTGCACTGGAGCGTCGACCCGCAGGACTGGGACCACCCTCCGGCGAAGGCGATCATCAAGCGGGTGACGGGTGCCACCCGGCACGGCTCGGTCGTGCTGATGCACGACGCGGGCGGCGACCGGGCTCAGACGATGGCCGCCTGCCGGCACCTGATTCCGGACATCAAGCGGCGGTACGGCGTCGTCCTACCGCGCTGAGCTGCGGTTTCGCCCGGCACCGCGGTCACGCCCATACCGGTTTTGTCGTCCGTGCAGGCATGGCATATGCTTCTCCTGCCTCCGGCGGGGCCGGATGGGAGCAAGTCCGCTTGAAGTTGCGAGTGTGCAATGATGGCGGGGCCGCCCTCATCGTCTAGCGGCCCAGGACGCCGCCCTTTCAAGGCGGTAGCACGGGTTCGAATCCCGTTGGGGGCACGGTCCGGCTCGCGCCGGATGCAACACCAGCCAGGTCCTGTGGAGCAGTTGGAGTGCTCGCCGCCCTGTCAAGGCGGAGGTCGCGGGTTCAAGTCCCGTCAGGACCGCAAGCGCTGACGCCGCGCAGATCTATGCGCGGCGTTCTGCGTATCGGCCCGTGCGGTAGCATGTGCCGAGCACCACGGCCAGGTAGCTCAGTTGGTACGAGCGTCCGACTGAAAATCGGAAGGTCGGCGGTTCGACCCCGCCCCTGGCCACATAGCCTTTCGCCGGGCTACAGAGATCCCCACCAGCGGAAACGCGGGTGGGGATCTTGCTTTGTGCCCTCATCCCGCATCTGTCAGCGTTGCCCGTGAGGGCGACAGCTCTTGCAGTCCGCCGACTGTCCGTCCCGTCCGGCCGAACCTGGCACCTTCCGTCGCCAGCCCGCTACCGAGCCTCGACGGGCGACGATGGCGGCATGGCTCGGCGGATGAAAGTCTCCTCCAGCCGCGCGAACGACGCGGTCGAATGGAGACCCAGCCATGGTTGTCGTGACAGGCGCCACCGGGAACGTGGGCCGTACCCTCTTGTCGATCCTCGCGGCGTCGGACGCCGAGGTGACGGCGGTGTCCCGTGGGCGACGGCCGGTCGTCGCGCCGGACGGGGTTCGCCACCACCACGCGGACCTCGAACGGCCGGAGAGCCTGCGTCCGGCGCTCGACGGCGCCGAAGCGCTGTTCCTGCTCGTCGAGGGCGCCGGAGCGCACCTCGACGTGCCCGAGATCCTGCGGGCCGCCACGGCCGGTGGCGTGAAGCGCATCGTGCTGCAGTCCTCGCAGTCCTCGCAGGCCGTCGGGACGCGGCCGGGGGCGCCGTCGCACGCGCCCCTGCACGCCATCGAGGACCTGGTGCGCCGGTCCGGCCTCGGTTGGACGATCCTGCGCCCCGGCGGCTTCGCCTCCAACGCCCTGGTGTGGGCCGAACCGGTCCGGGCCGGGCGGCGGGTGGCCGCGCCGTTCGGCGACGTCGGCCTGCCCGTGGTCGACCCGGACGACATCGCCGAGATGGCAGCCGTCGCGCTGCGCGACGACACGCACGACGGCCGCACGTACGAGCTGACCGGCCCGGCGCTGAGCACGCCGCGCCAACGGGTCGCCGATCTGTCCGCCGCGCTCGGGGAGCCGATCGACTTCGTCCAGCAGACGCCGGACGAGGCCCGCGAACAGATGCTGCGGTTCATGCCACCACCCGTGGTCGACGGCACGCTGGCCATCCTCGGCTCGCCGACCGAGCGGGAGCAGCGGATCAGCCCGGACGTGGCGGAGGTGCTGGGCCGATCGCCACGCCCCTTCGCGGCATGGGCCGCGCGGAACATCGACGCCTTCCGCTGACCTCCGACGTCGGTGCATGCTGCAAGAATGCGGCCATGAGTTCACAGCCGGGCACGGTCGTGGTCACCGGGGCCGCCGGGCGGATCGGTTCGGCCGTCCGCCGATACCTGCGCGACGACGTCCGCCGACTCGTCCTGGTCGATCGGGTTCCCGTGCATCCCGAGTCCCCGGCGGAGCGGGCGGTCCAACTGGATCTGGCGGACCTCGACGCGGTCGTCGCCGCGCTGGAGGGCGCTGACGCCGTGGTGCACCTGGCCGGCATTCCGGACGAGGCGCCGCTGGCCGACCTGCTCGACGCCAACGTGCTGGGCGCCTACCACGTGCTGGAGGCGGCCCGCCGGCAGGGCGTGGGGCGGGTCGTCCTGGCCAGCAGCAACCGGGTCACCGGCTTCTACCCGGTGGGCCAGGTCGTCGCACCGGACGCGCCGGTACGGCCGGACGGGTTCTACGCGGTGAGCAAGGTTGCCGTGGAGGCACTCGGGCGCATGTACGCCGACAAGTTCGGGCTGTCCGTCGTGTGCCTGCGGATCGGCAGCTTCGAGGACGTGCCGGACGAGGCGCGGTATCTGGCGACCTGGTTGAGCCCGCGCGACGGCGTGGGCTTCATCGGCGCGGCGCTCAGCGCGCCGGGGGTGCGGTTCCTGACCGCCTATGCCGTGTCCGCCAACACCCGCTCGTTCTGGGACACCACCACCGGCGCCCAGCTCGGCTATCTACCGGTGGACGACGCTGAGGTCTTCGCCCCTCAGGTGCCCGGTTCGGAGGACCCGATCGACGCCGCCGCCTTCCAGGGCGGCGCCTACACCAGCGCCGAATATTCCCTGCGGCACATCAGAGCCGCTCCTCCACCCTGACACCCGGCAGCGCGGCGGTGCCGGAGTCGCAGCAGGCTCTCCCGGCCACCTTTTCCAACTGCGGCGAGTCGCCCTTGACCGTGTAGACCTCCCAGCGCTCGTCGCCGGGGCCGCGTACCCAGACCTTGTCCTGGAGCGCGTAGCAGCACTCGGTGTCGTTCTCCTCCAGCGTGATCAGGCCGGACTCGGTGAGCCGGTTGGTCGCGGCGTCGACCTCCTCGGTGGTGGCCACCTCGACCCCGAGGTGGTCCATCACCGTCGGCAGGCCGGGCTCACCTTCGAGGAGTACGAGCTTCAGCGGCGGGCTCTCCACCACGAAGTTGGCGTAGCCGGGGCGGCGCTTGGCCGGCTCAGCTTGCTGTAGAAGGCCACGGAGCCTTCGAGGTCGGACACGCGCAGGGCGAGCTGGACGCGGGACATGTGCGCTCCCTATCTAGATGCCTGCCGAAGCAGCGCTAGCCTTGGCTCTTGTTTCGAACTCTGTCAACCTAGATAAGGGTCGAAAAAGTCACTTGCGGTCGTGAACCTCGACGCGGTCGCCGCTGCCCGCCGATGTCCGTACGCCTGGTGGAGCCGTGCCGGTGGTCCGGACACAAACTCTCGGATCACCGGAGCGAGGGCCGGGCGAGGGGTGCGACGGCGGTCAGGGTTTGGGAGGTTGGCGGTTCTGGGAGGGGTTGCCCTGGATCGCCTCCCAGACGCTTCGGCCGGCCTGCCGGAGTGCCTGTCCGGCCTGGCCCGCCAGTTGTGCCGCCTCGGCGGTGGCGCTCGCCGGCTGGCCGGAACGCTCCGAACCGCGCTTCTTCTCGGCGGGGCGGCCGGCCGACGGGCCAGCGGCCGGCGCCGACCCGGACTCCGCCTTTTCCTTCCGCCCGGCATCGGACCCCGGTGGCGGCTCCGGCCGTCGGGCACCGGCTGCCGGTGCGGGCTTCGCGCGATCACCACCGGTCGGCGGTGATGGCTCCGCCCGCGCCGGACCGGTGCGCTCGACCACCTCGCCGGCCGCGGCCACCGTACGGCCGTTTCGATTTACCACCGGCGCGGTGAGCCGGTGCACGTCGTCCAGGGTGGCAGTGGCCGAGCGGGCCAGCGCGTCGATCAGCTGCGGGTTGCGGTCGATGGTGGTCAGCGCCCGGTCCAGGATCCGCATCAGATTCTCCAGCCGTACCTTGAGCAGAGCCTCGGCGCTCACCCCGGTGACGTCGAGTTCGACGCCCGTCAGGTGTACCCGCACTCCGGCGTCGATCTGGAGCAGGTCGGCCAGCCGGGCGCGCAGCGACAGGTCGGCGTCGAGCCCGTCCACCGCGAGCCGGATCTCGTCGACAGTCAGTTCGGGCACGTCGAGCAGGACATCCGGCTCCGGCTCGGGACCGCCCGGCGAGGTGGGCTGCTCGTCGCCGGGGTCCGGAACTGGTTCGGTGGCTCGGCTGTCGGTCATGCTCCCCGCTCTCCCATCGGTCCGGTCGGCGGCGCTTACCCGCTTTCCGGTACGGCATCCGTCGCCCGCCGACACCTCCCGAAGCGCCGCCGCCCTTTGCGCAGAGCGTCTGTCCCGCCACTCAGCGCTGTCGGGAACCGGAGCTGCGGATGTCCGAAAGCGGCCGCTTCGGGAGCTGCACACCGAGACATGAGCCGGTATGGTCCGGACCTATGGGACAGGAGATGGCCGATCCGGATGAGGTCCGGCAGGAATCCGACCGCTTCTCCCTCCGCAGCAACCTGCTCGTCCCGGCGTCCGCCGAGCGGGCGTACGCCGTCTTCACCGGCGCACTGGCCGACTGGTGGGTACGTGAATACACCTGGTCCGGCCCGGAAGCGCTCACCGCGATCGGCATCGAACCGCGAGCCGGCGGCATGCTCTACGAGATCGGGCCCTACGGCTTCCGCAACGACTGGGGCCGCGTGCTGACCTGGGATCCGCCCCGACGGTTGGTGTTCACCTGGCAGATCGGCCCGGACCGGGTGCCGGTGCCGGATCCGGCGCGGGCCAGCGAGGTGGAGGTGCTGTTCCACTCCGACGGCCCGGAGCACACCCGGGTGGACGTCGAGCACCGCTACTTCGACCGGCACGGCACGGCGGCCGAGGGCTACCGCGAGGCGCTCACCGCGGGCTGGCACGAACTGCTCTGCCGCTACCTCGCGACCGTCGCCCGCACCACCGCCTGACCCGCACCGCCGGACGCACCCCGGGCGTCCCGAGGTCAGCCCGCGATGCCGGGCGCCGTGCCGCTGCCGGCCACGCCGGTGCCGCCCAGGTCGGCCCGGCGGCCGGCATCCGCGCCGGAACCGAAGCCACCGCCCGCCAGCCGCCGTCGCGGGGCGGTGCGTAACCGGGGGTACGCCTCGACGACCCGGCGCTGCACGCGGTCGGAGCGATCGGCGAGCACCAGAGCCGTCGAGGGCCCACCCGCCTCCGCCACCGCCTTGCTCTCGGCCGCGCGCAGTCTTTCCGCGACGACGTACGCGAACCCGGCCAGCCAGGTACGCCGGAACGCCGCCGGATGCTCCCCGGCCGGTACGGCAGCACCGGCGAGCCCGTGCGCGGCCTGCACCAGCAGCGAGGTGAACAGCAGCTCGACCCGTTCCAGGTCGCTGGCGAAGCCGAACAGGTGCATGACGAAGCCGTTGCCCTGCCGGCGGCGTACGCATCGGCAGCGCAGCGGTTCGGCGACCGCCGCGAGCAGGCCGGCCTTGTCCCGCGCGTACGGCGCGACCAGCTCGACGGTCCGGTCACCCACCGGGTCGACGGCCGGATCGCGTGCGGCGAGCAGCGCCCGGTCCACCCCGTAGCGGGCGATCAACTCGGTGGCCTTGGCCATGAAGGCCGCCGACTCGGCGGGCGTGCAGGCCCGGTCCTCGGCCTGGGCGAGCAGCTTGCGCACCTTGCTGAGCATCGCCTCGGACATGCACCCAGAGCTACCACAGTCGGGGGCGCCGACCGCGCGGCGGGCTCAGTCCGACCGGCTGCGCAGCGTGGCGATGGTCGAGCCGGCGAGGGTGAGGAGGCAGTCGGGCAGCAGCCCGTCGGCCGCCGCCGCCCCGAACAGCGCCTCGCCGGTGTCCGCGTCGTCGTTGGCGCACGCGCTGACGAAGCGGGCCACCCAGCGGGTGTCGTAGTCGGCCTGGTCGATGCCGGGGAAGTCGAGGGCGGCGCCGCCGGCCGGGGCGTCGTCGCCGAGCATGGTGGCGGCCAGGCACCACGCCACTCCGTACGCCCCGGCGAGGCCGGAGCGGTCCACCACCGCGTCGAACGTGCCCACCACCCCGGCGCCGTCCCCGGCGAGGGCCGAACGGAGCACGGCGGTCGCGTCGTCGAGCGTCTGCTGTGCTTCGTCGTTCACCCGCGGAACAGTATCGCCGGAGGTCAAGCGGTGACCCGGAAACAGCCCGTCGACCACGCACAGTGATACCCGCAGTCGGGGTGCCGACGCGGCCCACTCCACGGCCCCGTGTGCCGCACGAGCACGCTAAGGTGCGCAGCGGACCTTCGCCGGAGGAAGGACGACCATGCTGAGAACACGCACGTCGCGCGCGGCCCTGTCCATGGCCTGCGCGGCGCTCCTGCTCGCCACGAGCGCCTGCGGGAGCGACGAGCCGGAGGAAGCGCCCGCCACCCAGCTGCGCCTCTACGGCACCGACGGCAACATGACCAATTCGTACGCCGCGGAACTCAAGGACCGGGCGGATCTGGTGAACGGGATGAAGGGCACCACGCCCCTCACTCCGCTGCCGGAGAGCTTCAAGGAGCGGCTACTCGCCGTAGATCCGAAGCTGACCGACTTCCTCTACTCCGCCGAGTCCTACGACGCGGTCGTGATCAGCGTGCTGGCCGCCCAGCTCGCCGGCACCACCGCGCCGGCCGAGATCGCCAAGCAGATCGTCGGCGTGACAAACGGCGGCGAACGCTGCGACGACGTGACGGCCTGCCTCCAGCTCGCCCGCGCCGGCCGGGACATCGAGTACCGGAGCGTGTCGCTGATTCGCGCCGGATTCACCGACGCCGGCGAGCCATCCACCGCGAGTTACGGCACCCGGCACTTCGACAACCAGAAGATCGACGACAGCAAGACGGAGTTCGTCGGCGCCGGTGAGGAGTCCGGGGCGAGCGCCAAGACCGCGCCGCGTGGTCGCAAGCTGCGTGACGGCAAGGCCAAGGACGCCCCGCTGGTCCTCGGCGGGCTGCTGCCGAAGACCGGTGACCTGGCACTGGCGGGACCGCCGCTTGTGGCCGGCGCCGCGCTGGCGATCCGCGAGGTGAACGCCGCCGGCGGCGCGCTCGGTGAGCCGGTCAAGTGGATCGAGGGCGACGACGGCACCAACCCGGAGATCGCCAAGGCCACTGTCGCCTCGCACGTCAGCAAGGGCGTCCACGTCATCATCGGCGCGGGCGGCTCCGGCATCTCCCGGGCCGTGCTGCCGGACGTGGTGGCCGCCGGGCGGATCCTGTTCTCCCCGACGAACACCGACGCCGGGCTGAGCACCGTGGACGACAAGGGCCTCTACTTCCGTACCGCGCCGCCGGACAGCCTCCAGGGTCGCGCGCTGGCCGACGTGATGCTCCGGGACGGGCCCCGCAAGATCGTGATTCTGGCCCGTAAGGACTCCTACGGTGAGGGTCTGCAGGAGAACGTCCGCTCCGAGCTGGAGAAGGCCGGGATCGGCGCGGACCGGGTCAAGCTGCTGACCTACGAGCCGCCCGCGGACCCGAAGACGCCGCTCGACTTCACCGGCGTCGCCAAGGAGATAAAGGCCTTCGGGCCGGAGGCGCTGCTGCTCATCGGCTTCGGTGAGTCCGCACCGGCCATTCCGGCGCTCGCCGACGCGGGAGTCGACATCAAGCACTGAGGCCTACCGACGTGGGGGCCGCACCGGAGGACACCGGTGCGGCCCTTGTCGTCTCTCGCCGTCGTCAGCGCGACCGGCGCCGCTCCAAGAACTCGGTCATCCGCCGGTGCTTCTCCTCGTCCTCGAACAGCACCGCCTGGCTCAGCAGGTCGAGCTGCGGGTGCGCGGCCGCAGGGGCGTCCACCGCCAGCTTGGTCAGCCGCAGCGCCAGCGCGGAGCCCTTCGCCATCTCGTCGAGCAGGCCGTGCGCGGTCGGCAGCAGCTCCGCCGGGTCGGCAACCACCCGGTTCACCAGCCCGATCCGCAGCGCCTCCTCGGCGTCCACCCGCCGGCCGGTGAACAGCAGCTCCTTGGCCCGGGCCTCACCGATCAACGCCGGCAGCCGGTAGGTCGCGCCGGCGCCGGCCAGGATGCCCAGCCGTACCTCGGGCTGGCCGAACACCGCGCGGTCCGTGCACACCCGGAGATCGCAGGCGTACGCCAGCTCGGCGCCGCCGCCCAGCGCCGGCCCGTCGACGGCCGCGACGGTGGGCATCGGCAGCGCCCGGATGCGGGCGAAGACGCCCTGGTTGATGGCGGCCAGCGCGTCCAGCCGGCCGCGTTCACGGAGCTGGGCGATATCGGCGCCGCCGGCGAAGATGCCCGCCGTCCCACCGGTGAGCAGCAGCAGCCGGGGGCGCGCCTCCAGGTCGGCGCAGACCGCGTGCAGCTCACCCACCAGGTCGGCGTCGATGGCGTTGCGCTTCTCCGGCCGGTCCAGTGTGACCACGAGCCGGTCCGGCAGCTCCTCGATCCGCAGCCCGCTCACCGTGCCAGCCTTTCGTTCGCGACTGCGGGGCTCGCAAGCTCACTCCTCGCGCTCACTGCTTCACGCCGTCCTTCCAGGTGTAGAAGCCCTGCCCCGACTTCTTACCCAGTTTGCCGGCGGCGACCATCTCGACGAGCAGCGGCGGCGGCGCGAAGCGGTCCCCGTACGCGGCCTGGAGCGTGCGCGCGATGTCGAGCCGCACGTCCAGCCCGACCAGGTCGGTCAGCTCCAGTGGGCCGATCGGGTGCCGGTAGCCGAGCACCATCGCCTTGTCGATGTCGGCCGGGCTCGCCACCTCGTCGGCCACCATCCGGATCGCCTCCAGCCCGAGCGTGACGCCGAGCCGGGAGGTGGCGAAGCCGGGCATGTCGCGTACCACGACGGGGTCCTTGCCCAGCCGGCCGGCGAGCGCGACGGCCGCCTCGGTGGTCTGCGGTGCGGTGGCCGGGCCGACCACCACTTCGAGCAGCGCCATCGCCCACACCGGATTGAAGAAGTGCAACCCGAGGAAGTCAGCGGGACGCTCCAGCCCGGCGGCCAGGCCGGTGATCGGGATGCTCGACGTGTTGCTGCCCAGCAGCGCCGGACGGCGGCTCTCCGCCTCGCGCAGGACGGCGCGCTTCAGGTCGAGCCGCTCGGGCACCGCCTCCACGATCACGTCGGCGCCCTCGGCCACCTCGGCGAGCCCGCCCCGGAGCGTGACGCGGGCCCGGTTGGCGGTGGCGGCCGCCTCGGTCAGCTTGCCGCGCCGCACACCCCGGTCCCACAGTTCGCCGAGCCGGCGCAGTGCCTCGGCGCCCCGGGCGGGGTCGACCTCGACCAGTTCGACCGCGTACCCGGCGCCGGCCGCCACGTACGCGATGCCGAGGCCCATGGTGCCGGCCCCGACAACCACAAAACGACCACTCATCGGTGTCCCCTCGCCGCGGCGGGGGCGCGCGGGGTCTCCGCCGCCGGGCCCGTCCGCTCGCTCGTTCCTGCATGCGACCCTATGCATGGCCGGGCCGCCGGAGATGCGTGGGGGCGAAGCGGACGGGGTAAGGACGGCCGTCAACGCCGAAGGAAGGAACGAGATGAGCCAGGCACCGGAGAGCGCGGAGAGCACCGAGACGGTCGAGACCCGCGGCGACGAGCGGGTGGACCTGCTCCGTGCGGACACCAACAACGACGGCAAGACCGACGTGTGGGTGGTGGACACCGACGGCGACGGCAAGGCCGACCTGTTCCAGTTCGACACCGACGGTGACGGCAAGGTGGACATCACCATGGTGGACATCGACGAGGACGGCACGCCGGACGAGGTGGTCGACGGCGACGGTGGGCTGCCCCCGGAGGAGACCACCCCCACCATCCAGGTCTGAGCGGTACGGGGGAACCGCCGGATGCCCGGCGGCTCCCCCGCTCACCGCAGCGCCAGCGTGGCGAGGTAGTAGGGGTGGTCGGTGTCGTCCACGTCGGTCAGTCGCCACGGTGAGCCGTGGGCCAGCTCGGCGAACTCCTCGGGCGAGCAGACCAGGTAGTCGAACCACTCGGTGCCGAGCATGCGGTACCGCAGCCGAAGCCGCAGTTGCCCGCCGATCCGGCCCCGCTGCCGGTTGCGCTCGTGATAGGCGGTGTGCACCGGGTCGGTGGTGCCGTACGGGTCGGTGCCGTGGGCGATCACCCGCGCGCCGGGGCGGGCCAGCGCGGCGAGCGCGGCGAGCATCGCCGGGGCCCGTTCCCGCCCCTCGAACAGGCCGAGATTGTTGCCGAGCAGCAGGAACGTGTCGTACCGGCGGCCGTCGGCGGCGTGCTCGTCGACGGTGCCGTGCACGAGGTCGCGTACGCCCCGGTGGCGGCTGACCCGCAGCGCGCCGAGCGAGGTGTCCAGCCCGGTGACCGGCACGCCCCGGTCCTGGAGGTGCAACGCGATCCGGCCGGCGCCGACGCCGACGTCGAGCACGTGCCCGCGTACCCGGTCCACGGCCCGGTGGTCGTGCGGCTGCCACAGCTGCGGCGGGTCCAGGTAGTGCCCGGCGGGAGCGCCGTTGACGAGCCCGTCGTCACGCTCGATGATCTCGATGACCGGCCGGGGCAGGCGACCGCCGGCCATCGGGCGCGGCCCGATTCCGGTGGCGACCGCGTACGCGTCGCGGATCATCTCGCCGAACACGTCGCCGATCTCGGGTTCCCCGGTCATGCCCGCAACGCTATCCGGGGGTCGGCGACGCCGTATCCTTGGCGGCGTGACCGACCTGGACCGCCTGGCAGCGGAGAAGTACGTCCTGCTCACCACGTTCCGCAAGGACGGCCGGGCGGTGCCGACTCCGGTGTGGGCGGTACGCGACGGCGACGGCCTCGCGGTGTGGACGGTGGCCGACTCCGGCAAGGTGAAGCGCATCCGGCGGGACGGCCGGGTCACCGTCGCGCCGTGCGACGTGCGCGGCCGGCCGCACGGTGCGGCGGTGCCGGGGCACGCGACGATCGCCGATCAGGAGGGCACCGACCGGCTGCGGGGCCTGCTGAAGCAGAAGTACCGGCTGATCGGGCGGCTGAGCCTGCTGGGCAGCCGGCTGCGCCGGGGTGGGCGCGGCACGGTGGGGCTGCGGATCGTGCTGGACGGGCCGCCCCCCGGACACGACTGAGTCCTGGAAACGACTGAGGGCGGTGGATCGTCGCTGCCGCGACGGCACCGCCCCTGATCGGAACGCCGGAGAACGCCGGTTCGTCAGTCTCCTTGGCGCTGCTGGGGGATCTGCCCCTGTAGCAGAGCCCGAACCTCAGACTCGCGGTAGCGGCGGTGGCCGCCCAGGGTCCGGATGGCGCTGAGCTTGCCAGCCTTGGCCCACCGGGTCACCGTCTTCGGGTCGACACGGAACATCGACGCCACCTCGGCCGGTGTGAGTAGCGGCTCAGGTTCGTGCGTTCGCGATGCCATCGGGGTCACTCCTCCACATGTATAGACATCGGCCGGGGTCCCGCCGGCCGACGCGTCTCCCATGGTCCGGCTAGTCCCCGATGTCCGACATGGGCCGAACGGCTGAAGGTCCCTAGACGGACGGATGAACCATGCCCGATTTTTACGACTTTTATGCCGCAGAACCTGCCTTATCCGGACTCATGATCACGGGTCGTGACGCATCAACTACGAGACACACTCGTGTCCAAGGCCATTAAATATGGCAAACCGGGCGTCAGTTGCAGCGCTCCAGCAGTTGCACCGCGCGCCAGCGGGCGACCAGCTTGTCGTACGCGGCGGACGCCTCCTCGGCCTCGCCCCGGCCCAGTCCGGACAGTCCGGTGGCGACCAGTTCGGTCGAGTCGTCGGCCTCCAGCGTCTCGTCCGGCAGCAGTTGCACCAGGCCGCCGTAGTCCAGCTCGACCACCGAACGCGGGTGGAACTCCTCCAGCCACCGGGCCGCCTCCTCGACCGCCTCGGTGATCGGCGCCTCGCCTATCGACTTGCGCAGCACCGACAGCGCCCGGGACGCCCGGCGACGCGCCTTGGAGATCTCCGTGCGGTAGCGCAGCGCCCGCCGCTCCGGCTCGGTGACCAGGTGCCGCTCACCGGCCTCGAACAGCACGAACCAGCGCAGCGGCACCCCCCAGGTGGCGATCTGCTCGTGCACCCGCGGCACCCCGTGCTCCAGCACCCGGGCCCCGCTGCGCCAGTCCTCCACCACGGCCTTCGCCTGCCCGGCGAGCACCGGCGGCACGAACGCGTCGGCCAGCACCGGGGGCACACCGTCGCGGGCGCTCAGCGCCGCCTCGGCGACCCGGATCCGCAGGTTCCACGGGCAGACCAGCAGCGCGTCGTCGGCCTCCAGGACGTACGCCTCGTCGGGCAGGTCGGGCAGCCGGGTCCAGCCGGCGCCGAGCGCCTCGATCACCGCCGTCCGTTGCCGTACCGGCCCCTCCAGCGGGGCTATGGCGCGGCCCTCGCTGACATACCGGCGCCAGTACGACTGCCGATCCCGGTCGAAGGCGGTGAGCGGCTCGTACACGCGCAGGTATGAGGCGAAGAGCGACGGCACGGCGCGATCCTCCCACGAGACGGGACCGCCCGTCGCCGCCCTCGGGTCCGTGGCGTGACATGCGCGACAGTACGGCTCGGGCCGATATTAGGCTCAACGACACCGGCAGCATCCCGCCGGCGTGCCACCAGGTTCCGCACCCCACAAGGGCGCTCACCGACACAGGAGTCAGCCATGAGCGTATTCGCCAGTACCGACGACCCCGTTCCCACAGGGCATGAGCAGGTCGTGTTCTGCCAGGACAAGCAGTCCGGCCTGAAGGCGATCATCGGGATCTACTCGACCGCGCTGGGTCCCGCGCTCGGCGGCACTCGGTTCTACCCGTACGCCAGCGAGGCCGACGCCCTCGCCGACGTGCTCGACCTCTCGCGCGGCATGGCCTACAAGAACGCCCTGGCGAACCTCGACCTCGGTGGCGGCAAGGCGGTCATCTGGGGTGACCCCGACCAGATCAAGAGCGAGGCGCTGCTGCGCGCGTACGGCCGCTTCGTCGAGTCGCTCAACGGCCGCTACTACACCGCCTGCGACGTGGGCACCTACGTGGCGGACATGGACGTGGTCGCCCGCGAGACCCGCTTCGTGACCGGGCGCAGCGTGGAACACGGTGGCGCCGGCGACTCCTCGATCCTCACCGCCTGGGGCGTGTTCCAGGGGATGCGGGCCGCCGCCGAGCACGTCTGGGGCAGCCCGACGCTGACCGGCCGCCGGGTCGGCGTGGCCGGGCTGGGCAAGGTCGGCAAGTACCTCACCGCCCACCTGCTCGACGACGGCGCCGAGGTCGTGGCGACCGACGTCAGCCCGCGCGCCCAGGAATGGGCGCGCACCACCCACCCGCAGGTCACCCTGGTCGACGACACCGCGGCGCTGGCCGCCTCCGACATCGACGTGTACGCCCCGTGCGCGCTCGGCGGCGCGCTGAACGACGACACGGTGCCGGTGCTGCGGGCGAAGGTGGTCACCGGGGCGGCGAACAACCAGCTCGCCCACCCGGGCATCGAGAAGGTGCTCGCCGACCGGGGCATCCTCTACACGCCGGACTACGTGGTGAACGCGGGCGGCGTGATCCAGGTGGCCGACGAGATCGAGGGCTTCAACTTCGACCGCGCCAAGCTGCGCGCCACCCGGATCTTCGACACCACCCGGCAGATCCTCCAGCTCGCCGACGACGAGGGCGTGCCGCCGGCGGTCGCCGCGGACCGGCTCGCCGAGCGGCGGATGGCCGAGGTCGGCCGGCTGCGCACGATTCATCTGCGGTGAAGCTCACCTCCGAGGGCGGAGCGGCGGCTCCACCCTCGGGGGCCGCGCACGTTAAGCTGACCATCGGCCCCGTTCATACCGGTTCGTCCGGTGTCACGGCCAGCCCCGGGTTCTACCCCTTACCCGGTACACTTTGTGACGGCTGGACCACAGCGACGCGCAGGTCCGGTCGACGGTGACCCGAGGTGCCGAACGATGGCATCCCCATGTACCGTAAGAGCCACGAGAGATGCCTGACGTCATCGGGGCCCGCCTTCGGGCTGCCCCGCATTCTGTGCGAGGGGGTCGAGCCATGGGGCGCGGCCGTGCTAAGGCCAAGCAGACGAAGGTGGCCCGGGAGTTGAAGTACCACTCCCCGAACACCGACCTAACCGCCTTGCAGCGCGAACTGGCGGGTAGTGGAAAGTCTGAGCACAACTTCGACGACGACTACAAAGAGTATGTCGACGACGATGACGAGGACCATGCGGACGACGACCCGGACACCTGGGCTCGTCCGACCCGCTGACCTCCGGTCACATCTGAGCACGCGGTAACCCCCGCGTGCTCACGCATGTGCTCTGCTGAGTCGGCGTACGACCGACGATGCAGGGGCCTGCCGTGCCGACTCGCCGGCAGGTCCCTGATCGCGGAACCGACCCTCAGCGCGGCCGGTTGTTCCAGTTGTAGAACGTCGGGATGTTCTCGAAGTGGTTCCAGGCGCAGACCGCGTTGGCGCCGTCGCCCGACACCTCCGCCCGCAGCAGCCGTGCCGCCTCCGCCTCACGGAGCAGAGCGGTAAGCCCCGCAGCGGCCTCCCGCACCCGGTCGGCGACGGCCTCCCGGTCGGTGTCACTGATGGTCTCGGGCATGCTCCAACACTCCCTCCAGTAGGCGGATCTTGCTGTTGCGGCAGTGCTCGGTCTCCGTGCCGTCGAAACGCCCCAGCTCGAAGTAACGGTTGGCGGCGTGCCCGCCACCGCAGAACCCGAAGTACGCGCAGGACTCCCGGCACGCCTCCACGCCGGTGAGGAACTCGCCCACCCACGGCGTACCGGCCGCGCCGGCGAGGATGTCGCGCAGCGGCGTGGCGAGCACGTTTCCGCTGGCGAAGTCGCCGTAGTGCGGGTCGGTGAAGCCGGCCAGCTCCGGCGAGAGCACCACCACCGAGCCGTCGTGCCCGACCGTCGGGATCGGGTCGAGGCTACGGGGCAGCAGGTCGTGAGCGGTGCCGGCCAGCACCGCGCCCGCGTATCGCAGCGACCACTCCACCTCACGCAGGTGGATCCGGGGATCCCGCCGCCAGGCCGCCACCAACTCCGCCCAGAACCCGGTGACCGCGCCCGCGTCCCGGGCGTTCGTCCGGGTGTTGACGCCCTCGGTCTCCTCGATGTTGACGCCGAGCACGTCGCAGCCCAGGTCGAGGAAGTAGTCGTACAGCTCGGTCGCCAGGCCCGGCTCCGGCCGCGAGACCACCGCGAGCGCCGAGAACGGCAGGCCGTGGCGGCGCAGCGCCGTCACGCCCGCCACGATCCGGTCGTACGCGGGCCGCCCGCCCCGGGTGACCCGCTCGGCGTTGCGCGCCTGCGGCCCGTCCACGCTGACACTGACCCGCACCCGGTGCTCGGCGAAGAACGCGCACCAGGCGTCGTCGATCAACGTGGCGTTCGTCTGCACGTGGTGCTCGACATCCGGCCCGAACGGCGCCAGCAGCGCGGCCAGGTGCTCCCGGCCGGCCGCGAGCGGCTCGCCGCCGTGCCACACCACGGAGAAGCGACCGTCCGCGGCCCACTGGTTCACCGACGCCGCCACCGCCTCGGCGACGGCCACCGGCATCCGCCTGTCGACGGCCCGCAGGGGCAGGTAGCAGTAGGCGCAGTCGAGGTTGCACAGCGTCGTCGGCTGCATCACCACGTACGACGGGACGACGGCGATGCCCCGCATACCCTCGGGCGTGCGCGCAGCCATCAGCACCTCCCCCGCCTGCCTGAAAACCGAACCTCCAGGCTAGGCCGAGGCGACCGCCCGGGTGAACCCCCGATCAGCTGCCCGGCCGATTGGCGCAGGGTGATCAGCCTCGGGTGTGCTGCCCGACCATCTGCACGTTGCCGGACCCCTCGATGATCTCGCCGGCCTGCCAGGCGTCCACGCCCCGGCCGGTCAGGGTGGCCAGCGCGCGGTCGGCGTCCTCGGCGGAGACGATCGCGAACATGCCGACGCCCATGTTGAACGTCGCCTCCATCTCCGGGTCCTCGATCCGGCCCTTGGACTGGATCAGGTCGAAGATCGGCTGCGGCTTCCAGGTGGAGCGGTTCACCACGGCGTCGACGTGCTCGGGCAGCACCCGGACCAGGTTGCCGGGGATGCCGCCGCCGGTGACATGGGCCAGCACCCGCACCTCGGCCTCGGTGATCAGCTTGAGGCAGTCCTTCGCGTAGATCTTGGTCGGGGTGAGCAGCTCCTCGCCGAGCGTCCGCTGGCGGCCGAAGTCGTCGATCACCACGTCCAGCCGCATCCGGCCGGCGCCGAGCAGCACGTGACGGACCAGCGAGTAGCCGTTGGAGTGCAGGCCGGACGAGCGCATCGCGATCACCACGTCGCCCACCTCCACCCGCTCCGGGCTGAGGATCTCGCTCTCCTCCACCACGCCGACGCCGGTGGCCGAGATGTCGTACTCGTCCGGGCGCAGCACGCCCGGGTGCTCGGCGGTCTCGCCACCGAGCAGGGCGCAGCCGGCGTACCGGCAGCCGTCCGCGATGCCGGCGCCGATCTCGGCGACCTTGTCCGGCACGACCTCGCCGGTGGCGATGTAGTCGAGCAGGAACAGCGGCTCGGCGCCGCAGGCCACCAGGTCGTCGACGACCATGGCGACCAGGTCGATGCCGACCGTGTCGTGGATGTCGAGCTGCTGGGCGATCACCAGCTTGGTGCCCACGCCGTCGGTCGAGGAGGCCAGGATCGGGTTCTTGTACTTCTTCGTGTCCAGCCGGAACAGGCCGGCGAAGCCGCCCAGGTCACCCATGACCTCGGGGCGCCGGGTCTCCTTGACCTTGGACTTGAGCAGCTCGACCGCGCGGTCGCCCGCCTCGATCGACACCCCGGCGTCGGCGTACGAGACCGAGCGTTTGCGCTGCGTCCGGCCGGACCCCGCCGACCAGGGCTGGCGGTCGCCCCCGGCGCCCGTCGGGCTGGATCCTGCGCCGCTGCGCTCGGACACGTGCGTCACGGTTCTCCCCTTTGTGGTTCCGCGGTCCCGGAGCGGCCGGACCCGCGTCGGTGGTGCTACGGGTGGTGGGTCGGTGTGGCGACGAGCGGAGTGGCGGACTCGGCCGCCTCGGCGGCGACCCGGCGTCCCACTCCTTCGAGCACGTGCTTGCCGATCAGGTTCCCGGCGGGCAGTTCGATCGGGTACTCCCCATCGAAGCACGCCCGGCAGAGCCGGCTCTTCGGCTGCTCGGTCGCGGCGATGAGACCGGGCAGCGATACGTAACCGAGCGAGTCGGCGCCGATGGACCGCCGGATGCCGTCGTTGTCCAGCCCGTTCGCCAGCAGCTCGGCGCGGGTGGCGAAGTCGATGCCGTAGAAGCAGGGCCAGCTCACCGGCGGCGAGGAGATCCGGACGTGCACCTCCAGGGCGCCCGCCTCGCGCAGCAACCGGACGATCGCCCGCTGGGTGGTGCCCCGCACGATCGAGTCGTCCACCACCACCAGGCGCTTGCCGCGCACGTTCTGGCGTAGCGGGTTCAGCTTCAGCCGGACGCCGAGCTGGCGCAGCGTCTGCGAGGGCTGGATGAACGTGCGCCCGACGTACGGGTTCTTCATCAGGCCCTGGCCGTAGGTGATGCCGGACTCCTCGGCGTAGCCGATGGCGGCCGGTGTGCCGGACTCCGGCACCGGGATCACCAGGTCGGCCTCGACCGGGTGCTCCTTGGCGAGCTGGCGGCCGATCTGCACCCGCGCGGCGTGCACGTTGCGGCCGGCGATGGTGGCGTCCGGCCGGGCGATGTACACGTACTCGAAGAGACAGCCCTTGGGCTCGGGCGAGGCGAACCGGCTGGACCGCAGCCCGTTCTCGTCGATGGCGATCAGCTCGCCCGGCTCGACCTCGCGGACCACGCTCGCGCCGACGATGTCCAGCGCGGCGGTCTCGCTCGCCACCACCCAGCCGCGTTCGAGCCGGCCGAGCACCAGCGGGCGTACGCCGTGCGCGTCGCGCGCCGCGTAGAGCGTCGACTCGTCCATGAAGACGAAGCTGAACGCGCCGCGGAGCTGGGGCAGCACCTCCAGCGCGGCCGCCTCGACCGACAGGTCGGGACGGCTGGCCAGCAGCATCGTGACCAGCGAGGTGTCGTTCGTCGAGCCGTCGGAGTCAAGCCCTCGCACGGCCGCCTCGCGCTGCAACTCGGCGGTGTTCACCAGGTTGCCGTTGTGCGCCAGCGCGATGGTGGTGCCGGCGCTCGTGGCCCGGATGGTCGGCTGGGCGTTCTCCCAGGTCGAACCGCCGGTGGTGGAGTAGCGTGCGTGCCCGATCGCGACGTGCCCGCGCAGGCTCGCCAGCGTCGGCTCGTCGAACACCTGGGCGACCAGGCCGAGATCCTTGTAGACGACGACACCGGAACCGTCGCTCACCGCGATGCCCGCGGCCTCCTGACCGCGGTGCTGGAGGGCGTAGAGCCCGAAGTAGGTGAGGTTGGCGACCTCTTCACCCGGCGCCCAGACGCCGAAGACGCCGCACGCGTCCTGTGGGCCGGGTCGCTGGGGGTCAAGGTCGTGGCTCAGCCGGCCATCGCCTCGGGGCACCTGCCGCTCCCTCGCAGTGGGGTCTGGACCGGCCTGGCGGAGTCGGGGGGTCAGCTCCCCACACATGGGCCGGGACCGTCGTCGGGTTCTCAGTGTACGCGACCAGCAGTCGCCACCGACAGTCACGAGATGTCAGCTCAGCGTGAGCGGCGTTCCCGCTGTCCAATGCCTAAATCGGGAGGTACGGGGAGAGGTCAGCCCGGTTTCCGGACACCCGGATGCGACCTTCGGTGACGGTCTGCGCCCAACCCAGGCGGCCGGTGGCGACCGCCAGCCACGTCGGCGGATCCATCTCCACCACGTTCGGCGGCGTGCCGCGGGTGTGTCGTGGACCACTCACGCACTGGACCGCACCGTAGGGTGGGACGCGCACCTCCACCGATCGGCCGGGCGCACGATCCGCGAGGGCAGCCAAGAGCGTCCGGACCGCCTCCCGGAGCACCGGCCGTTCGGGCGTACGCCCCTCGTCCAGCGCCGCCAGCGCGGCGCGTACCGCTTCGGAATAAGCGTGCGGAGAGGACACGACGGGACGATACGACCCGCCGGGACGCCGCCCGACGGCGGCCCTGGGTAGAGATGATCCGGTCAGACAAGGCATAGTTGCCGACGGCGTTATTCGTACCGTGAGTGATCAACCTCGGCCCGGCGGCCGGCGGAGAGGTCAGACCCGGAAGGCGGTGGACGTGTCAACACACCGACGTGCCTGGAAGCAGCGGGCCGGTGTGGTCGTGGCGCTGGTTTCCGGCGCCCTGCTCACCGTCCCCGCAGCCCCCGCCCTCGCAGCCGGCGTCAGCGTCGCGCCCGGATCGATCACGGTCAACGCCGGAAGTGACGCGACCGTGAGCGTTCAAGTCACTCCCGGCGACGGCGACGAGAACGCGGAGATCGGCCTGACGGGCCTGCCGGCCGGTGTCAGCTGCGCCTCGGGCTGCGGCCAGATCAACTTCCCGCCTGGGAACAACAGGCCGAGGACTCAACTGCTCACCATCCGCGCCAGCGACAACGCGCAGGACGCAAACGCCTCGGTTACGGTGCAGGTGCGGCCCAGCAACTCGGACCCGGCCACCGGCAACTTCCAGCTGGCGGTCAAGGGCAAGGCCCCGGAGCCGCAGCAGCCGCAGACGGTCAAGACGGTCTCCGGCAAGGTGGTGAACGCCGACGGCGAGCCGATCTCCGGCGCCCTTGTCATGCTCCGCGACAGCGCGGGCAAGGAACGCCGCACCAACACCAGCGGCAACGGCAACTTCAGCTTCAGCGGCTCCGAGTCGAACCCGATCGCACCCGGCCGGATCGACCTCGGCGCCTCCACCGACGGCGCCTCGCCCGTCGCCCGGTCGATCAACGCGAACGCCGGCCAGTCGGTGACCGGCGTCCGGCTCAGCATCCAGGTGAAGGCGTCGGCGAGCCCGAGCGCCACCCCGTCGGCCAGTGAGTCCGCGCCGCCGTCGGAGGAGCCGATCGAGGAGGAGCCGGCCGACACACCGTCGGCCGAGGCGCCCGCCGCGCAGCAGCCGACCGCGAACGAGGACTCCGGCGGCTTCGGCTCCTGGCTGCTCATCCTGCTCGGTGGCCTCTTCGTCGCCGTCGGCGTGGGCACCATCGTGCTGCTCTACCTGCGCCGCAAGAACGAGGGCGACGACGACGGCGACGGTCCGGGTGGGCCGGCCGGTCCGGGTGGCCCCGGTGGCCCCACCGCGATCCCGGCGGCCCGGGGCGCCTACCACGGCACTGACGACCAGACCCGGGTGGTGAACGGGATGGGCGCCGGGCCGGCCGCGACGATGGCCGGCGGCCCGTCGATCAGCGACGCCCCCACCATGCTCCAGCGGCCGGTCGTGGACGACGTCCCGCCGGACCCGTACGGCGCACCGCCCGGCACGTCCTACAGCGTCGGCGGCGGCCAGGGCGGTTACGGCTACGGTGAGGACGCGCCCGGTCAGGGCGGTTACGGCGCGGGCGGCTACGGCAACGCGCCCTCCTCGGGCAGCGGCTACGGCAACGGCCCCACCTCCGGCGCCGCCTACGGCAACGGCCCCACCTCCGGCGCCGCCTACGGCAACGGCCCGTCCTCCGGCGCCGGCTACGGCAGCCCGGACTACGCCG
The DNA here is from genome assembly GCF_042872445.1 of Micromonospora sp. NPDC005257. Taxonomy (NCBI): domain Bacteria; kingdom Bacillati; phylum Actinomycetota; class Actinomycetes; order Micromonosporales; family Micromonosporaceae; genus Micromonospora; species Micromonospora sp. NPDC005257. The sequence continues at coordinate 375,117 of NZ_JBIAKL010000005.1, read as the reverse complement.
CCGGCGCCGCGGCCGGTGCGGCCGGTTACGCGGCCCAGGGCGGCGGATACGGCAACGAGCGCTTCGACGAGCCCACCGGCCGCTACACCGGGGACAGCAGCACCCAGTACGCCCCGGCTGCCGACCCGTACCCGACCAGCACCTACCAGCCGGAGCAGGACCGCGGCTACGACCAGGCCGGCTCGGCCTCGTACGGCCGTGGCCCGGAGCAGGGCGACGGCTACGGTGCTGCCGCCGGTGGCTACGGCGCGGCCCCGGGCGGCTACGACAGCGGCCAGCAGGGCGGGTACGGCGAGCCGACGGGCGCCTACGGCAACGCCGCGGGCGGCGGCTACGGCGACAACCCGCCCGGCGGTTACGGCGACGCCCCGGCCTACGGCGACGCCCCGGCCTACGGCGGCCGGGCGGCGGGCGCGGGCTACGGCGACGCCCCCGCCGGCGGCTACGACAAGCAGCCCGGCGGCTACGACAGCGGCCGTCAGCAGGGCGGATACGGCGACGCGCCGACCGGCGGCTACGACAACCCCGGCGGTGGCTACGACACCCGCTCGCCGGGTGGCTACGACAAGAGCGCCGGTGGCTACGACAGCGGCGCGACCGGCGGCTACGACAGCGGCCGTCAGCAGGGCGGGTACGGCAACGCGCCGACCGGCGGGTACGGCAACGCCGGTGGCGGCTACGACGGCGGTCACCAGTCGGGCGGCTACGGCCAGCAGGGCGGCGGATACGGCGACGGGTACGGCCAGGCCCCGCAGGGCGGATACGGCCAGCAGGGCGGATACGGCCAGGAGCCGCCGCAGCAGCAGCGCGGGGGCGGCTACGACAACGACCCGGCGCAGGCCGGTGGTGCCCGCCCGGACGCACAGCCGGACCGTTCCGGACGACGCCTCGACTGGCTGGACGACTGACCCGTACCAGACGTAGGAACTGTGGCCGCCCGCGAGAAGTGGGCGGCCACATTCTCGTCAGCGCGCCGCGCTCCCGGAAGGCGTGAAGGCGCTGCTCAGGCGGGGGCGAAGTAGCCCTGGCGGAGCACCGGCACCACGTCGGAGGCACCCACAGCGGTCGCCACCGCGACGTCCTCGGCGAAGCCGCCCTCGGCGAGTTCCCGCCCGGAGACGCATCCCCGGACCGCGGCCGGCACGTCCGGCGTGCTAGCCAGCGCGGCGAGCGCCATCGCGGCCTCCACCGAGAGCCCACCGGGCACCCCGGCGAGCGCGTCGAGTACGCAGGCCGCACCGAGCTGGTCCTCCACGCAGGGCCGCAGTGACCCGTCGGGCCAGCGCTCGCCGGCCGCCACCACGCCCACCGGGGCGTCGTTCGAGCCGTACCCCTCGGCGCGGAGCCAGCGCCCGACGGCGGGTGCGTTACGCAGGCAGGCGGCGACCACCGGCACGCCGGTGGCGCTCGCGGCGGCGCTGATCGCCGAGCCGTTCGGCGACGGCAGCACCAGGTCGGCCACGACGGGCGCGGACCGCAGCGCCGCCGGGGAGAGCGACCACGGATGCTCCGGAGTCGTCTGCCGGCGGCCCACAGCGGTCACCGCCCCCAACCGGCGGGCGTAGTCGGCGGCCTGCTCACCCCACGGGAACGGGTGCACCCGCATGCCGCGGCTCACCGCTACCTCCACGGCGGTGGTGAACGACAACACGTCCACCACCACCAGGGCGGCACAGACCCGGCCGAGTTCCGCCGCCCCGGTCAGTCCCCAGTCGAACCGGGCACCGGCGCCGGGTTGGGCGAAGACGGCCAAGGCCACCGCCTCAGCGCTGACCCGGCGCCGGCTCACCAGAAGCCGGACCGTCGGACCCGTCGGCGGGCGCCGACTCGTCCTGGGCCGGGGTTCCGTCGACGGCAGGCGTCGCGTCGGCCGGCACGTCCTCATCCGACGCCGCAGCCGGCGCGTCGGGCTCCGCCGTGGCGGCGGGCGCGAACGCCTCGGCGTCGGCCGGCGGGGTGTCCCGGCCGGCCTTGGCGATCGGCTCGGCGTCGACCTCGGCCGGGTCCACGCCGACCGGCTGCTCGGCGGTGGCCGGAAGCACAGTGGTGGTCCCGGTACGGGTCGCCGCCACCTCCACCCGGGCCGCCTCGGCGGCGCCGAACAGGCGCGGGAGCGTACCGGTGTGCGCTTCGCGCAGCTCGTCCAGGCCGATCCGGAACTGGCCGTGCACCTCCAGCGCGCCGGAGGCCGGGTCGGTGACGCCGACGAACTCCCACGGCACGCCGCGCTCGGCGCACAGCGCGGTGAACGCCTTCTCGTGGCCGCGCGGTACCGACACCAGCACGCGGCCGGCGGACTCGCTGAACAGGAAGACGAACGGCATCGAGCCGTCGGCGAAGTGCTCCGGCACCACGACTCGGGCGCCGACGCCCCGGCGCAGGGCCGACTCGACCAGGCTCTGCGCCAGGCCGCCGTCGGAGAGGTCGTGCGCGGAGCTGAGGTGCCCGACCCGGGCCGCCTCGGCCAGCAGCTCGGCGAGCTGCCGCTCGCGGGCCAGGTCCACCTGCGGCGGGATGCCGCCCAGGTGCTCGTGCGTCACCCAGGCCCACTCCGAGCCGGACAGCTCGACGTGCGTCTCGCCCAGCAGGAAGAGCTGGTCGTGGTCGCCGGCCGGGCGCGGCACGAAGCCCATCGGCACCCGGTTGGCGACGTCGTCGAGCACGCCCAGCACGCCGACCACCGGGGTCGGGTGGATGGCCGCCGCGCCGGTCTGGTTGTAGAAGCTGACGTTGCCGCCGGTGACCGGGATGCCCAGCTCCAGGCAGCCGTCCGCCAGGCCACGCACGGCCTCGGCGAACTGCCACATCACGCCCGGGTCCTCCGGCGAGCCGAAGTTCAGGCAGTTGGTCACCGCGATCGGCTTCGCGCCGGTCACGGCCACGTTCCGGTACGCCTCGGCCAGCGCCAGCTTCGTCCCGTGGTACGGGTCGAGGCGCGCGTACCGGCCGTTGCCGTCGACGGAGAGCGCGACGCCCAAGCCGCTGCGCTCGTCGATCCGGATCACCCCGGAGTCCTCCGGCTGGGCGAGCACGGTGTTGCCGAGCACGTATCTGTCGTACTGCTCGGTGACCCAGGTCTTGTCGGTCAGGTTCGGCGACGCGATCATGCGCAGCACGGTTTCCCGGAGCGCCTCCGGGGTGCTCGGCCGGGGCAGCGTCTCGGCGCGGTCGGCCTGGAGCAGGATCAGGTCGGCCGGCTCGCGCATCGGCCGGGCGTACACCGGGCCGTCGTCGACGAGCGAGCCCGGCGGCACGTCCACCACGAGCTGATCGCGCCAGGTGACGACGAGCCGGCCCGGCTGGCCGTCCGCCGACGGGGCGGTGACCTCGCCGATGGCGGTGGCCCAGACACCCCACTTCTCGGCGGTCTTGAGCACGGCGTCGAGCTTGTCCGGCGAGACGACGAGCAGCATCCGCTCCTGGGACTCGCTGGCCAGGATCTCGTGCGGCTCCATCGAGGGCTCGCGCAGCGGCACCCGCTCCAGCCAGACCCGCATGCCGGTGCCGGCGGAGGCGGCGGTCTCGGTCAGGGCGCAGGTCAGGCCGGCGCCGCCGAGGTCCTGGATGCCGACGACCAGTTCGGCGTCGTACAGCTCCAGGCACGCCTCGATCAGCAGCTTCTCCATGAACGGGTCGCCGACCTGCACGGACGGGCGACGCTGCTCGCTGCCCTCGTCGAAGGTGGCGCTGGCCAGCACGGACACGCCGCCGATGCCGTCGCGGCCGGTCTTGGCGCCCATCAGCACCACGATGTTGCCGGGGCCGGTGGCGTCCTTCTTCTGCAGCCGGTCGACCGGCAGCACGCCCAGGCAGAGCGCGTTGACCAGCGGGTTGCCCTGGTAGCAGGGGTCGAAGACGACCTCGCCGCCGATGTTGGGCAGGCCCAGGCAGTTGCCGTAGCCGCCGACGCCGGCGACCACGCCGGGCAGGACCCGGGCGGTGTCCGGGTGGTCGGCCGCGCCGAAGCGCAGCGGGTCCATCACGGCGACCGGGCGGGCGCCCATGGCGAGGATGTCGCGGACGATGCCGCCGACACCGGTCGCCGCGCCCTGGTACGGCTCGACGAAGCTCGGGTGGTTGTGCGACTCGACCTTGAAGGTCACCGCCAGCTCGTCGGAGACCTGGACCACGCCGGCGTTCTCCCCGATGCCGGCGAGCAGTCGGTCACTCGGCGGCGCCTTCTCGCCGAACTGGCGCAGGTGCACCTTGCTCGACTTGTAGGAGCAGTGCTCGCTCCACATGATCGAGTACATGGCCAGCTCGGCCTGGGTGGGCCGGCGGCCGAGGATGTGCCGGATCCGGTCGTACTCGTCGTCACGGAGGCCCAGCTCGGCGTACGGCTGAAGCTCCTCCGGCGTGCCGGCGGCCCGGGGGACGGTGTCCACGCTCAGCGCCCAGTCGTCGATCGCGCCGGCCTGCGGCACCACGCCCTGGCGCTCGCGCAGGGCCGGGTCCGGATGGGTGGTCATGACGTCTCCTTGCTGCGCTCGCCGCCGGTACGGCGGGTGAGCCGACCGATGTTCCCGGCCACCATCACGCCGGCGCTCCCACCAGATGCTTGAGCACCGAGGTGAAGAAGCCGAGGCCGTCCAGGGAGGGGCCGGTGAGCGCCTCCACCGCGTGCTCGGGGTGCGGCATGATGCCGACGACGTTGCCGGCCTCGTTGGTGATCGCCGCGATGTCGCGCTGCGATCCGTTGGGGTTGCCGCCGATGTAGCGAGCGACGACGCGGCCCTCGCCCTCCAGCCGGTCGAGCGTCGCGGTGTCGGCGACGTAGCAGCCCTCGCCGTTCTTGACCGGGATGAGCACCTCCTGGCCGGGCTGGAACGCGTTCGTCCAGGCGGTGCCGGTGCTCTCGATCCGCAGGACCTGGTCCCGGTTGCGGAAGTGCAGGTGCTGGTTGCGGGTGAGCGCGCCGGGCAGCAGGTGCGCCTCGCAGAGGATCTGGAAGCCGTTGCAGATGCCGAGCACCGGCAGGCCACCGCGCGCGGCCTGGACGATCGTCTCCATCACCGGGGCGAACCGGGCGATGGCGCCGCAGCGCAGGTAGTCGCCGTAGGAGAAACCGCCGGGCAGGACGACGGCGTCCACCCCGTGCAGGTCCGGGTCGCCGTGCCAGAGCCGGACCGCCTCGGCGCCGGCGATCCGTACGGCCCGGGCCGCGTCCCCGTCGTCGAGGGAGCCGGGGAAGGTGACCACACCGACCCGGGCGGTCACGACTGCGCGCCCGCGGTCTCGTCGGCGGTGACCACGTGGACGGTGAAGTCCTCGATGACCGGGTTGGCCAGCAGCTTGTCGGCGATCTCCCGGGCCCGGTCCAGGTCTGGTTCGCCGGTGAACTCGATCTCGATCCGCCTGCCGATCCGAACCGAGGCGACGTCGCTGACGCCGAGTCGGGGCAGCGCGTTTGCGACGGCCTGGCCCTGCGGATCGAGGATCTCGGGCTTGAGCATGACGTCGACTACGACGCGAGGCACTGGGCACTCCTGACTGTGTACGCAGTTGGGTGCCGGCCCAACAATCGGGCGAGCGCAGCCAGCCTACCTGGCAGATACCGCCCGGCCCGCACCGGCCGGGGGCAGTTCCGGCACTGACGGACGCGCCCGACGGCGGTGGAAGGGTGTCGTTGCCCGTTCGTTGCGGCGTCGATGCGAATTCGTTGCGCTGCGTGCTTGCGAGCACCCCTCGACAGCACCTCCCAGCAGGCATTCTGCCGCTAAACACCCCACCTTGGACCGGTATCCGACAGCCCGCCCGCGCGGCGCGCGGCACACGTCAGGCATCGGCGAGTTTCGATCAACGCCTTGTGACACCGGGCGGCGCCGCCGTAACATGCATCGTCAGATGTCGATGAGGTAGATCGACCTCCCTCGCCGGCCACCCCACCCGGCGGGTGTCACCCCCTGCCCGGCAACCCCGGGCGCCTGCGCAGAAGGAGCCCCGACATGCGCCTCCGTCCCCTGCTCGCCGTGCTGACCACCGCGCTGGCCGGCGTCCTCGCCACGGCCTCCGGCGCCACCGCCGCGCCGGCCGGCCCGCAGCCGATCATCGGCGGCGGCACCGTCTCGTCGGCGCCGTGGGCCGCCGCCGTCTTCAGCAACGGCTCGTTCACCTGCTCCGGCAGCGTGATCGCGCCCCAGTGGGTGCTCACCGCCCGGCACTGCGTCAGCGGCACCATGTCCGTCCGGGTCGGCAGCGTCTACTACGCCTCGGGCGGCGTCACCCGCACCGTGAGCGCCTCCTACACCCGCAACGACCTGGCCCTGCTGCGCCTGTCCAGCACGGTCAGCACCTCCGCCGTGTCGCTGGCCACCAGCAACCCGCCGGTCGGCTCCACCAACACCATCTACGGCTGGGGCATGACCTGCTACAGCGGCTGCGGCGCGTCGCCCCAGCTCAAGACCGCCAGCGTACGGGTGACCAGCACCAGCGTCACCGACGCGTACGGCGGCCAGGCGATCCGGAGCACCCGGGTCAACGGCAACGCGTGGCGGGGCGACTCGGGCGGCCCGCAGTTCTACAACGGCCGGCAGGTCGGCGTCGCCTCCACCGCCGACGGCTCCAGCATCCAGAACTACGGCAGTGTCGCGTACAACCGGTCCTGGATCACCTCGACGGCCGGTGTCTGACGGTTGATGCCGGTGCGGCGCGGATCGGCCGGGTGCGACCCGGGCGTCCGCGCCGCGCCGTTTTTCAGCATCCGATCAGCTGAACGGGGCTCGCGAAACACCCGCCCGGGGACTGACAGCATCGGAAGCGTGCTGGTCGTGACGACGGATCAACTGCCCGGCTACGAGATCCGCCAGATCCTCGGCGAGGTGGTCTCCTCGATGGCAAGGACCCGCAACCCGTACCGCGAGGGGGTCAAGAACCTGCGCGGTGGCGCCTACGACCCGCTTGCGCCGGACAACCTGACCCGCTGGCGCACCGACTCGGTGGCCCGCCTCGGTGAGGAGGCCCGCCGGCTGGGCGCGAACGCGGTGATCGGCATGCGCTTCGACAGCCGCGACTGCGGCGAGATGTGGATGGAGATCTGCGCGTACGGCACTGCGGTGATCGTCGCGCCGAAGACGCCGGACGTGATGCCGCCGGACCAGCCGGCGATCGCGGCCGAGACCGCCCACGACCCGGAGATCGCCTCCGCGCCCGGTGGCATCGCCGAACCGGCAAGCGCCCCCAACCTGAGTTCCGCCGCCGAAACCCCCACCGGCACCTGACCGCCCTCGTTGGCCGCGTCGATCATGAAGTTGACGGCAGGAATGATCTCCTTGAGGGCCGCCAACTTCATGATCCACGAGACCGGGCCAGGCGGTCAGAGGATGGGAGGCGGGGAGTAGGTGGCGGCCTGGGGGTGGGCCTCCACGATCCTGGTAATTCTGGCGGTCACGCGGTTGACCTGGTCGGCGGCGGCACCCACGAAGGCGTTGCGGTCCGCCACCAGGGTGTCGATCTCGGGCCGGGTCAGGCCGAGGCGGCCGTCGGCGGCCAGGCGGTCGAACAGGTCGTTCTCGGTCGCGCCCTTCTCCCGCATGGCCAGCGCCACGGCGACCGCGTGCTCCTTGATCACCTCGTGCGCGACCTCCCGGCCCACACCCCGGCGTACGGCCGCCACCAGGATCTTCGTGGTGGCGAGGAACGGCAGGAAGCGCTCCAGCTCCCGGTTGATCACCGCCGGGTAGGGGCCGAACTCGTCCAGCACGGTGAGGAACGTCTGGAACAGCCCGTCGGCGGCGAAGAACGCGTCCGGCAGCGCGACCCGGCGCACCACCGAGCAGGAGACGTCGCCCTCGTTCCACTGGTCACCGGCCAGCTCGCCGACCATCGACAGGTAGCCCCGGATGATCACCGCGAAGCCGTTCACCCGCTCCGACGAACGCGTGTTCATCTTGTGCGGCATCGCGCTGGAACCGACCTGACCGGGCTTGAAGCCCTCGGTGACCAGCTCCTGGCCCACCATCAGCCGGATCGTGGTCGCCAGCGACGACGGCGCGGCGGCCACCTGCGCCAGCGCGGAGAGCACGTCGAAGTCCAGCGAGCGCGGATAGACCTGGCCGACGCTGTCCAGCACCCGGCGGAAGCCCAGGTGCCCGGCCACCCGCTGCTCCAGCTCGGCCACCTTGCCGGCGTCGCCGTCGAACAGGTCGAGCTGGTCGGCGGCGGTGCCCACCGGCCCCTTGATCCCGCGCAGCGGGTAGCGGCCGATCAGGTCCTCCAGCCGCTCGTACGCGATCAGCAGCTCCTCCGCCGCGGACGCGAAGCGCTTGCCGAGCGTGGTGGCCTGCGCGGCGACGTTGTGCGACCGGCCGGTCATCACCAGCGCGGAATACTCGCCCGCGTGCCGGCCCAGCCGGGCCAGCGTGGCGACCACCCGGTCCCGGATCAGCTCCAGCGAGGCGCGGATCTGGAGCTGCTCGACGTTCTCGGTGAGGTCCCGGGAGGTCATCCCCTTGTGCACGTGCTCGTGCCCGGCGAGCGCGCTGAACTCCTCGATCCGGGCCTTCACGTCGTGCCGGGTGACCCGCTCACGCGCGGCGATCGAGGCCAGGTCGACCTGGTCGACCACCCGCTCGTACGCCTCGACCACCCCGTCCGGCACCGGCACGCCGAGATCACGCTGGGCCTTGAGCACCGCCAGCCAGAGGCGGCGCTCCATCCGGACCTTCTCCTCCGGCGACCAGAGGGCGACCAGTTCGGGCGAGGCGTACCGGTTGGCGAGCACGTTCGGGATCGTCGTCACGTACCTCAGTCTTTCACGACGCCCGGGCGGGCCCCGGCGACGCCGGTCCCCGGTCCGGCCTGTGGGCAGGCCGGACCGGGAGCCCTCAGCCCAGCCGGATCTTCGGGTCCAGCGCGACGGCGGCCATCTCCTCGGCGGTCAGGAGGTACCGGTCGGTGAACGAGGTTGTCTGCACGCTCACCCGGGTGCCGTCGGCCCGCTTCACGATCACGAACCGCACGTTGATCGGCCCCCGCCCGGACGTGGGCGGCGCACCGAGGCCCCGCGACTCGAACGTCACCACCCGCTCGCCGTCCGGCCCGGTGAACAGGCGACAGGCGACTCGGGTTGCCCGCCCGGCCGACGAACCGGGCGGGCGTCGCCCGTCAGCGCTCCAGGATCGCGGTCACACCCTGCCCACCGGCCGCGCAGATGGAGATCAGGCCGCGCCCGCTCCCCTTCTGATCCAGCAGCTTGGCGAGCGTGGCGACGATCCGGCCGCCGGTGGCGGCGAACGGGTGCCCGGCCGCCAGCGACGAGCCGTTGACGTTCAGCTTCTCCCGGTCGATCGAGCCGAGCGGGGCGTCCAGGCCGAGGCGCTCCTTGCAGAACTCCGGCGACTCCCAGGCGGCGAGCGTGGCCAGCACCTGCGAGGCGAACGCCTCGTGGATCTCGTAGAAGTCGAAGTCCCGGAGGCTGAGCCCGGCGCGGGCCAGCATCCGGGGCACCGCGTACGCGGGGGCCATCAGCAGGCCCTCGTCGCCGTGCACGAAGTCGACGGCGGCGGCCTCGGACCAGGAGAACCAGGCCAGCACCGGCAGGTTGTGCGCCTGGGCCCACTCCTCGGAGGCGAGCAGCACCGTGGACGCGCCGTCGGTGAGCGGCGAGGAGTTGCCGGCGGTCATGGTGGCCCGCTCGGCGTCCGCGCCGGAGGCGCCGAAGACCGGCTTGAGCGAGCCGAGCTTCTCCAGGCTGGTGTCCGGCCGCAGGTTCTGGTCGCGGGTCAGCCCCAGGTAGGGGGTCATCAGGTCGTCGAAGAACCCCTTGTCGTACGCGGCGGCGAGCCGCTGGTGCGAGCGCAGCGCGAGTTCGTCCTGCGCGGTCCGGTCGACGTTCCAGCGCAGCGCGGTCCGGGCCGCGTGCTCACCCATGGACAGCCCGGTACGGGGTTCGGCGTTACGCGGGATCTCCGGCTTGAACGGCTGGTGCGGGCGCAGCTTCGCGGCGACCTTGAGCCGTTCGCCGAGCGTACGGGCCGAGTTGAGCTGGAGCAGCGTGCGCCGCATGTCCTCGTTGACGGCCAGCGGCGCGTCCGAGGTGGTGTCGACGCCACCGGCGATGCCGACCTCGATCTGCCCGAGGGCGATCTTGTTGGCGACCAGGATGGCGGCCTCCAGGCCGGTGCCGCAGGCCTGCTGGATGTCGTACGCGGGGGTGTGCGGGTCGAGCCGGGAGCCGAGCACGACCTCGCGGGTGAGGTTGAAGTCGCGGGAGTGCTTGAGCACCGCGCCGGCCACCACCTCGCCGACCCGCTCGCCGGCCAGCCCGAACCGGGCGACCAGCCCGTCGAGCGCCGCGCCCAGCATGTCGGAGTTCGACGCGTGCGCGTAGCGCGAGTTGGACCGGGCGAAGGGGATGCGGTTGCCCCCGATGACCGCGACCCGCCGGACACTCTGCACGATCGGCCTCCCTCGAAACTGTTGCCCCAACCCTACTCGCCAGTAGGCTACGCCTATGACCGACAGGTACGCGAGCTTCGTCCAGACGGGGGCCGGTCGCGCGCTGGTCAAGCGCCTCGGGCTGCCCGACCCGCCCCGACTGCGCCGGCACAAGCCGGGCGACCCGCTCGTTCCCGGGCCGGTCCTGCTCGGCTCCTCGGCCGGTGGCCGGATCGCCGAGCCGGCCGGAAAGATCCTGACCGCCGCCGGGGTCGAGCTGGCCGACCCGGTCGCCACCCACGACGCCGACCGCCGCTTCGCGGCCCTGGTGTACGACGCCAGCGGCATCACCGACTCCGCCGGGCTGCGCCAGCTCTACGACTTCTTCCACCCGCAGGCCCGGTCGCTGCTGCCCAGCGGTCGGGTGATCGTGCTGGGCACGCCGCCGGCCGAGTGCGGTTCTCCCCGGGAGGCCACCGCCCAACGTGCGCTGGAGGGCCTGACCCGCAGCATCGGCAAGGAGTTCGGCCGGGGCGTGACCGCCCAGCTGGTCTACGTGACCCGCGACGGTGACGCCGGCACCCCGGTGAGCCTGGAGTCCACGCTGCGGTTCCTGCTCTCCGGCCGGTCCGCGTACGTCTCGGGCCAGGTCGTCCGCGTCGGCACCGGCACCGCCGTGGCGCCGGCCGACTGGGACCGGCCGCTGGACGGGCAGGTGGTGCTGGTGACCGGCGCGGCCCGGGGCATCGGCGCGGCGCTGGCGAAGGTGCTGGCCCGCGACGGCGCCCAGGTGGTGGCGCTCGACATTCCGGCGGCCGGGGACGAGTTGGCCGCTGTCGCGAACGACATCGGCGGCAGCGCGGTGCAGCTCGACCTGACCGCGCCGGACGCGCCGACCCGGCTGGCGGAGCATCTGGCGTCCCGGCACGGCCGGGTCGACGTGGTGGTGCACAACGCGGGCATCACCCGGGACAAGACGCTGGGCCGGATGGACGCCGACCGGTGGGACTCGGTGATCGACGTGAACCTGTCCAGCCAGGAGCGCATCAACGACGTGCTGCTGGAACGCGACCTGATCCCGGCCGGCGGCCGGATCGTGTCGGTCTCCTCGATCGCCGGGATCGCCGGCAACCGGGGGCAGACCAACTACGCCACCAGCAAGGCCGGCGTGATCGGCCTGGTCGACTCGCTCTCCCCGGTGCTGCGCGAGCGCGGGATCAGCCTGAACGCGGTCGCGCCGGGCTTCATCGAGACCCGGCTGACCGCGCGTATTCCGCTGACCATCCGCGAGGCGGGCCGGCGGATGAACAGCATGGCCCAGGGCGGCCTGCCGGTGGACGTGGCCGAGACGATCGGCTGGCTGTCCTGGCCGGCGACCGGCGCGGTCAGCGGCAACGTGGTCCGGGTCTGCGGCCAGAGCCTGCTGGGGGCGTGATGGCGAAGGACCACGAGGAGGATCTGACCCTGCACGACCTGATCGAGGGCCCCACCCGCGACCTGACCTCCGCCCGAGCCGCCGCCCTCGCCCAGACCAACGCCCGCCCGGCGTCCGGCGATCATGAAGTTGACGGCACTTCTGGAGATCCACAAGGCGGCCAACTTCATGATCGACCGAGCCAAGGGGCGGCGGGGCGGCGGCGGGTCGCGCTGGACGGGTTGCCTGCCAGTGGGGCGCTCTACCGGCGTGCGCTGCTGGGAGCAGTGCCTGGGGTTGGAGGGCGGCGCGGGACGGACGTGCCGGGACTGGAACTCGCCGTCTCCGGGGTCGCCGTGGACCAGCGGCACCTGGCGGACTACGACCGGGTGTGCGGGTTCCGGCTGACCGACCGGCTGCCGGCGACGTACCTGCACGTGCTCGGGTTCCCGCTGTCGCTGCGGCTGATGACGAGTCCGGGCTTCCCGATCCCGCTCACCGGCGTGGTGCACATGGCCAACCGGATCACCGTGCACCGGCCGGTCGAGGTCGGCGAGAGCGTCGACTTCCACACGTACGCGGAGAACCTGCGCCCGCACGAGCGGGGCCGCCAGCTCGACGTGGTGCTGATCGGGTCGATCGGTGGCGAGGAGGTGTGGCGCGGCGTGTCCACTTACCTCGGGAAGGAGCGCGCCGCAGGCGGCGGCCCGCGGCGCGACCGGGGTGACCGCCCGGCGCCACCGGCCTTCTCGGCCCAGTGGCGGGTGACGCCCCAGGTGGGTACGGATTACGCGCGCGTCTCCGGCGACCACAACCCGATCCACACCTCGAAGCTGGGCGCGCGGCTGTTCGGCTTCCCGCGCCCGATCGCGCACGGCATGTGGAGCAAGGCCCGCTGCCTGGCCGCGCTGGAGCCCCGGCTGCCCGAGGCGTACACGGTGGACGTGTCGTTCAAGCTGCCGGTGCCGCTGCCGTCGACTGTGGCGTTCAGCGCCTCGGCGGCGGGCGCGGGCTGGGACTTCTCGCTGCACAGCGCCCGGGACGGAAGGCCGCATCTGGTCGGCTCCGTGCGCTGAGTGAAAGAGGGGACTTGCCGTCCCCTCTTTTCGGCGCTAAGTTGTTCTCAGATTGAGTTGTTCTCAACCTGAGAGAGTGAGCGGCCGTGAACGAGCAGGACTTCCTTGCCGGATACGACCCCCGGGACTACCCGGCGGTCGCGGTCACCGTCGACGTGGTCGCGCTGACCATCCGCGAGGGCGCGCTGCACCTGCTGCTGATCCGTCGCGGCGCACCGCCCTACGCGGGGCACTGGGCGCTGCCCGGCGGCTTCGTCCAGCCGGGCGAGGACCTGGCCACGGGCGCCCGGCGCGAGCTGGCCGAGGAGACCGGCCTCGGCGGCGAGCGGCTGCGCCGGGTGCACCTGGAACAGCTCGGCAGCTACGGCGCCCCGGACCGCGACCCGCGCATGCGGGTGGTCTCGGTCGCGCACCTGGCGTTCGCCCCCGACCTGCCCGACCCGGTCGCCGACACCGACGCCGACGAGGCGATCTGGCTGCCGGTGACCGCGCTGACCAGTCGCCAGCTCGCGTTCGACCACGGCCGGATCATCGACGACGGGCTGGAGCGCGCCCGCTCCAAGCTGGAGTACACGCCACTGGCCACCCGGTTCCTCGCCCCCGAGTTCACAGTCACCGAGCTGCGGGAGGTCTACGAGACGGTCTGGGGCCACCCGCTGCACGCCGGCAACTTCCACCGCAAGGTGCTCTCGGTGCCCGGCTTCGTGGAGAGCACCGGTGCCAGCACCGAACGCGGCGGCGCGCGCGGCGGCCCTCGGGCCAAGCTCTACCGCGCCGGAGACGCCCGGCTGCTGCACCCGGCGCTGCTGCGCCCCGCCCGGGAGGAGACGGTGCGGTGAGGACCGAGGAGGCGATCCGGCTGGTCACGGCCGCGCGCACCGACGCCGACCTGTTCGGCACGCAGGAGCCGGCCCGCCGCTACCGCGAGCTGGTCGGCGCGCTGCACCCCGACCGGCTGGGCGCGGCCGACCCGGGGGTGCGCGCCGCCGCCAGCGACGCGCTCGTCACCGTCACCACCCGGTGGCGCACCCCCGCCCCGATGTACGCCGGCGACGTCGCCGACCTGCACGACCACGGGAACGGGCGGCTGCTGAAGGTGGCCCGGCACCCGGGCGACAACGACCTGATGGCCCGCGAGGCGCGCGCGTTGCGCCGGATCGCCGAGCGCGGCGACGCCCGGCATCTCGCGTACGTGCCGCAGCTCGTCGACTCCTACCCGGCGCGGGACCCGTCGAGCGGCGTGCAACGGCAGGTGAACGAGCTGGTGACAGTACCCCGGCTGCACAGCCTGGACGACGTGCGCCGCGCGTACCCGGACGGGCTCGACCCGCGCGACGCGGCCTGGATGTGGCGACGGCTGCTCGTGGCGCTCGGCCTGGCCCACCGGGCCGGCGTGGTGCACGGCGCGGTGCTGCCCCGGCACGTGCTGATCGAGCCGGACGCGCACGGCGTGGTGCTCGTCGACTGGTGCTTCTCGGCCGAGCCGGGCGGTCTCGTGCCGGCGCTGGTGCCCGGCCAGGAGGACTGGTATCCGCCGGAGGTCGCCGCGAAGCGGCAGTGCGGCCCCGGCACCGACATCGCGATGGCCGCCCGCTGCATGACCTGGCTGATGGCCGGCCGCGTGCCGCGCGAGCTGCGCGCCTTCGCCGACGGCTGCCAGGGCTCCGCGCTCGCCACCCGGCCGGACGACGCCTGGCGGGTGCTGCGCGAACTGGACGAGGTGCTGCACCGGCTGTACGGGCCGCGCACCTTCCGACCCTTCACCCTCAACCCCTAAGGAGGCTGCCATGGGCAGTGGAGCCTGGTCCACCGACGTGTACGACGCCGCCGACCGTTACCGGCGCCGCACCGGCAAGAGCGCGTTCGCCTACAGCGACAGCGGGGCCCGCAAGGTGCACCCGGCGCTCGACCCGCGCGACGCGGTACGGGAGAGCCGCGACTCCGCCGAGCACCCGCAGTCGACGCCGATCGCCGTGCTGTTCGACGTCACCGGCTCGATGGGGCACGTGCCGCGGGTGTTGCAGAGCAAGCTGCCGCACCTGCTCGGCCTGCTGCTGCGCCAGGGGTACGCCAAGGACCCGCAGGTCATGTTCGGCGCGATCGGCGACGCCACCTGCGACCGGGTGCCGTTGCAGGTCGGGCAGTTCGAGTCCGACAACCGGATGGACGACGACCTCGGCCGGATCGTGCTGGAGGGCGGCGGCGGCGGTCAGATGATGGAGTCGTACGAGCTGGCGCTCTACTTCATGGCCCGGCACACGGCCACCGACAGCTGGGACAAGCGCGGCCGGCGCGGCTACCTGTTCATCATCGGCGACGAGCTGGCGTACCCGGCGGTGAAGACCGCTGAGGTGGCCCGGCTGATCGGCGACGACCTGCGCGAGAACGTGCCGGTCCGGCAGGTCGTGGACGAGGTGACCGCACGCTGGGACACCTACTACCTGCTGCCCGCCGGCAGCCACTACGCGGGCAACCGCAAGGTGCTCGACTTCTGGCGCGGCCTGCTCGGGCAGAACGCGGTCGAGCTGGACGACCTGGACGCGGTCTGCGAGACGATCGCGCTCACCGTCGGCCTCGGTGAGCAGGCCATCGACCTGGAGGCCGGGCTGCGCGACCTGGACCGGGCCGGTTCGAAGGCCACCCGCACCGTGTCGAAGGCGCTGGCCCGGGTCGGCTCCGGCCGGCGCGCGGTGGCGACGCTGCCGTTCAGCCCGGCCGACGGCGGAAGCGGGGTCACCCGGCTGTGAACCACGTGATGGTGGTCGACCTCGGCTACGGCGACGCCGGCAAGGGCACAGTGGTGGACCTGATCTGCGCCACCCGGCAGGTGCACACGGTCATCCGCTTCAACGGGGGCGCGCAGGCGGCGCACAACGTCGTCCTGCGCGACGGGCGGCACCACACGTTCGCGCAGTTCGGCGCCGGGACGTTCCGTCCGGGCGTACGGACACACCTGGCGCGGCACGTGGTGGTGGACCCGCTGGCGCTGGCCGCCGAGGCCGACCATCTCGCGTCGGTCGGCGTCCCCGACGTGCTCGACCGGCTGACAGTGGACGGGGAGGCGCTGCTCGCCACCCCGTACCACCGGGCCGCCAACCGGGCCCGGGAGATCGCCCGGGGAGCCGACCGGCACGGCTCCTGCGGGCTCGGGGTGGGCGAGGCGGTCGCGTACGGCCTCGCCCACCCCGCCGAGGCGCCCCGGGTGGCGGACTGCCGCCGCCCGGCGGTGCTGCGCCGCCGCCTGGCCGCGCTGCGCGACCGGCTCACCGCCGAGCTGGGACCGCTGGACGCCCCGCCGGTGGAGGACTGCCTGCCCGCGTACGCGGCCTTCGCGCGGCGGGTGGCGATCGTCGACCGAAGCTGGCTGGCCGGCGCGCTGCGCGAGGGCACCTGCGTGTTCGAGGGCGCGCAGGGGGTGCTGCTGGACGAGTGGCACGGCTTCCACCCGTACACGACGTGGAGCACCACGACGTTCGCCAACGCCGAGACGCTGCTCGCCGAGGCGGGCATGGCCGGGACCGCGCAGCGGCTCGGCGTGCTGCGGACGACCACCACGCGGCACGGCCCCGGTCCGCTGGTCACCGAGGACGCGGCGCTGCCGTTCACCGACCGGCACAACGGGACGAACCCCTGGCAGGGCCGGTTCCGGTTCGGGCACTTCGACGCGGTCGCCCACCGGTACGCGCTGGAGGTGGCCGGCGGCGTGGACGGACTGGCGCTGACCCATCTCGACCTGGCCGGCCCGAAGCTGCGGATCTGCCGCCGGTACGAGGACACCGACCGGCTCGTTCCCGGCCCGGCCGGTGACCTGGACCGGCAGGCGGCGCTCACCGAGCGGTTGCTGCGCGCCCGGCCGGTGCTGGACGAGGCACCGGCGGACTGGCCGGCGGCCGTCTCGGAGGCGCTGGAGACGCCGGTGGTACTCACCTCGCACGGCCCCACGGCCGAGGAGAAGGAAGGGCCCCTCGTTAACGCATTTTGCCTGGGAAGGGCCCCCGCTTAACACCGCACCGCCCAGCATGGGTGCATGGGGGACGTGCTCGACCTGCTGCACCACACGGTGACCTCGCCGTGGGTGTACCTGGTGATCATCGCGGTCACCGCGGTCGACGCGTTCTTCCCGGCGGTCCCCGGCGAGACAGTGGTGATCACCGCCGGGGTCTTCGCGGCCGGCGGCGAGCCGAACCTGGTGCTGGTGATCCTGACCGCCGCGTTCGGCGCGCTCCTCGGCGACCACATCTCGTACGCGATCGGGCGCGGCGGCGGCGCGAACCGGCTGGCCCGCTTCCCGGCGGACAGCAGGTGGCGGGCCGGCTCGGAGTGGGCCCGCCGGGCCGTCGACAGGCGCGGCGGGATGATCCTGACCACCGCCCGGTACGTCCCCGGCGGCCGCACCGCCGTCACGCTCACCATGGGCGCGGTCCGCTATCCGGCACGCACGTTCTTCCTGTACGACGGCCTGGCCTGCGTCACGTGGGGGATCTACTGCGGGCTGCTCGGCTACTTCGGCGGGCTGGCGTTCGAGCACAACCCGGTCTCCGGGCTGCTCGCCGGCGTCGCCATCTCGCTGGCCGTCACCGGCCTGTTCGAGGCCGTCCGCTGGGGCCGGCGGCGGGCGCACCGGCGGGCCGCCGTCCGTCGCTGACCGGCGTCACGCCACCGGTGGGTGCCAGGTGACGCCGCGCAGGAGCTGGTCGGCGCCGAGCCAGGCCACGTTCATCATCCGGGTCGCGGTCTTCCCGGCGTCGGCCTCGGGGTGGTCGGCCAGCCAGTCGGCGAGCGACTCACTGGCGCCCACCAGCGCGTACGCGACCACCTCCAGGTCGGTGGCGCCGATCTCGCGGCCGGACGCGCGCAGGGCGTGGTCGAGCATCCCGGCGACCACGTCGACCAGCCGGCCGCGCATGGTGGCGAGTTCGGCGGCGAACGGCTGGGAGCCGCGGGCCTGCCGGTAGAGCACCGCCCAGCCGTCCCGGTGTGCGCCGACGAACCCGAAGAACGCGCGCAGCCCACGCCAGAGCCGCTCGTCGGCGGGCAGATCGGGCGCGGCGGCGCCGGCGATCGCCTCCATCATCCGGGTGCTCTCCCGGTGCAGGCAGGCGATGAAGAGCTCCTCCTTGGTGCCGAGGTAGGCGTAGACCATCGGCTTGGAGATGCCGGCGTCGTCGGCGATCTCGTCCATGCTGGCGGCGTGGAAGCCGCGGCGGGAGAACACCTTCACCGCCGCGTCGAGCATCTGCTGCTCGCGTACGGCCCGGGGGAGGCGCTTGAAGGTCGGCGTGCTGGACACTCTTGCGAGCATACCTACCCGTGCGTAAGGTTACGCCAGAGTAACCAAAGTGGCCCCGCCCGAGAGGTGCAATCCCTTATGACTGACTTCGACCCCGCCAACTTCGCGAACGTCGGCCCGAAGGAGTTCGCGCAGCTGGTCAAGTCCACGCCGGACGCCAAGATCGCCGAGGTCATGTCCGGCGAGTCGCGCGACAAGATCCTCAGCGAGGTCTTCAACCGGATGCCCGCGCTGTTCCGCGCCGACCGCGCCGGCGCCACCAACGCGGTCATCCACTGGAACATCACCGGCCGCCCGGACGGTGGCACCGACACGTACGAGATCGTCATCGAGAACGGCACCTGCACCGTCTCGGAGACCGCGACCCGCGACCCGAAGCTGAGCCTCACCATGGGCCCGGTCGAGTTCCTGAAGATCGTCTCCGGTGGCGCGAACCCGGTGATGATGTTCATGACCGGCAAGCTGAAGGCCAAGGGCGACCTGGGCCTGGCCGCCAACATCGCCAACCTGTTCGACATCCCCAAGGCCTGACATGGCCGAGTTCTCGCTCGACCTGAACGAGGAACAGCGGGATCTTCGCGACTGGGTGCACGGCTTCGCCGCCGAGGTCGTGCGCCCGGCCGCGGCCGAGTGGGACGCCCGGGAGGAGACCCCCTGGCCGATCATCCAGGAGGCGGCGAAGGTCGGCCTGTACGGGTTCGAGTTCCTCGCCACCTGCTGGGCCGACCCCACCGGCCTCTCCCTGCCGATCGCCAGCGAGGAACTCTTCTGGGGTGACGCCGGCATCGGCCTGAGCATCTTCGGCACCTCCCTCGCGGTCGCCGCGATCTACGGCGCCGGCACCCCCGACCAGCTCGTCGAATGGGTGCCGCAGTGCTTCGGCGACGTCGACTCGCCGGCCGTCGCCGCGTTCTGCACGAGCGAGCCGGAGGCCGGCTCCGACGTCGGGTCGATGCGTACCCGCGCCGTCTACGACGAGGCCACCGACGAGTGGGTGCTCAACGGGCAGAAGGCGTACGCCACGAACGGCGGCATCGCCGGGGTGCACGTGGTCACCGCCTCGATCGAGCCCGAGCTGGGCTCGCGCGGGCAGGCCGCGTTCGTCGTACCCCCGGGCACGCCCGGCCTCGCCGCGACCCGCAAGCTGCGCAAGCTGGGCCTGCGCGCCTCGCACACCGCCGACGTCTTCCTCGACGACGTCCGGGTGCCCGGCCGCTGCCTGCTCGGCGGCAAGGACGCGCTCGACGAGCGGCTGGCCCGCGCCCGGTCCGGGCAGCGCGCCTCCGGCCAGGCGGCGATGCGGACGTTCGAGCTGTCCCGCCCGACGGTCGGCGCGCAGGCGCTCGGCGTGGCCCGCGCCGCCTACGAGTACGCCCTGGACTACGCCAAGGAGCGGGTCCAGTTCGGACGCCCGATCATCGCCAACCAGGCGGTCGCGTTCGCGCTCGCCGACATGAAGATGGAGATCGACGCGGCCCGGCTGCTGGTCTGGCGCGCGTCCTGGATGGGCCGCAACAACCGGCCGTTCACCGCGGGCGAGGGCTCGATGTCCAAGCTCAAGGCCGGCGAGGTGGCCGTCTCGGTGACCGACAAGGCGGTCCAGCTCCTCGGCGGCGCGGGTTTCCTGCGCGACCATCCGGTCGAGCGGTGGTACCGCGACGCCAAGATCTACACCATCTTCGAGGGCACCTCCGAGATCCAGCGGCTGGTCATCTCCCGGGCCATCTCCGGGATGCAGATCCGCTGACCGCCGGCGGGCCGCGGCCCGGCCCGTGACGACACCCCGTGCCGTCGCGGGCCCGGCCGCCGCTCCCGGGCCGACCCGAACCGCGATCGGGCACAAGATCACGCCGAACCGGACGGCAGACCGCCCGGAGCCTGGTCGACGAACCACGAACGCGAAGGAGTTGCGCCGTGGACCTGCCGTTCATCGCCGCCACGCTGACCCGACGTGGACTGCTCGCCCCGGGCGGACCGATCCGCGTGGTCTCCCAACTGAACGCGCTGCGCCGGTGGGGCTGGAGCCTCGCCGGAGAGCTGCGCCAGGCCGCCGTCCGCGACCCCGGCCGCGTCGCCGTGGTCGACGAGCAGGGCACCACCATGACGTACCGGGAACTGCTCGACCGCTCCGAGCGGCTGGCCCGGTCCCTGCGCTCCCACCTCGGCGTGCAGAGCGGCGACCGGGTCGGTGTGCTCTGCCGCAACCACCACGGCCTGATCGAGGCGATAGTGGCGGCGATGCTGCTCGGCGCGGACGCCGTCCTGGTCAACACCGGGCTGTCCGCCGCGCAACTCGTGACGGTGGCCGAGGAGCAGGGCCTGCGCGTCCTCGTGCACGACGGCGAGTTCACCGAACGCGTCCTCGGCCTGCCGCCCGAACTGTACCGGGTCGACGAGCGGCGGCAGGAGGAGCTGATCGCCGCCGCCGTCCCGGGTGAGAAGCTCACGCCGCCGGACCGGGACGGACGCACCATAGTGCTGACCTCCGGCACCACCGGGGCGCCGAAGGGCGCCCGCCGGCCCACCCCGCACGGCTTCGGCCCGCTGGTGTCCATCATCGACCGGATCCCGCTGCACGCGAAGAACACCGTGATGGTCGCCGCGCCGGTCTTCCACACCTGGGGGTACGCCGCGCTCCAGGTCTCGTTCGCGCTGCGCGCCACAGTCGTGCTGCACCGCCGCTTCGACCCGGCCGCCACGCTCGCCGCGCTCGTCGACCAGCGGTGCGACGCCATGTTCGCCGTACCGGTGATGCTGCAACGGCTGATGGAGGTGGCGCCGCCGCAGCCCCGGCCCCCGCTCAAGGTGGTGGCGGTCAGCGGATCCGCGCTGCCCGGCAACCTGGCCACCGCGTTCATGGACCGCTACGGCGACGTGGTCTACAACCTCTACGGCTCCACCGAGGTCTCCTGGGCCTCCATCGCCGGCCCGGCCGAGCTGCGCGCCGCGCCCACCACGGCGGGCCGCCCGCCGCACGGCACCCGGCTGGCCATTCTCGACGGCAACGGCCGGCCGGTTCGCGACGGCGAGGTCGGGCGCATCTTCGTGGGCAACGAGATGCTGTTCGAGGGCTACACCTCGGGCACCGGCCGGGAGAGCCGCGACGGCCTGCTGGACACCGGCGACCTGGGCCGGCTCAACGCCGACGGGCTCCTCTTCGTCGACGGCCGGGCCGACGACATGATCGTCTCGGGTGGCGAGAACGTCTTCCCGTCCGAGGTGGAGGATCTGATCGCTCGGCTGCCGCAGGTCCGCGAGGTCGCCGTGATCGGCGTACCGGACCCCGACTACGGTCAGCGGCTCGCCGCGTTCCTGGCGCTGCACACCGGCGAGACGCTCGACCCGGAAGCGGTCCGCGAGTACGTCCGCCGTTACCTGGCCCGCTTCTCCGTGCCCCGCGACGTGGTGTTCGTCAAGTACCTGCCGCGCAACGCCACCGGCAAGGTACTCAACCGGGAGCTGCGCCGCTACTTCGACTGATCAACATCGGTCAGACAGCTCGGGCCTCCCGGTGCTACGGTCTCCCCCGATCGAACGGGGAGACGGGGTGTACCACAATGGACCGGTTTCGGCGCCGTACCGCTCTCGGCCTTCTCGTCGGCGGCGCGTCCGCCGCCGCCCTCGGCCCGCTCGACCCGGTCTTCGGCGACCGGCCCGGCGACTCACCCAACCGACTGCCGATCCCGCCGGTCTCGCCGGTCGAGCGGGAGAACCGCGCCGTCGGTGAGCCGTGGTGGCCGGAGGACGACGGCCGGGCCGCCGACGACCGGCGGCGCCAGATCCAGGGGTACGCCTCGACGACGAGCGTCGCCCCCGGCGAGGAGATCGAGTTCCACGTCGCGGTCAAAGCGGCCGGCCGGTTCCGGATCAGCGTGCACCGCCTCGGCTGGTACGGCGGCGCGGGCGCCCGCACGATGCTGACCAGCCCCGAGCTGCGCGGCGTGCCGCAGCCGGTGCCGATCGCCGACCCGGACACCGGCGTGCTCGACTGCCGCTGGCCGGTGTCCTGGCGGCTGTCCGTCCCGCACGGCTGGGCCTCCGGCCTCTACCAGGCGGTCTTCACCTCGGCCGACGGCTGGCGGGCCTGCACGCCGTTCGTGGTGCGCGACGACCGACGCCCGGCCGCGCTGTGCGTGGTGCTGCCGGTGACCACCTGGCAGGCGTACAACCAGTGGCCGCGCGACCGGCGGGTCGGCAAGAGCCTGTACGGCG
The DNA here is from genome assembly GCF_042872445.1 of Micromonospora sp. NPDC005257. Classification (NCBI taxonomy): domain Bacteria; kingdom Bacillati; phylum Actinomycetota; class Actinomycetes; order Micromonosporales; family Micromonosporaceae; genus Micromonospora; species Micromonospora sp. NPDC005257. The sequence continues at coordinate 352,751 of NZ_JBIAKL010000005.1, read as the reverse complement.
GCTACCGGCCCGACGGGCGGCGCGACCCCGAGCTGCGGGCCCGCGCTGTCACGTTCGACCGTCCCTACTCCGGTGCCGGCCGGCCCTTCCACTTCGACCGCGACGAGGCCGCGATCCGGTGGCTGGAACGCAACCCGTACGACGTCAGCTACGCCACCAGCTTCGACCTGCACTCCGGCCGGCTCGATCCGACCCGGTACCGGGGCCTGGTCTTCTGCGGGCACGACGAGTACTGGTCGGCCGAGATGCGCCGGGCCACCGAGGTCGGACTGGCCGGGGGCACCAGCCTGGCGTTTCTCGGCGCGAACAGCGTCTACTGGCACGCCCGTATCCACCCCGCCGCCGACGGCCGCCCCGAGCGGGTCGTCGAGTGCGCCAAGACCGACCCCCGCCGGGGTGCCGACGGCAGCGACCCGACGTTGACCTGGCGCAACCTCGACCAGCCGGAACAGGCGCTGCTCGGCGTGCAGTACAACGGCATCGTGCTGACCCCGCAGCCGCTCGTGGTGCGCGGTGCCGACAACTGGGTGTGGGCCGGCACCGGCGTGGCAGACGGCGACCGCATCCCGGGGGTGGTCGCGGGCGAGGCGGACGGGGTGCACGCCGCCCTCGCCCGGCCCGCCGGGACCACGCTCAGCTCGTCGCCGTACCCGGCCCAGCAGGGCGGGCGGCGGGTCCAGAACAGCCACGTCTACGAGACGGCACGCGGCGCGGTGGTCTTCGCCAGCGGCACGCTCGGCTGGACCATGGCACTGGACCAGCAGGGGCACCGTGACCCGCGCATCGAGCGGGCCACGGCGAACGTGCTCGACCGGATGGCCGGCCGGCGTCGCACGACATCGACCTGATCCGAGCCGCTACGGGCTGCCCGCCGCCCCGTCCGCCGAGCGGGAGAACACCACTCACGGATAGAGCGTCAGCCCCGGTGCCTGCGCCAGAGCCGCCAACTGACCGACGGTGAGCAGTGGATACCGGGCCCCGCGGGTCGGCTCGCGGTTCGCACCGACCTCCGCGTTGCTGGTGGTCACCGTCACCGTGGTGCCGTCCGTCCGCGCCACGACCGCTTGGCGGTGCACCACCCCGGGCACCCCGTCCGGCGTCTCGACGACCAGCAGCTCACCGCCGTCGGGCAGCTCGGTCCTCGTGCAAGCGGCGCCGGAGGGGGCGCGCTGCTCGCAGTCGAGCCGCTCGCCCACCCCGGTGGGTCGGACCGAGACGTGCAGGGGCCCCTGCTCGGTGGCCGTGGCCAGTCGCCCGCCCGCGGTGTACTCCCGGTAGCTCCGCTCGTACTGGAACTGCGGCGCGGTGCAACCGGGCAGGACCCCGCGCACGGTGACGCCGGACGGCACGTCGTTCTTCAACGCCTCGCGCAACTCCGCCGACAGCCGTTGCACGGCCGCCGCCGGCGCTTCGGTGGGAAGCGTCCGCACCGTCGGATCCGACTGCATCGGCGCGGTTGGTCCACTCGGCTTCGGCGTCACCGGTGCGCAGGCGGGCGACGTGGGAGAGCCGGCGGGCCCAGGCCATCCTGGGGCTGGGCGGCCCGAGGACGTGTCGACTCCCAGGCCCCGCACGACGGGCGGGGCGACGAGCACCGACGCCAGCGTCACCGCCACCACGGCACCACCTGTCATCCATCCCCGCCTCCGGCGATCCCGGTGATACGTGGTGATCAGTCGGTCCAGGTCGATTCGGCTGGGTGGCGCCTCCATTGTCGCCGCCCGCAGTTCCCGCATCAGCTCATCCATCGGTCCGCACCTCCAGACGGCCTCGCAGCGTCTTGAGCGCTCGCGCGGCTTGGCTCTTCACTGTCCCCGGGGAGCAGCCGAGTTCCCGCGCCGTCTCCTCGACCGACAGGTCGCAGAAGTAGCGCAGCACCAGGACGGCTCGCCGTCGTGGTGGCAGCTCGGCCAGCAGAGCGAGGAGGCTGAGACGTTCGACGCTGTCCTCCGACACGGCGTGGACTCCGGTGTCCGGCACCTCCGCCCAGGAGCGCTCCCGCCGCCAGGGTCGGCGACGCTCGTCCAACCACAGGCGAAGCAGCGTCCGCCGGACGTAGGCGTCGGGATTGTCCATCGCAGAGATCCGGCGCCAGTGCCGGAGCAGTCGGAGCAACGCGGCCGACACCAGGTCGTCGGCGGTGTGCCAGTCCCCGCAGAGCAGGTACGCGGTACGCCGCAGCGGCTCCATGCGCGCCACGACATATGCGCGGTAACCCTCAATGTCCACCGGCAACCCGGCCACCTCCTCGCTTCCCCTTCAAACGGAGGAAGCGACCGGGCGGGTTGCCCGGATCAGCGGGGAACCGTGACCCGCCCGCCGACCGCCGCGGCGGCGATGTCGGTGCGATGGTGGGAACCGGCCAGCTCGACGTCGCGTACCAGGGCGTAGGCGGCGTCGCGCGCGGCGGCCAGGTCCGGCCCGGTCGCCGTACCGCAGAGGACCCGGCCACCGGCGGAGCGCAACGTGCCGTCGGCGTCCCGGCGGGTGCCGGCGTGGATGATCCCGGCGCGGTCCGCGCCGGTGATCGCGTCACCGGTACGCGGGCCCGCCGGGTAGCCCTCGGCCGCCACCACGACGGTGACCGCCGCGCCGTCGCGCCAGCGCAGCGGCGGGTGCGCGCCCAGCGTGCCGGTGGCGGCGGCGTGCAGCAGCCCGGCCAGCGGCGTCTCCAGCAGGGCGAGCACGACCTGCGTCTCCGGGTCGCCGAAGCGCGCGTTGAACTCGATCACCCGAGGGCCGGAGGGGGTGATCGCCAGGCCCACGTAGAGCAGGCCGGCGAACGGGGTGCCCCGGCGGCGCAGCTCCGCCAGCGTCGGGTGCACCACGTCGCGCATCACGTCGTCGACCAGGCCGGGCGGAGTCCAGGGCAGCGGCGCGTACGCGCCCATGCCGCCGGTGTTCGGCCCGGTGTCGCCGTCGCCGACCCGCTTGAAGTCCTGCGCGGGCAGCAGCGGCACGGCCGCCTCACCGTCGGTGACCACGAACAGGGAGACCTCGGGACCGGACAGGTACTCCTCGATCACCACCCGGCCACACTCCGCGGCGTGCCGCTCGGCGGCGGCCCGGTCGTCGGTGACCACCACGCCCTTGCCGGCGGCGAGCCCGTCGTCCTTCACCACGTACGGTGCGCCGAACTCGTCCAGCGCGTGCGCAACCGCAGCCGCGTCCTCGCAGGTGTACGCGCGCGCGGTCGGCACACCCGCAGCCGTCATCACGTCCTTGGCGAACGTCTTCGAGCCCTCCAGCCGGGCCGCCTCCGCGCTCGGGCCGAACACCGCGATGCCCTTGGCGCGTACCGCGTCGGCGACGCCCGCCACCAGCGGCGCCTCCGGCCCGATGACCACCAGGTCGGCCGCGACCTCGACGGCGAGGGCCGCGACGGCCGCCGGGTCGTTGGGTGTCACCTCCCGCAGCGACGCCACAGCAGCGATCCCCGGATTCCCCGGCGCCGCGACGAGCGCCTCGACGGCCGGATCCCCGGCCAGCCCGAGCGCGAGAGCGTGCTCCCGCCCACCACCACCCACAAGAAGTACGCGCACGACCGGCATCCTACTGACCACCCCACCCCACCCCGTCGATCATGAAGTTGACGGCAGGATGTGAGATCGACATCGCCGTCAACTTCATGGTCAACGCCTGGCCCTCGCGGCCAGCGCGGCGCGGACGACCTGGGGGATGTAGTCGGGGCGGAGGGTGTCGGGCCAGGTGAATCGCAGGACGGTCCAGCCGGCGTTGGTCAGGCGGTTCTGCCGCTGCCGGTCGTCGAAGAGCGCGCCGGGCGTGGAGTGCGGATCCCTGCCGTCCGCCTCGGCGATCACCCGGCCGGCCCGCCAGCCCATGTCACCGATGCCGAGCAGGTAACCGTCGGCGTCACGCACCTCGACCTGGAGTGCGTCCGGCGGAACGCCGCCGTCGACGCACCGCAGCCGGGTACGCGTCTCCAGCGGCGACTGGGCGGCGCCGTTCGCCTCGGCGAGGTGGCGACGCGCGTCCACCACGCCCCGCCGGCCCGCGATCAGCGCGGGAATGGCACCGAACTCCTCCTCCGTGATCCTTCCCTGGTTGAGCGCCGAGTCGAGCAGGGCAACCGCGAAGTAGCGGCGCACCCGGAGGACGAGTTCCGCGAGCGTGTGCGGGGGAGCCGTCACCGGAATGCCGTCGACGGTCGTCAGCGCCTGCTCGGGATGCTCGAACTGGTGCAACGTCACGGCGGGATCCTTGACGCGGGCCGGCCGGGCCGCGCGCCCCGGGACCGCGACGTGAATCGCGCCCGTTCCAGGCAGCCCTGCGATCCCGTGCAGCTCGGCGGCCGTGCCGAGAACGGCGTGCGCCTCCGGACCGAGCGACAGGACCGCCGCCCGGATCTGACGACGCCGCTCCGGTCCGTCGGGCCCGGCGCGCTCGACGGCGTAGGTCGCGCGAGCCAGCCGCCGCCACCGACGCGAGGTCAGGAGGTTGTCGATCTCGTGCCGGCTGTAGCCCGCCCGGAGCGCCTGCGCACGGGTGACGACGCCACCCTGGTCACTCGCAATCTGCCGGATCACCCAAGCCCGTTCCACCCACCGAGCGTCCCCGCGAACCCCACCCGCGCGAAGCCCTTGTGGACGACCCACCCCACCCTGTGGATAACAACCCGCCGCCTCCCCTCGCCCCTCCCGCCTTGCGCGGTTGATCATGAAGTTGGCGGCGATGTGGATCTACAAAACGACCGCTAACTTCATGATCAACTGAGCGGAGGCGGGTGGGGGTGGGGGTGGGGGTGGGGGTGGGGGTGGGGGTGGGGGTGGGGGTGGGGGTGGGGGGTTAGGGGAGGAGGGGGTGGCGGAGGACGTTTTCCTCTCGGCCTGGGCCTACGCCTACCACGCTCACGCGGGTGCCGGTGAGCTCCTCGATTCTTGCGATGTAGCGCCTCGCGTTCTCGGGGAGTTCGTCCTCGGTCCGCGCCTTGGTGATGTCCTCCCACCAGCCGTCGAGCTCTTCGTAGATCGGCTTGGCGTGGTGGAAGTCGGTCTGCGTCATCGGCATGTCGTCGAAGCGCTCGCCGTTGATCTCGTACCCGACGCAGATCGGCACCTTGGCCAGGCCGGTCAGCACGTCCAGCTTGGTGACCACCAGGTCGGTGACGCCGTTGAGGCGGCACCCGTACCGGGCCACCACGGCGTCGAACCAGCCGCACCGGCGCTCCCGGCCGGTGGTGGTGCCGTACTCGTGGCCGACCTTGCGCAGGTGCTGCCCGTTGTCGTCGAACAGCTCGGTCGGGAACGGGCCGGAACCCACGCGCGTCGTGTACGCCTTGCTCACCGCGATGACCTTGGTGATCGCGGTCGGCGGGATGCCCGCTCCCACGCACGCCCCACCGGCCGTCGGGTTCGACGAGGTGACGAACGGGTAGGTGCCGTGGTCCATGTCGAGCATGGTGGCCTGGGCGCCCTCCAGCAGCACGGTCTCGCCGCGGTCGAGCGCGTCCCAGAGCATCACCCGGGTCTCGGCGATGTACGGGCGCAGCCGCTCGGCGTACTGGAGGTACTCCTCGACGGTCTCCTCGACGTCCATCGCCTTACGGTTGTAGATCTTGAACAGGAGCTGGTTCTTCTCGCGGAGCGCCAGCTCCAGCTTCTTGCGCAGGATGCCCGGATCGAGCAGGTCCTGGAGCCGGATGCCCATCCGGGCGACCTTGTCACCGTAGGCGGGACCGATGCCCCGACCGGTGGTGCCGATGCGGGAGCTGCCCAGGTAGCGCTCGACCACCCGGTCCAGCGCCCGGTGGTGCGGCATGATCAGGTGCGCGTCGCCGGAGATGCGCAGGCGGGACACGTCCACACCCCGCTCGGCGAGCCCGTCGATCTCCTGGAGCAACACCTTCGGGTCGACCACCACGCCGTTGCCGATCACGATCATCGCGCTCGGTGACAGCGCACCGGACGGCATGAGGTGCAGCGCGTACTTCTGGCCGTCCGGCGTGATCACCGTGTGGCCCGCGTTGTTGCCGCCGGAGTAGCGCACGACGTAGTCGACCCGCTCCCCCAGCAGGTCGGTAACCTTGCCCTTGCCCTCGTCGCCCCATTGGGCGCCGAGCAGCACGATCGCTGGCATCTTCTCGCCTCCAGAAGGCTCGGGTGCCAGGTGGCTACCGGTCAGCGAGCCCGGGGTGTCAGGCTAACAAGTAGTGACGGTGGGACCAGCAGGGGTTGGTCAAGAAGCAGGAGGCTCCTTCGTGTACGACGTGGTGCTGCTCACCCTCGGCTCGGAGCGGGACGCTCCCGGTGGTGGCTGCGGCAGCGGCGGCGCCTGCTGCGGCGGCACGGACGGCACTGCCGCCGGGAGCGGCGAGGAGCGCTGCGAGACGCCGCGCGTGCCGGTGCTGGCCTGCGTGGACGAGCTGACCGCCCGGGGCGCCCGGGTGACCACCGTGACCGCCCGGTCGGACAAGGAAATCGACGAGGTGCTGGCCCGGCTCGACGGCCCGCCGCGCGCCGACGGCCTCACCTGGCCGGATTCCGACGGCAAGACCCGGCTGATCGTCGCCACTGCGAGTGACGGTCAGTTGCGCGCCGTCCTGCGCCGGCTGGTCCGCCGGTACGCTCCACCGCCGAGCCGCCGCCCCGCGGACCTGGCCGACAACCGTACGGTGCCCGACCTGCCCCCGGTCGGCGTACTCCCGCTCGATCCGGCCCGGTCCGGGACGGCGCGGGACTTGGCCGCGCAGCTCGGGCTGCCCCGCGATCCGGCGGGCGTGGCCGCCGCGGTGCTGGACGGCACCGCCCGGCGGCTGGACCTGCTGCGCAACGACGGCGGCTCGGTGACGCTGGACGGCGCGCTGCTCGGCGCCGCCGACGACGCGGGCCGGCCGCTGCACTGGCGGGCCCGGGTCGAGGTCGACGGCACGGTGCTCAGCGACGGCTCCGAGCCGATCACCGCGTGCGCGATCGGCAACGCGGGCGGGTACGCGCGCCTGGGCGAGGTGGATCTGCTGGCCGACCCGGATCCGGCCGACGGACGGGTGACGGTGGGGGTCGCCGTGCCCGTGGTGACCCGGTCGGCGTTGGGCCGGAAGAAGGTCCGGCTGGAGGTACGCCGGGCGCGGGGACGCGCGGTGGCGGTGGTTCCCCGCGACGAGAAGGTGCCCTTCCTCGACGACGGCGTCGAGGGCGAGCTGAGCCGCAAGCGCTCCTGGTGGACCGAGCCGGGCGCCTGGGCGGTCTGGACGGGCTGACCTCGGTCGATCCCCACCCGGCTCGCGCCGCTGGCCGAACCGCCTATCCTCGGCGGAAGGAATGGGGGAGGAACCGTGGTGCACGAGAACGACGACCGGGCCCACGTACCGGGCCGACCGCAGGTGCCGCAGCGGGACGTCGAGCCGCTCTGGCCGCCGGAGGAGAGCGACGCGGCGGTGGCCGCGATCCCGCCGTGGGCGTCGGTGCCCTGGCCGCTCCCGCCGGCCGACACTCCCACGCCGGCGGCGGACGTCCCGGTGCCACAGGCGCCCGCTGTCGACCTGGAGCGGCCGTTCACACTCGACCAGGCGGCTTCCGGCCCGGCACCGGCCCAGCCGGAACCGGCGACGTCCGGCTCGCCGGCCACGACGCCGGTGAGCCCGCCTTCGCCGGCGCCGCAGGCGACGCACGCCCCGGCGGCCGTGCCTGCCTCGGAGACGACGCCGGTCCCGGAGGCCACGCCCGTCCCGGGGACCGGTGGCGAGGGCACCGGGAACGGGCGGGCCACCTCCCCGTGGGCACAGCCGCCGCAGCGGACCGCGCCGGAGAGCGCCACCACGCCTGATCCCGCTCCCGCCGACGGCACGGCCACGTGGTCCGGCGCGGCGGAGGACGACGGCACCGCCTCCGGCCGGGCCACGGTCACCGCCTCACCGCCACCCGACGCCCTCCAGGCCGAGGGCACCGCCTCCGGCCGCGCCACGGTCGCCGGGCCACCGCCACCCGACGCCCTCCCCGAAGACGGCATCGCCTTCGGCCGCGCCACGGTTGCCGGGGCAACGCTCCCGCAGCCGGAATCCGGTGCGGGGCCGGCCGGGCCGGGCGATCCCACCCCGGAGCCGCCCCGCCTCGGACCGTTCCCGCCGTCGCCGGGCGTGCCGGCGCAGCCGTCCCCCTACGGCAACGGGTACCCGCAGCCCGGGTACCCGCCGCAGCCCGGTCAGGCCGGCTGGTACCCGCCGCCCGGCTGGACGCCCCAGGCCGGCCCGCCCCAGCCGGGCGGTCCGGTGCCACCGCAGGCGCCGGTGTCCGGTCCCGTCGCGCCCCCTCCACCGCATGCCCCGCCGGAGCAGGGCTGGACGCCGCAGCAGGCGGTGCCGCCGACCGCCGAGGACTTCGCCCGCCGCCGTCAGGCCCGGCCGGTCGACCCGGTGGCCACCATGGGCGTACGCGCGGTGGTCAACAAGATCGGGCTGGTCCGGCTCGCACCCGGCCGGCACGAGCAGGAGGTGCGGCGCGACATCGAGATGGTCCGCCGCAACTTCGGCGGGCTGCGCCAGGTGACAGTGGTCAACCCGAAGGGCGGCGCCGGCAAGACGGTCGCCATCCTGCTGCTCGCCATGACGTTCGGCCAGAGGCGCGGCGGGTACGTGCTGGCCTGGGACAACAACGAGACCCAGGGCACCCTCGGCATGCGGGCCCAGCAGGACTTCCACGCCCGTACGGTGCGGGACATGCTGCGCGACCTGGCCCAGTTCCAGGGTCCGCACGGCCGGGTCGGTGACCTGTCGCAGTACGTCCGCTCGCAGGGCGAGGGCATGTTCGACGTGCTGGCCTCCGACGAGTCCGCGACCGGCGGCGAGATGCTCACCGCCGCCGCGTTCGCGGAGATCCGTGAGGTGGTCAGCCGGTTCTACAAGCTGATCTTCGTGGACACCGGGAACAACGTCCGGGCGCAGAACTGGCAGGCCGCGATGGACGCCACCGACCAGCTCGTGGTGACCATGTCGGCGCGTAACGACTCGGCCGAGACCGCCGCCCGGATGCTCGACCACCTGGAGCAGAGCGGCCGGCAACGGCTGGTCCGGCAGGCGGTCACGGTGGTGTCGATGCCGCCGTCGCGTAAGGAGATCGACCTGCCCGCGATCCAGGCCCACTTCGCGGCGCGGACCCGGGCGGTGCTGCTGGCGCCGTACGAGCGGCTCATCGACACCGGCGAGCCGCTGCGGTACGGGCAGCTCTCCTCCGCCACCCGCGACGCCTGGCTGAAGATCGCCGCTTCCGTGGCGGAGGGACTGTAGGACGGGCGCGACGGCCGGCGCCCGGGTCGGGGCCGGCCGTCGCGGCGGTGGTCACTCGCCGGACAGGGCGTCCCCGGCAACCGGGTCGCAGTCCCGGAGGAACTGGGCGCAGCGGGCCGCCTCGTCCGCCTCGCCGATCTCCCCCGCGGCACGGGACAGCACGTAGAGGCAGCGGAGGAAGCCCTGGTTGGGCTCGTGCGGCCAGGGCACCGGGCCGTGGCCCTTCCAGCCGCTGCGGCGCAACTGGTCCAGGCCCCGGTGGTAGCCGGTGCGGGCGTACGCGTACGCGGTGACGACCTGATCCGCGGCGAGCGCGCGGCTGGCCAGCGCGGCCCAGGCCGCGCTGTAGGTCGGGAAGCGGGCCGCGACCTCGGCGTACGCCTCGTCGGTGCCCTGCTCGGCCGCCGCCGCGAGCGCGGCGTCGGCCTCCTCGTGGGCCGGGAGCAGGGTGGCCGGTGGCTCAGGTAACAGGTTATGCATCGCCCCATTCAACCCGCTTCGCCCCCGGGTACGCGAGAGGGCCCGCCCGTACGGTTGGCTGAACGGCTGAGGGTTTCGTCACGCCTGCGGCGGGAGCACACGTACCCGCGGCCCATGCCGCCGCAGTGGTTCTTGCACTACAAATACAGATCCGGAGCCTCCCCAGGACCCGGTTACGCAGGAGCCCGGCGGCGTGCCCGCCGGGCTCCTGTCGTTCCCGTCCCGGTTTCGGCACTTGCCGTGCGGGGGCAGGATGACGGGGTGCCGACCCCACCACCCGCGGACGTCATCGAGCCGCACGCCCCCCACGTCAACGAGATCGAGACCCGCACCGCGTTCGAGCAGCGGCTGGCCGGGGGGACCCTGGCCGGGCTGACCGTGCAGGGCCTGCGCCTCGACCTCGACCCGGTCCCCGACATGCGCGACGTCGACGTCACCGGCACGCTCTTCGTGGGCTGCCGCTTCGCCGGCCGCGAGGTGGGCGCGGACCTGGTCCGCCGGGGCGCCAACGTGGTCCCGCCGTTCTCCGGGCTGCCCTACCCGACCCAGCCGTCGCACCTCTACACCGCCGACGAGCTGGCCGCCGGGTTCGCCGAGGGCGGGTTCGCCGGGATGTACGACACCCGGGTGTACGCGCACTTCCGGGCGCACGGCGGCGCGCTGCCGGACGTACGCGAGGCGCTCGGCCAGCGGCTGCACGACCACGGCGTGGACAACGCGCTGGCCGACGCCACCCGGTCGTGGCTGGCCGCGCACGGGCCGCAGTCGGTGGTGGGGGTGATGGGCGGGCACGCGGTGCCGCGCGGCAGCGTCGCGTACCGGATGGCCGCGGTGCTGGGCTGGGAGCTGGCGCGGGCCGACCGCCTGGTGGTCACCGGCGGCGGTCCGGGCGTGATGGAGGCGGCGAACCTCGGCGCGTTCCTCGCGGCCTGGCCGGCCGAGGAGCTGACCGCCGCGATCGACGTGCTCGCCGTCGCGCCGGACTTCACCGACCACGACCGGTACACGGCGGCGGCGCTGGCGGTGCGCGAGCGGTACGCGGACGGCCCGTCGCTGCCCTCGCCCCGCCCGGCGGCACCCGGCACCGAGTGGGCCCGCTCCGGCGGGCTGGCGATCCCCACCTGGCTGTACGGCCACGAGCCGGCGAACCTGTTCGCGGGCCGGATCGCGAAGTACTTCTCCAACGCCATCCGGGAGGACACGATCCTGCGGCTGGCCCGGGGCGGGATCGTGTTCGCGCCCGGCAAGGCCGGCACCGTGCAGGAGGTGTTCCAGGCGGCCACCAAGACGTTCTACGGCACCGACGGAGCGAGCGGGGCGTACATCTTCCTGGACCGCACGTACTGGACCACCGAGCTGCCGGTGGAGTCGCTGCTGCGGCCGCTGTTCGCCGCGTCGCCGTTCGGCGACCTGTCGCACACCATCCACCTGACCGACGACGTACGCGAGGCCGTCCGGGTGCTGGTGCGGTGAAAGGAAGGGGCCCTTGTTGACACGGCGCGTCAACAAGGGCCCCTTCCTCACAAGCGGGGGATCACTTCATGGTGGTGCCGGTGGAACGCAGGTGCTCGCAGGCCTCGACCACGCGGGCGGCCATGCCGGCCTCGGCGGCCTTGCCCCAGACGCGCGGGTCGTACAGCTTCTTGTTGCCGACCTCGCCGTCGACCTTCAGCACGCCGTCGTAGTTGCGGAACATGTGATCCGCGACCGGCCGGGTGAAGGTGTACTGGGTGTCGGTGTCGATGTTCATCTTCACCACGCCGTAGTCCAGCGCCTCCCGGATCTCCGACAGCAGCGAGCCGGAGCCGCCGTGGAAGACGAGGCTGAGCGGCTTGTCCTTGCCGTACTTGGCGCCGACCGCGTCCTGGATCTGCTTGAGCACCTCGGGGCGCAGTTTGACGTTGCCCGGCTTGTAGACGCCGTGCACGTTGCCGAAGGTCAGCGCCGCCATGTAGCGGCCCTTCTCACCCAGGCCGAGCGCCTCGACCATGGCCAGGCCGTCCTCGACCGTGGTGTAGAGCTTGTCGTTGATGGCGTTCTCAACGCCGTCCTCCTCGCCACCGACGACGCCGACCTCGATCTCGAGGACGATCTTGCCCTTGGCGGCCTCGGCGAGGAGCTGCTCGGCGATCTCCAGGTTCTCCGCCACCGGCACGGCCGAGCCGTCCCACATGTGCGACTGGAACAGCGGCTCCTGGCCGCCCTTGACGCGCTCCTGCGAGATGGCCATCAGCGGCCGGACGAACTTGTCCAGCTTGTCCTTCGGGCAGTGGTCGGTGTGCAGCGCGATGTTGACCGGGTACTTCTTGGCGACCTCGTGCGCGTACGCCGCGAACGCCACCGCGCCGGTCACCATGTCCTTCACGGACGGGCCGGACAGGTACTCCGCGCCGCCGGTGGAGACCTGGATGATGCCGTCGCTCTCCGCATCGGCGAAGCCCTTGAGCGCCGCGTTCAGCGTCTGCGAGGAGGTCACGTTGATCGCGGGGTACGCGTACCGGCCGGCCTTGGCCCGGTCCAGCATCTCCGCGTAAGCCTCGGGGGAAGCGATGGGCATGTCGAACGCTCCTTACTTACCGCTCTCGGCCGTGCAGGCCGCTGTCTTCCATGGAGGGCGGCCGTTCCGGCCCCGGGGTTCCCGGGGGCCGACCGTTCCGGTCGCTGACGTCCATGGGTGCGCCGGACCGCGCTGTCCACCGCGGGCAGTATCCCGCAGGAGTGTGAGCGGGGCGCAACCGGCCCGGACGCCGCTCACCTGTTCTCCAGCCGGTCCGGTACGACGACGCTGATCAGCCAGCTCACCACCGCGACCACGATGGCGCCCCAGAACGCGGCCCAGAAGCCGTCGACGTGGAACGGAAGCTTCAGCACCCCGGCGATCCAGTCGGTCAGCAGGAACAGCAACGCGTTCACCACGAGCGCGAACAGGCCGAGCGTGAGCAGGTAGAAGACGCAGCCGAACACCTTGATGAGCGGCTTGAGCACCGCGTTGACCACACCGAAGACGAGCGCCACCACGATCAGGGTGAGCAGGTTGTTGCCGGTGTCGCGGCCGCTCACCTCCACGCCGGGCACGATCAGCGTCGCGACCCACAGCGCGACCGCGGTGATCGCCAGTCGGATCAGGAAGCCCATGCCTCCCATCCTGGCACCGGCCGCGCGCCGGGAGCGGGACAATCGCCGACTCCGCCGTTCCGCCCGCCCCCCTGCGGTGGCCCGGAGCAGCCCGTACGGTGGTGGGGACAGCGCCCGCACGGAGAACAGGGAGGCACGATGGGTCAGCCCGAAGAGGACTTCGCCCCCAGTGACCACCTCGCCCCGGAGGAGCGGGATCTGGAGACCGAGCCGGCCGACGCGGTCGAGCAGGCCACCGCCGCGACCCCGGACGACACAGACAGTGAGCCGCACCGGGGCATGGAGGTCGACGACTGGGACGCCATGGAGCAGGCCCGTGTCGTCACCGCCGACGAGGACGACTACCGCTGACCCGGCACCCGGTCACCGCAGGGCGGTCACCTGCCCCGGGTGGGCGGCGGCCTGGTTGGTGAGCATCCGGCGCACGTACCGCTCGGGGGCGTCGGTGCGGGCCACCCGCCGCCAGTTGAGCTGGACCCGGACCATGGTCTCCTGCACCAGGTCCTGGGCCTGGTGCGGATCCCCGGTCAGCATGACCGCGTAGCGCAGCAGGGCGCCCAACCGCGCGTCGGCGAACTCCTCGTACGTCACTGCACCTCCCGGGTGTCCCGCATAGATGGACGGTCCCGGGCGGCCGGAACATTGCGGTGGCGTGCCGGCTGCCCGGAAACCCCCACGACAGAAGCCGGTGAAGAACGAGATCATCGACGAGTGCTGCTGACCCTGACCACGACCCACCGCCCGGCGACCGACCTCGGCTACCTCCTGGTGAAGCATCCGGACCGCGTGCAGAGCTTCGACCTGCCCGCCGGCGCCGCGCATGTGTTCTACCCGGAGTCGGACGAGGCGCGCTGCACCGCGGCGCTGCTGGTCGAGGTCGATCCGCTGAAGCTGGGCGGCGGACGCCGGAACCGCGCGCCGGAGGGCTTCGCGCTCGGGCAGTACGTCAACGACCGCCCGTACGCGGCGTCGAGCCTGCTCTCGTCGGCGCTGTCGAAGGTGTTCCGCTCCGCCCTGCGGGGCGAGGCGCGCGATCGTCCTGAGCTGGCCGCGAGCGCGATCCCGCTGACCGTACGGGTGCCGGTGCTGCGCTGCCGGGGCGGCGCCGAGCTGGCGGTACGGATCTTCGCCCCGCTGGGCTGGACCGTGACCGCCACCCCGATCCCGCTCGACGAGACGTTCCCGGAGTGGGGTGACAGCCGCTACGTCGACCTGACGCTGACCGGCACGCTGCGGCTCGCCGACGCCCTCAACCACCTGTACGTGCTGCTGCCGGTGCTCGACGACGCCAAGCACTACTGGGTGGCGCCGGACGAGGTGGACAAGCTGCTGCGCGCGGGCGCCGGTTGGCTGGCCGGTCATCCCGAGCGGGGCCTGATCACGCGCCGCTACCTGGCGCACCGCCGGGCGCTCGCGGGCGAGGCGATGGCCCGTCTCACCGAGCTGCGGCTGGCCGACGAGCCGTCCGCCGACGACAGCATCGAGCCGTCCGGCGACGGCCCGGCCGAGCGCGACGGTGCAGGGGACGCCCGCCGGGCCTCCCTCGCGGTACGGCGGCGGGAGGCGGTGCTCGCCGCGCTGCGGGACAGCGGCGCGAGCCGGGTGCTGGACCTCGGTTGCGGCGGCGGCGCACTGCTCACCGCGCTCGTCGCCGACCGGCGGTTCACCGAGGTGGTGGGCGTCGACGTGTCCGACCGGTCGCTCGGCATGGCGGCCCGGCGGCTGCGCCTGGACCGGCTGCCGGAGCGCCAGCGGGACCGGATCCGGCTGTGGCAGTCTGCGCTGACGTACCGGGACGACCGGCTCCGGGGGTACGGCGCTGCGGTGCTGATGGAGGTGATCGAGCACCTCGATCCGCCGCGCCTGCCCGCGCTGGAGGACGCGGTGTTCGGCCACGCCCGGCCCGGCACCGTGGTGGTGACGACGCCGAACGTCGAGTACAACGTGCGCTACGAAGGGCTCGGGCCGGACCGGTTCCGGCACGCGGACCACCGGTTCGAGTGGACCCGGGCCGAGTTCGCCGCCTGGGTGGAGCGGGTGGCGGCGGCGCACGGCTACACGGCCGTCCTCGGCGGTGTCGGCGACGACGACCCGGAGGTGGGCACGCCGACCCAGATGGCGGTGCTCACCCGCGCCGAAAGCGCCGGTCAGCGCGACCGGGCCGACCAGCGCGACCGGAACGACAGCAACGACCGGAAGGAGGCGACGAACCGATGACCGTCCTGGACATCCCCGAGCTGGCACTGGTGGCGCTCGTTGGCGTCTCCGGCTCCGGCAAGTCCACGTTCGCCCGGCGGCACTTCGCGCCCAGCCAGGTGCTCTCCTCGGACACGTTCCGCGGCCTGGTGGCCGACGACGAGAACGACCAGGCCGCGTCCACCGACGCGTTCGACGCGCTGCACCACGTCGCCGCCATCCGACTGCGGCGGGGTCTGCTGACCGTGGTCGACGCGACGAACCTCCAGCCGCACGCCCGCGCCGGGCTGATCCGGGTGGCCCGGGAGCACGACGTGCTGCCGGTGGCGATCGTGCTGGACGTGCCGGAGGCGGTGGCCTGGGAGCGTACCGAGGCGCGCGTCGACCGGACGCACGGCCGCCAGGTGCTCACCCGGATGCGCCGCGACCTGCGGCAGTCGTACGGGCGGCTGGCCCGCGAGGGCTTCCGCAAGGTGCACGCGCTGCGCGGGGTGGAGGAGATCGACGCCGCGGAGATCCGCTACGAGAAGCTGTTCAACGACCGGCGCGAGCTGACCGGGCCGTTCGACATCGTCGGGGACGTGCACGGCTGCCGTACCGAGCTGGAGGCGCTGCTGTCCCGGCTCGGCTACGTGCTGCGCCGCGACGACGCGGGCCGCCCGGTGGACGCGGCGCACCCGTCGGGGCGTACCGCGGTGTTCGTCGGTGACCTGGTGGACCGCGGCCCGGACTCCCCCGGCGTGCTCCGCCTGGTGATGGGCATGGTGGCGGCCGGCCACGCGATCTGCGTGCCGGGTAACCACGAGCAGAAGCTGCTGCGCAAGCTGCGCGGCCGGGACGTCCGGCTGACCCACGGCCTGGCCGAGACGATGGAGCAGCTCGCCGCCGAGCCGCCGGAGTTCGTCGCCGGGGTGGAGACGTTCATCGACGGCCTGGTCAGCCACTACGTGCTCGACGGCGGCGGGCTCGTGGTGGCGCACGCCGGGCTGAAGGAGGCCTACCACGGGCGGGCGTCCGGCCGGGTGCGGTCGTTCGCGCTCTACGGCGAGACCACCGGCGAGACCGACGAGTACGGCCTGCCGGTGCGCTACCCGTGGGCGCGGGACTACCGGGGTTCGGCGATGGTCGTGTACGGGCACACGCCGACGCCCGAGCCGGAGTGGGTGAACAACACCATCTGCCTGGACACCGGTTGCGTGTTCGGCGGGCAGCTCACCGCGCTGCGCTACCCGGAGAAGGAGCTGGTGGCCGTCCCGGCGGTGAAGGAGTGGTACGCCCCGGCCCGCCCGCTGGTCCCGGTCGCGCCCGCGCGGCCGGACACCGTGCTGGACCTGGCCGACGTGACCGGGCGACGGCACCTCACCCACGCGTACGGGTCGCTCACCGTGCCGGCCGAGAACGCCGCCGCCGCGCTGGAGGTGATGAGCCGGTTCGCGATCGACCCGGGCCGGCTGGTGTGGCTGCCGCCGACCATGGCGCCCTGCTCCACGTCGAGCGTGGACGGTTTCCTGGAGCACCCGGCCGAGGCGTTCGCCGACTACCGCAGCGCGGGCGTGGAGCGGGTGGTCTGCGAGGAGAAGCACATGGGCTCGCGGGCGGTGGTGCTCGTGGAGCGGGAGCCGGGCCGATTCGAGGGCGGGGTGGTGCACACGCGTACCGGCAGGCCGTTCTTCGACCCGCCGCTGCACGACGAGCTGCTGACCCGGGTGCGCGCAGCGATCGGTACCGCCAGCCTCTGGGCCGAGCTGGACACCGACTGGCTGCTGCTCGACACCGAGCTGCTGCCCTGGTCGGCGAAGGCGGGCGGGCTGATCCGCGAGCAGTACGCGAGCGTCGGCGCGGCCGGGCGGGCCGCGTTGCCGGCGGTGCTCGCCGCGCTGGACACCGCCGCCGGGCGCGGGCTGCCGGTGGCCGGGCTGCGCGACCGGATGGCCGGGCGGGCCGCCGAGGTCACCGCCTACTCGGCGGCCTACCGGGCGTACGTCCGGCCGACCGACGGCCTGCGCGGAGTGACGCTGGCGCCGTTCGCGGTGCTGGCCGGGGCCGGGGCGAGCTACGCCGACCGCGACCACGGCTGGCATCTGGCGCTTGCCGACCGGCTCTGCGCCGCCGACCCGGAGTTCTTCACGCCGACCCGGCGGCGGGTGGTGGACCTGGCCGACGAGACGGCGGTGGCCGACGCCACCGAGTGGTGGCTGGCGCTCACCGCGGCCGGCGGCGAGGGCATGGTGGTCAAGCCGTACGCGGGCCTGGCCGCCCGCTCACCGAAGGGCTCGCTGCTCCAGCCGGGCATCAAGTGCCGTGGGCGGGAGTACCTGCGGATCATCTACGGTCCCGGGTACACCGACCCGGCTCAGCTCGCCGCGTTGCGCCGCCGATCGCTCGGCCGCAAGCGCGGGATGGCACTGCGGGAGCACGGTCTGGGTCTGGCCGCCCTGGACGCGCTGGCCGAGGACGCCCCGCTGTGGCGCCGCCACGAGCTGGTGTTCGCGATCCTCGCCTGCGAGTCCGAGCCGGTCGACCCGAGGTTGTAGGCGATCGGTCGGTGGGGCCGGCGGTGGCACCGCCGGCCCCACAGGGATCAGTACTTGACCGTGCAGCCGACCGCCGGGCCGTCGCTCGCGCAGCTCTGGCCGAGCAGGCCGGCGTCGTTCAGCATCGCGGTCCAGTTGGTGCCGGACAGCGGCCCTCTGGCCTCGGTCCGCTTGGAGCCGTTCATGTAGTAGCTCTTCGTGACCGGGTAGATGTTTCCGCTCCGCCGGGTCCAGACCGTCTGGCACATGGGGCTGTAGCGCAGCGTGATGGTGCCGCTGGCGAACCAGATGCTGTCGATGTCGTACGCCGCTTCGTTCTTCCCGCTCCGGCCGGTGGCGCAGGTGGCGTAGTTCGACCCGTCGTAGTAAATCTTGAAGGTTTGCGGGTCGCGCTGGTCGCAGGCCGATCCGCAGCCGCTCTGCAGCAGCTTGGAGAGGGGGATGCCCGCGCCCGTCGGCGTCTCCTCGCCCGGGAGAGGCACGGCGCTGGCCGGCGACGGTACGGCGAGCGCCGCCGTCACCGCGATGCCCAGGGTCGCGACGATGGTTCGGATGCGTGCCCTCATGACAGTTTCCCCTTCCGGTCCCGGATGCTCCGGTACCTGCGTGCGAGAACCGTGGCAGGCGCCGCCATCGCGCGTTCACCGGCAGCTCATCGCGGCGGCATCACGGCTTCGAGGTAGCGGGCCACGGTCGTCGGCGGGAGGGGACCGGGCCGGAGTACCCTGTGTGGCCGTGGACACAGCAGAGAAGACGCGGATGTTCTCCGAGAGCGTGGCGCTGAACCCGCTCGACCCGAAGGACCTCATCCACACCTTCGGCATGATCGGCGTCTGGGTGATCCTCTTCGCCGAGACCGGGCTGCTGGTCGGCTTCTTCTTCCCGGGCGACTCGCTGTTGTTCCTGGCCGGGGTGGCCGCCTCCCCGGTGGCCGACGCCATCTTCGGCGACGGCACGCGGCTGTCCCTGGCCGGGCTGATGATCGGCGGTCCGCTCTGCGCCATCGCCGGCGCCCAGCTCGGGCACTGGCTCGGCGCCCGGTACGGCCGCCGCATGTTCGAGAAGCCCAACTCCCGCCTGTTCAAGCGGGAGTACGTGGAGAAGGCGGAGTACTACTTCCAGAAGTTCGGCCCGGCGAAGGCCGTGGTGCTGGCCCGCTTCATCCCGATCGTGCGGACGTTCCTCAACCCGGTGGCCGGGGTGCTCGGCATGCCGGCCCGCCAGTTCTTCGTGTGGAACGTGGTGGGGGCGGTCCTCTGGGTGGACGGCATCCTGCTGATCGGCTACCTGCTGGCCCGGCAGATCTACGACGCCATCGGCGACAAGATCGACAGGTACATCCTGCCGGTGGTCGCGCTGATCATCGTGATCTCGGTACTGCCGATCTTCTTCGAGTTCCTGCGGGACCGGCGGGCACGCAAGCGCGGCGAGGCGGTCGCGGTGATCACCGCGGCGACAGTGGCCGGCACTGTGGAGGCCGCCCGGGAGGGCATCGAGGAGCACCGGCCCGGGGACGGCGGCCAGCACCGGCGCTGAGCACGTACGGACGCCGAAGGCCGGCCCTCTGACGAGGACCGGCCTTCGGACATCACTGCTCCAGCCGGGTCACACGGAACGACGACAGCCGTCACCCGCGCGCTGATGGCGCCACCCCTCGCACGCCACCGGTCACCCGGTCGGGACGACCCTCGATCGGGTCGGCCCGGAAGGTTTCAGCGAGCCTTCTTCGTGGCCCGCTTCCGCGGCGGGGTGAGCAGATCCGCGACCGTGGCGATCGCGGACGGCACCAGCCGGTAGTACGCCCAGACCCCGCGCTTCTCCCGCTCCAGCAAGCCGGCCTCGGTGAGGATACGCAGGTGGTGGCTGACCGTCGGCTGCGAGAGGCCGAGCGGCGCGGTGAGGTCACACACGCACGCCTCCCCCTCGGGAGCCGATTGGATCAGGCTGAGCAGCCGCAGCCGGGCGGGGTCCGCGAGGGCCTTGAGGACCCCCGCGAGCCGCTCGGCGTCGGCACGTTCGATCGGCTCGCCGGCAAGCGGCGAGATCTGAGGCATGGTCATTTCAGCCAACGCAGTTCCCACGTATTCCATCCTTCCACCAGCAGCATCGATCCGCCTGCATATCAGCAGATCCGAATCGGCAAACTTTTACGCCACAAGGCCGAGGTCAGCCAACGTATAGGCCGCCCGATAGGGCAATCCGGCGGCTCGCACCGCGCCGCCGGCACCTCGATCAACAATAACCGCCACACCCACCACTTCGGCCCCTGCCTCACGCAATGCCTCGACCGCCGTCAACACACTTCCACCGGTCGTGGATGTGTCCTCGACCGCCAGCACTCGCCGCCCGGAGACGTCCGGCCCCTCGATCCGCCGCTGAAGACCGTGGGCCTTGCCCTCCTTGCGGACCACGAAGGCGTCGACCGCGCGACCGGCGCCCGCCGAGGCGTGCAGCATGGCGGCGGCCACCGGATCGGCACCCAGGGTCAGCCCGCCGACCGCGTCGTAGGCCCAGTCGGCGGTGAGGTCACGCATGACCCGACCGATCAACGGAGCCGCCTCGTGATGGAGCGTGACGCGACGCAGATCCACGTACCAGTCCGCCTCGCGGCCCGACGAGAGCACCACACGGCCGTGCACCACAGCGAGGTCAGTGATGAATTTGCGCAGGTCGTCGCGGTCGCCCATGGCCCAAGAGCGTACTTCGCAAGTCTGCGCGCCGCGCTTCGGGTCCGCCCTGGTCAACCCTGCGGGCGACCGGACGGTGGCGATGAGCGGCTACGCTGTGCGACCGTCCATCCCGGCCGGCCGTCGAACCGGCCGCGTGCGGCCCGCCGCTGGTCAGCCGCGCTGCCGGCCGACCGCGCCCCGGGTGTCCTGCCGGAAGCCGCGCAGCAGGCGCTTCGGCGCGTACCGCAGCCCGGCCACCGCCACCTTGTACTTCCAGTCCGGGACACTCACGAACTTACCTTTATGCAGGTCACGCAGCCCTTCGACGACCACATCGTCAGCGCGCAGCCAGGCCCAGGCGGGCAGGCGCGACATGTCGATGCCCGCGCGTTCGTGATTTCCGGTTCGTGTGTAGCCGGGGCAGAGCGCCATCACACGAACGCCGAACGGCGCGACGGACTGGCCGATCGATTCACTGAAATTCGTCACCCACGCCTTGCTGGCCGAGTACGTGGATCCCGGCATGGGGACACCGAAGCCCGCAACGGAAGAGACATTAATCACTGCCCCGTGGCCTCGTTCGATCATCGCGCCGAGCGCGGCATGGGTCAGACGCAGCACCGCGAGCACGTTGAGCCGCACCAGCCGCGACTCGTCCGCCACCGACGACCGGACGAACGACGTGTTCAGAGTGATGCCGGCGTTGTTGACAAGCAGCTCGATCGGTGTACCAGCGGCCAGCCGGTGTTCGACGGCGACGCAGCCGTCCTCCGTGGACAAATCGGCAGCGATCGTCTCCACGTCGCCGCCGTGCCGGCCGGTCAGCTCGGCCGCCAACGCGTCCAACCGGGCGGCGTCGCGGGCCACCAGGACGAGGTCCCAGCCGTCGGCGGCGAGCCGGCGGGCGAACGCCTCACCGATGCCCAGGCTGGCGCCGGTGATCAGGGCTCGACGACGGGAGGGGGTGTCACCTGTCATCGGGGGTCCTCGGGTGGTGACGGGAACCCACCTGGCGGCGGCGCGGAGGCGGGCGGCGCGGACGGTTCGTGCAGGCCGGCGGGCGGGCCCCAGGGCGTGGGACCGGGCGCCTGCGTGCCGGAGACGGTCGACCCGTAACCGGACAGCCGCAGCGGTGCGGTGCGGTGGCGCAGGAACGCGCCCGCCGACGGCAACGTGAGCAGCGCGGCCACCACCAGGTAGCCGAGGACCTGCGCCACCGACAGCGTCGCGTTCACCGGGATCCACCACGACGGGTAGGCGTCACCGACGAGTTCCAGCAGGTCGGCGGTGACCCGGTCGTCCGTGCCGAGCCGCAGCGGGACGGCCCGCTGGCCCACCAGCACCGCCAGACCGCAGCAGCCGCAGAGCAGGCCCGTACCGGCGACCACCCAGGTCCCGGTCCGGGCGCCGGAACGGCCCGCGAGCAGGCCCAGGGCGAGCCCGAGGAGCAGCAGCCCGGCGAGCACGCCGAGCACGGCGGCCAGCACTGTGGAGCCGCGCAGCAGGCCGGCCACCTGGTCGATGTCGCCGCCGCCCGCGCCGGTCCGCTGGGCCGCCGCAACCCGGAACCGGTCCACCGTGCCGCCGCTGACGGCCAGGTTGACCACCGCGTACGCCACAGCGCCGACCGCCATCACCAGCAGCAGCGCCGCCGCGGCGAGGACGGCGCCCGGCCGACGGGGTGCGGCCCGATCGGGGTACGACACGACTGATCCCTCCGGTAGGCGTCGGCTTGCAACCTACTCGGAGGGATCGTCGGCGTCGCTGCAATCCGGAGGTCAACTTCCGGACGGCGGCTCCGGATCGCGGCGCTCACCCGGCTGGCCGCCGGGTGCGGACGGCGGCTGACCGCCGGACGGGAACTGCGGCTGACCGCCGGACGGGAACTGCTGCTGGCCACCGGGCGGCGGCGTGCCGGGCGCCGGCGGGTACGACGGGTACGACGGGTCCCCCGACTGGCCCGGGTACGCCGGGTAGGCGCCACCCGGCACCGGCGGCTCCCAGCCGGCCTTGGGCTTGCGGAAGAACTCGTTCGCCTGCGGCAGCGCGAGCAGGATCAGCGCGGCCAGCAGGGCGAGCAGCGCGACCAGGCCCAGCAGCAGGTTGACGGGCGTGTACCAGGACGGCAGCACGTCCTCCAGCCGACGCTGGATCTCCTCCGGACTGGGCGCGTCACCGGTGGTGGTGCCGCTGCCCGTCATGCCGCCGGAGATGCCGCTGATCAGTCCGCCGGCGGTGCAGCAGAACAGGATGCCGCCCAGCGCCCAGGTGGTGATCCGGGAGCCGTTCTTGCCCTTGTTGTTCAACAGCGCCAGCACGACCAGCCCGGCCGCGATCAGCAGCGACACGACAGCCGTGATGAGGCTGAACGCGTACGCGATGTCGCCGACCGACTCGGCGCCGGTGCCCGCGTACGCGTCGCTGAGCACGTCACGGATCTTGCCGATGACGGTCAGCGCCACGATCAGGTTCACCACCTGGATCGCGGCGACGAGAATGAGCAGCCAACTGGAAAGCGTCACCACACCGGGACGCGCGCGGGGCGGGGTGCCCGAGGCATCGACCATGACTCTCCCTTCCTAGATCAGATGCCCCACCGTAGCGATCTCCGACCAGCTCAGCACCCTGGACCGGCTACTTCTCGACGGCGCGGCGCAACCGGCGGTGCTCGGCGGTGACCACGCCGAGCAGCGCGAGATCGAGCGCGACAGCGGAGACCGCGCCGAACTGGTTGACGGTGAAGTTGAAGACCTGCCCGAACAGCAGGTCGACCAGCAGCGCCAGCTTGAACAGGCGGAACGCCTCGGCCCGGTTGCGGCGCAGCAGCCAGGCGGCCCACAGGCCGAGCACGGCGGTGACCAGCGCGCTGGCGCTCACGCCCAGAATCGCGCCCCACTCCCGTTCCTGGCCCAGGTGCCCGGTCACGCCGTCGAGGAACACCGCCAGCACGGCGAGCACCGGCTCCACCACCAGGTAGACCACCACCGGCCAGATGAGCCAACGGCGCCCGGCCGCCCAGACGGCGAGGCGCCGGGCCCGGTCCGCCGCCCGCTGCCAGAGCCGCACCGGCGGCGGTTCCCGGTGCGGCACCGCGTCCAGCAGTCGCGCCACAGCGGTCTCGGTGGCCGGTCCGGTGCCCTGCACGAGCCGCAGCACGGCGACCCGGCGGCGATCGGTCAGCCCGCCCGGCAGGCCGCTGAGCACCATGTCCAGCGCGTTCGCGGTGCGCTCGGCCGGGGTCAGCCGGGATCGTCCGGTGCGCCCGCGTACCGCCTGGATGAGCAGGACCAGCAGCGCGAACGCGACGTAGATGATGGCGGCGGCGGGGGCGTAGAAGTAGTCGGTGCCGGTGGTGACGAACTTGCCCACCTCGTCGATGAACAACCCGAACCCGATGCCGCCGACCACCGCCCCGGCGCTGCGCGAGGCGTCGCCGAGGAAGACCAGCGGGATGCCCAGGCCGACGGCGAGCAGCAGACCGCCCCAGAGCACGTGCGCGATGTGCAGCCCGCCGCCGCCGAGCTGGGGATAGTCGGTGGCCTTCAGGTACGCCCGTACGGCCAGCACGGTGACCACGCCGGAGAGCACGAACCCCTGGAGGTAGGACGCCGCCTCGATCGCCCGGGTCGGCAACCGGCGGACCAGCCAGCCGATTCCGGGTCGGTTGCGCAGCGCTTCGGGTGGCATGTCCCGAAACCTAGTAGCCGCGCCACTCCTCGCGGGCGTAGTCCAGCACCCTCGGTCGCAGCAGGGTGGAGGCCGGCACGTCCAGGCGGGCCCGGTCGGCGGGGAACGTGCCGGCGGCGGCCAGCACCGCGGGGGTGAGGAAGCGCAGCGGCGGCGGGTCGTCCGGCAGCGCCAGCTCCGGCGCGACGTCACCGGGTGCGGCGAGCACGAATCCCCAGTCGCCGAAGCTCGGCACGTCGACGTGGTACGGCAGGGTGGCGAAGCCGGCCTCGCGGATCGACCGCTCGATCGACCAGTACGACCGGGGCGCGAAGTAGGGCGACCCGGACTGCACGACGAGCCGCCCGCCAGGGGCCAGCACCGGCCGGATCAGCGTGTAGAACTCGATCGTGTAGAGCTTCGCGGTGGCCGTCTCGTCCGGGTCCGGCAGGTCGGCGATCACCACGTCGAAGCGGTCCGTGGCGGTACGCAGCCAGGCGAACGCGTCCAGGTTGAGCACCCGTACGCGGGGGTCGGTGAGCGAGCCGCGGTTCAGCTCGCGCAACTGCGGCTCGCGGCGGGCCAGCTCGACCACCGCCGGGTCGAGGTCGACGAGCGTCACCGAACGCACGTCCGGGTACTTGAGGATCTCCCGCGCGGCCAGCCCGTCCCCGGCGCCGAGCACCAGCACGTCGCCGTGCGGCCCGCGCATCGCCGGATGCACGAGCGCCTCGTGGTAGCGGTACTCGTCGATCGAGCTGAACTGGAGGTCGCCGTTGAGGAACAGCCGCAGGTCGGTGTCGGAGTGGCCGGGCTCGCGCACCGAGCGGGTCAGCACGATCTCCTGGTAGCGGCTGCGCTCGGCGTGCACCACCGGGTCACGGTAGAGCTGCTGGCGGGCGGTCACCTCGAAGTCCTGGGCGGTCACCCACGCGTACCCGAGAAGCAGGCCGACCACGACGGTGGCCGCGCCCAGCGCGGCCCGCGCCCGCCGGCTGAGTTCGGCGCGGAACACGGTGAAGACGAGCACCACACCGGCGACCGCGTTCACCGCGCCCACCACGAGCGCGCCCTTGAGCTGGCCGAAGACCGGGATCAGCAGGAACGGGAAGGCCAGCCCGCCGAGCAGCGCGCCCACGTAGTCGGCGGCGAACAGGTCGGCCACCGCGCTGCCCGCGGACTGTTCCCGGATGCGTTGCAGCATCACCATGAGCAGCGGGATCTCCGCGCCGATCAGCAGGCCGAGCACGAACGCGGTCCCGACGAGCGCCGGGCCGTACAGATCGAGCCAGGCGAACGCGGCGTAGAGGCCGAGCACGGACAGGCCGCCGAGCAGCGCCAGCGTCAGCTCGATCACCGCGAACGAGACCACCGCCCGGGACTGCAACGGCTTCGCCAGCAGCGCGCCGACGCCCATCGCGAAGACCATCACGCCGAGCACGATCGACGCCTGGCCGACCGTGTCACCGATCAGGTAGCTGCCGAGCGCGACCAGCGCCAGCTCGTACACCAGGCCACAGGCCGCGCAGACGAAGACCGCGAGCAGGACCGCCGCGCGGGCCAGGCGCCACCGCGGCCGCGCGGCCACGTCGGCGGTCACCGCTCGCCCCGGGTACGCCGCGCGGGAGCGATCTCGAGGCGCCTCGTGGGCTCCGGGATCAGGGGCGCTCCCCGCTTCGGCAAGGGTGCGCCCGGCGGGGCGGGTTTCGACGCGACGGCGATGCGGCGCTGGCGGACGCCCACGGCGAGGAACAGCGCGGCGAACGCGAACAGCCCGGCGGTCACCAGCAGCAGGACCCACCGGTCCCGCAGAAAGTCGTTGCCCGCGTCGGGCAGCGGGGCCGGGGCGGCGGACGGGCCGGCGGACGGCGTCGCGGCCGGCTCGGCGAGCCCTCGCTCGGCGGCGAGCAGCGGAAGGATCATGGCGGCCCGGGTGACGGCCTGGCCCGGGTCGTCGAGGAACGCGCCCGCGTCCAGCCCGAAGCGGCCCAGCCCTCTCCTGATCGCGGTCAGGTCGGCGACCTCGATGTCGTCCGAGCCCTCGACCCGGACGATGACGGAGTCCTCCACCTCGCTGCTGGACGAGGTGTATCTGATCTCCGCGGAGACCTGGATCCAGCGCGTGCAGCCGGACGCGTCGGCCACGGGCGTCCCGTCACCGACGTTGGAGCCGACACTCACCTGGTCGGACCGGTCGAGCAGTTCCCAGCCGTAGCAGATGCCCTGGCTGTCGGCGGCGGCCCGGAGGATCGGCACGGCGCCGGAACGCTCGTCGTCCGCCGGGGCGGGTACGGAGGTGTCCGAATCCTCGCTCAACCCGATGATGACGCCGATGACGCAGGGGCCGACCAGGCACCCGACGACCAGGGTCCAGGCCAACACACTCGTGAGCTTGCCCGTGCCCTGCGACGTCGAGTGCTTGGAGGCAGTGCTGCTCATCAGATGATCGCGGCTGCGATGATCGCGCCGGTGGCGAGGTGCACCGTGGCGGAGACCCACACCGCCGGATGCGGCTGCGGGTCGACCAGCAGCTCACCGAGCTTGCCCGGGGTGACCGCGTCGAGCAGCACGAACGCCGCCGCCATGATCACCAGGCCGAGGATGCCGTACGCGGCGGCGCCGACCAGCCCCAGCTTCCAGTCGTTGGCGCTGGCCACGATCGCGGCCACCACGATGGTGCCCACCCCGACCAGGTTCGACGAGAGCAACAGCGCCGCATTGCGGTTGCGCTCGACCCAGATCAACTCGTGAAGCTTGCCCGGGGTGGCCACATCGACCAGGACGTACCCGACGGCCATCAGGACGACGCCGACCACGCCGTACGCGAGGGTGACCAGCAGATCGGTGACAAGGTTCTCCACAGAAGACTCCAGAGTGAGGGGATAGAGCGAATGACTACTTACCGGAACCGGGGCCACCGCCCCGCACCGTGCTGCCTCGGCCCCAGCCCCAACTGTTGCCGACGACGGTGTGGTAGCGGGGATAGGCGGTGGTCATCCTCTCCAGCAGGATCACCGATCCCACCGCGAGCGGGAGGATCACCACCGAGTCGTCGTCGTAGCGCAGGTAGACGCCGCTGCCGTCGACATACTGGTCGGCCGGCTTCCACTTGTCGGTGATCTGCTTGGACACCTGGCTCGGCGTCTTGTTCGAGGTGTACGCGACCGCCTGCGACCCGATGTCCCGCGTGGGGGCACGGCGGAAGGTGTCCTGCACGTAGCCCCGGGGCGAGAAGTTGCCGTTGAAGATCGCGAAGGCGGCGATGAGCGCACCGACGACGGCGACCGCCACGCCCACCACGAACCACCGTCGGTATGTCACAGCTCCTCCACCACGGTCTCGGTCAGGACCAGCTCGTTCGTCTGGGGGTAGACGTGCCAGGTACGCCAGGCCAGCGCGCCGTCCGGCGGGCGGGGCCGGACGGAGAGCGCGGTGACCGCGTCCTCGTCGCCCGGGAAGACCCCGACCAGCGCGTACGGGTCGTCGGCCAGCTCGGCGCGCAGCGCCGCGACCCGGGTACGCAGGCCGTCGCCGTCCGGCCGGAGCACCGTGGCGAGGAACCGGTAACCGGTCGTCTCGTCGTGCAGGGCGTTCGGCAGGTGCGGCGGGCGGCCGGGCAGGCAGGCGACGGTCTCGGTGAGCCCGCCGAGCACCACCTGGTGGGAGGCGCCGAGCAGGCGCAGCCGCAGCCGGGGCAGGCCGGGCAGGTCGAGGTCGCGTACGGCCAGCGCCGGCAGCTCGGGGCCGCCGAGGGCCAGGCTCAGGTCGGCGGCGCTGGTGTCGACGTAGGGCGCGTCCAGGCAGACGAGCACGTCAGCGCACCGTTTCCGGGCCACCCTGCGGGTAGATCATCACCTCGGCGCGGCGCAGTTCCTCGCCGAGGTTGACCTCCCAGCCCGACTCCCCGTACGCCTCGAACGACAGCCGCGCGCCGCCGGGCGCCTGGTAGTCGTGATAGCGCATGGTGCCGCGCGGATCGAGGCCGGTGCCCTCGGTCGCGGTGTACCGGGCCTGGCCGGACTCGTCCCAGTTGTAGCGGCGGCCGGCCATCTCCAACGTCGGGGCACCCGGCGTCACGGTGGCCCCCGGCTCGCTGGTCCAGAGCACCAGCTCCAGATCCGGGTCGGCCTCGACGGAGAGCCAGCGCTTCACCCCGCCCGCGTCGTCGAGCAGGTGCTCCGCCCAGCTCCAGCCGCCCTCGACCAGGTGCACCGAGCCGCGCACGGTGTACGGCACCGCGCGGATCTCGACGATGTCGCCGGGCTTGAGCCCGCGCGGGTCGCCGCGCAGCGCGTCGGCGTCCCGGTCCCGGAACGGGTCACCCGGCGCCGCCTTCGTCTTCGGGTCGGACGCGGACCGGGACTTCCGCATCGCAATCACGGCGATCACCACACCGGCCACCCCGACCAGGCACCCGAGCGTCGTCACCAGCCACGCCACTGAACCGTTCACAGCCGCCTCCCCAAGGTGCTCGGCGGGAACGGTAACAACCGCACGCACGCCTGCTGAAGTCCTGGACGCTGAGTATCCGCTCAGTTACCGACGTGGCCGGCGAGCCGGTCGGCCGCGTACTCGCCCAGCGTGGCCCGGCCCATCAGGCAGCCGGAGAACGTGGTGAACTCGCCGTCGTGGTCGCGCAGCCGGGTCCACGCCGCCCGCCCGGCGGCCGGGTCGACCGCCTCCAGCAGCGTCGCCGCGTACGCCCGGCCGGCCGGCGAACCCTTGCGGAGCAACCTGTCGATCCGCTTGCGGGCCGCCTCCGGGTGCTCACGCAACCCCTGCTCAAGCCGCCGGTACGCCTCGGTCGCGGGCAGGATCTGCCCCGCCAGCCCCACCCCGCCGAAGGCGAGGGTGTCCGCGCCGTCGAGTTCCCGCGCCGCCTCGTCCAGTTCCCGCTCCCACGTCCCGCTCATGCCCCACTATGTGCCCACCCCGCCGACCCGTCACCCCTCCCGCTCCGGCCCTCATGGCGGAAGGCCCGGCCTGGAGGGCCGGGCCTTCGCGGGGTGGGGTGGGTCAGGCGGCGGTCACCGCCAGGGACTCCTTGGTGTCGGACAGGTCGACGCGGACCGTGTCGCCGTCACGGATGTCACCGGCCAGCAGCGCCTTGGCGAGCTGGTCGCCGATCGCCGACTGCACCAGCCGGCGCAGCGGGCGGGCACCGTAGATCGGGTCGTACCCGTGCTCGGCCAGCCACGTCCGGGCCGCGTCGGTGGTCTCCAGGCCCAGCCGGCGGTCCGCAAGACGGGTTCGCATCCGGTCGAGCTGGATGTCGACGATCGACCGCAGGTCCTCGCCCTGGAGCGCGGCGAACACCACGATGTCGTCGAGCCGGTTGAGGAACTCCGGCTTGAAGTGCGACCGGACCACCGCCAGCACACCCTCCCGGCGCTCGTTCTCGGTCAGCGTCAGGTCGCTGATGACCGACGAGCCCAGGTTCGAGGTGAGGATCAGGATCGCGTTGCGGAAGTCCACGGTACGACCCTGACCGTCGGTGAGCCGGCCGTCGTCGAGCACCTGGAGCAGCACGTCGAAGACGTCCGGGTGCGCCTTCTCCACCTCGTCCAGCAGGATCACCGAGTACGGGCGGCGGCGTACCGCCTCGGTGAGCTGGCCGCCCTCCTCGTAGCCGACGTACCCGGGCGGGGCGCCGACCAGGCGGGCCACGGAGTGCTTCTCGCCGTACTCGCTCATGTCGATGCGGACCATGGCCCGCTCGTCGTCGAAGAGGAACTCGGCGAGGGCCTTGGCCAGCTCGGTCTTGCCGACACCGGTCGGGCCGAGGAACAGGAAGCTGCCGGTCGGGCGGTCCGGGTCGGCGACACCGGCCCGGGCGCGGCGTACCGCGTCGGAGACCGCGCCGACCGCCTCGGCCTGGCCGACCACGCGGGCCCGCAGCGACTCCTCCATCCGGAGCAGCTTGGCCGTCTCGCCTTCCAGCAGCCGCCCGGCGGGGATGCCGGTCCAGGAGGCGACCACGGCGGCGATGTCGTCCGCGCCGACCTCCTCCTTGAGCATGGCGCCGTCGGCCTGGAGCCGGGCCAGTTCCTCCTCGGCCTGCTTCAGCTCGGCCCGCAGCGCGGGGATCCGGCCGTACCGCAGCTCGGCGGCGCGTTCCAGCTCGCCGTCGCGCTCGGCCCGCTCGGCCTCGCCGCCGAGGCGTTCCAGCTCCTCCTTGGCGGTGGAGAGCTTGGTGATGTGGCTCTTCTCGGTCTGCCAGCGCTCGGAGAGCGCGGTGAGCTGCTCACGCTTGTCGGCCAACTCCTTGCGCAGCCGCTCCAGACGCTCGGCGGAGGCGGCGTCCGGCTCCTTCGCCAGCGCCATCTCCTCGATCTCCAGCCGGCGTACCGCCCGCTCGATCTCGTCCACCTCCACCGGCCGCGAGTCGATCTCCATGCGCAGCCGGGACGCGGACTCGTCCACCAGGTCGATCGCCTTGTCCGGCAGGAACCGGTCGGTGATGTACCGGTCGGAGAGCGCGGCGGCGGCCACCAGCGCGGCGTCGGTGATCCGTACGCCGTGGTGCACCTCGTAGCGCTCCTTGAGCCCGCGCAGGATGCCGATGGTGTCCTCGATGGTCGGCTCGCCGACCAGCACCGGCTGGAAGCGCCGCTCCAGCGCGGGGTCCTTCTCGATGTGCTCGCGGTACTCGTCGAGCGTGGTCGCGCCGACCATCCGCAGCTCGCCGCGCGCCAGCATCGGCTTGAGCATGTTGCCGGCGTCCATCGAGCCCTCGCCCTTGCCCGCGCCGACCACGGTGTGCAGCTCGTCGAGGAACGTGATGACCTGGCCGTCGGAGTTCTTGATCTCCTCCAGCACGGACTTCAGCCGCTCCTCGAACTGGCCCCGGTACGACGCGCCGGCCACCATCGCGCCGAGGTCGAGCGAGACGAGCTTCTTGTCCCGCAGCGACTCCGGCACGTCGCCGGCCACGATCCGCTGGGCCAGGCCCTCCACGATCGCCGTCTTGCCGACGCCCGGCTCGCCGATCAGCACCGGGTTGTTCTTGGTACGCCGGGACAGCACCTGGATCACCCGGCGGATCTCCGAGTCCCGGCCGATCACCGGGTCGATCTTGCCGTCGCGGGCGCTGGCGGTGAGGTCCACGCCGTACTTGGCCAGGGCCTGGTAGGTCTGCTCCGGGTCGGCGGTGGTGACCCGGCGGTCCCCGCCCCGGACGGTGGGGAACGCGGCGACCAGGTTCTCCTCGGTGGCGCCGGAGTTCTTCAGTGCGACCGAGACCGCGCCGCCGACCCGGGCCAGCCCGGCCAGCAGGTGCTCGGTGGAGGTGTACTCGTCGCCCAGCGGCCGCGCGATCTGCTCGGCGGCGCCGATGGCGTTGACGAACTCGCGCGCCAGCGTCGGCTCGGCGATGCTCGACCCGCGGGCGGCGGGCAGCGCGTCGACCGAACGCAGCGCGACGCGGCGCAGCTCGGCCGGGTCGGCCCCGACAGCACGCAGCAGACCTGCGGCGGTCGAACCCTCGGTTTCCAGCAGTGACAGCAGGAGGTGCCAGGGCTCCACGGTGGCGTGACCGCGCTGGTTCGCCAGCGCGACGGCACCGGTGATGGCCTCGCGGCTCTTGGTGGTGAGACGTTCCGTGTTCATGGGCTCCCCCGGATCGGCGTGTCCACTGGACATGACACAACCAGAGTTGAGTCTATTCCGCTCAACTCCATCCCTGTGACGTGAGTCACCGTCCGCCGGTCCGGCCGGGGGCGCAAGGGGTCCGCTCGGCGCCCCCTGATCCCGCACCGCCGGGCGGCCGATCCACCCCGAACGCGGCAGGTGCGCGGCAGCGGTAGCCTCACCCGCGTGCGAGTACGTGTCGAACAGACCGCCCTGCCCGGGATCGGCGTACGTCATGATCTGATGACGGAATCCGGCCGCCGGCTCGGCGTGGTCTCCCACCGCAATGGCCGCCGCGACCTGGTCCTCTACGACCCGGACGATCCCGACTCCTGTCAACATGACATACCGCTGACCGACGACGAGGCCGAGGCGCTCGCCGACATCCTCGGCGCGTCGCTGATGCTGGGTCAGCTCTCCGGTCTGCGCGAGCAGGCCGCCGGGCTGCTGACCGAGCAGATCGCCATGCCGGCCGGGTCGAAGTACGTGGGCAGGCGGCTCGCGGACACCAAGGCACGCACCCGGACCAGCGCGTCCATCGTGGCCGTGCTGCGTCAGGGCGCCGTGAACGTCTCACCCGAACCCACCTTCCGGTTCGAAGCCGGCGACGTGATCGTCGTGGTCGGTACCCGTCAGGGGCTCGACGGCGTGACAGCGATCCTCGCCGAGACCGACCCGGACGGCTGACGCGTATGCACGAAACCACAATCCTGCTCATCGAAGTCGGTGCGCTGCTGCTCCTGCTCGGCCTGCTCGGCCGCCTGAGCCGCCGCGTCGGGGTCTCACCCATCCCGCTGTACCTGTTCGCCGGCCTGGCGTTCGGGCACGGTGGCCTGCTGCCGCTCAACGCCAGCGAGGAGTTCTTCGCCGTCGGCGCGGAGATCGGCGTGATCCTGCTGCTGGTCATGCTCGGCCTGGAATACAGCGCCAACGAGCTGGTGGGCAACCTCCGCTCGGCCGCGCCGGCCGGCCTGATCGACGCGGTGTTCAACGCGCTGCCCGGTTTCGCCTTCGCGCTCCTGCTCGGCTGGGGCTGGGTGGCGGCCGTGGTGCTGGCGGGCGTGACCTGGGTGTCGTCGTCCGGCGTGATCGCCAAGGTGCTCGCCGACCTGGGCCGGGTCGGCAACCGGGAGACCCCGGTGATCCTCTCCGTCCTGGTGATCGAGGACTTGGCGATGGCCCTCTACCTGCCGCTGGTCACGGCGCTGCTCGCCGGGGTCGGCCTGACCAAGGGCGGCATCGCGCTCGCCGTCGCGGTGTTCACCGTGGTCCTCGTGCTGGGCGTGGCGATCCGGTACGGCCACCTGATCTCCGCCGCGCTCTCCGCGAAGGACCCGGAGGCGCTGCTGCTCGGGGTGCTCGGCCTGACCCTGCTGGTCGCCGGCGTCGCGGCCAAGCTCCAGGTGTCGGCGGCGGTCGGCGCGTTCCTGGTGGGCATCGCGCTGTCCGGGCCGGTGGCGCACCACGCCACCGAACTGCTCTCCCCGCTGCGCGATCTGTTCGCCGCGGTCTTCTTCGTGTTCTTCGGGCTGGTCACCAATCCGCTGGACATGCCTCCGGTGCTGCTGCCCGCGCTGCTGCTCGCAGTGGTGACCATGGCGACGAAGGTGGCCACCGGCTACCTGGCCGCCCGCCGGGTCGGGATCGCCGAGCCCGGACGCTGGCGGGCCGGGCTGGCGCTGACCCCGCGCGGCGAGTTCTCCATCGTCATCGCCGGGCTCGCCGTCGCGGCCGTCTACCCGGTGGAGCCGAAGCTCGCCGCGCTCGCCACCGCGTACGTGTTGATCACGGTGGTGACCGGGCCGCTGCTCGCCCGGCTGCCCGACACCCGGTGGTTCAAGCAGTGGCTGCGTACCCGCGCCGCCGCCGTACGGCCGCCCACGCCGCTGCCTCTGGGCTCCGGCGACTGACCCGGGGCCGGGCCGGATCAGCCGCAGGGCAGATCCGGCCCGGCGTTGTCAAATTGATCCCGGGAAGGTCTACCCCTGCTCCGTCAAACCGCGTTAACGTTTCGGCCCAGCAGCCAGGGTCCGCGGGTGGCGCGCGCCCCCGCCAGCGCAAGCGGAAGGTCGGCCGGTGAGCGTGCAGGAAGGTACGTTCCGCGGCTTTGCCAACCCGGTCGATCCCTCGCCCGCCGAACTGCGGGCGTGGGCGTATCAGCCGGATTCGGTGCCGCTGACCTCGATGCCGCCGGACTGGGATCTGCTGGTCGCCGGTGACCACCTGGTGCAGACGCTGTTCGACCTGGCGATGGACCAGAGCTGCCCGGCCCGGCGGTTCGCCCTGCACTGCCTCTACATCTACGCCGCCGACGGCATCCGGACGAACTTCCGCGCCCACCCCAAGCGCCGGTTCCGCAAGCTGGTCGAGCAGGCGGAGAAGTCCGGCGACGACTTGATGATCAACTGGGCGCACAACAGCCGGGTGCTGCTGGCCCGGCCGGACCTCTTCGTCTACCGGGACTGGTGCGAGGGCGGCCTGGTCCGCGAGAACCGCCGCCTCTGAGCAAACGACGAACGGGCCGGGATCCCCCGTGGATCCCGGCCCGCACGTCGGCGGATCGTCAGGTCGATCCGCCCTGCTTGCGGCGCCGCTCGTCGTCCCGCGCCCGGTCCACGCCGTGGTCCGTCTGGTCGGCGAAGCGCCCTTCCTTGACCGTGTCGCTGAAGCGTCCCTCGGTGACCCGGTCGAACCGCTCGCGGACGCTCTCGGCCACCTTCTCCAGCCGTTCCTCCGCGCGCTCGGCCACCTTCTTCGCCGGTTCCGTCATGGCTCCCCCCGCCAGCCCGGAGTCCGCATTCGGGGCTTTTGCCCCTATGGAAAAGCGTAGTGGACCGCGCCCTGCCGTACCCCGTTTTCCCCGACCCGGCCCGCGAACCGTCCGGGCGACGACGAAGGCCGGCGCGGCCCCGGGGGAGCGGGGCGCGCCGGCCTTCCGGTACGAGGTCAGCGGTCGGGTGCGCGGCGTGGACGCCAGACGACGAGCGCGGTGGACGTGCGGCTGGTGGGCACGAGGTCACCGCGGGGGAAGCCGCCGAGCGACTCCAGCTCGGTGATCCGCCGGTACGCGGCGTCCAGCTCCGCCTCCAGCCGGGCCACCCGCTGCTGCGCCTCTTCGAGCAGCCGTTCCAACCCGATGATCCGCTTGACCCCGGCCAGGTTGATCCCGTCGTCCTGGCTGAGCCGCTGCACCTCGCGGAGCAGCACCACGTCCCGGACGCTGTACCGGCGACCGCCGCCGGACGCCCGGCCGGCCTGCACCAGGCCCAGCCGGTCGTACTGGCGCAGCGTCTGGGGGTGCATCCCCGCCATCCGCGCGGCCACCGAGATCATCAAGACCTTGGCCTCGTAGGCCGGGTCACCCGAGCCGACGTACTCCTCCGACATGCCCGCTCACCTCCGCTGCCGCCGTCAACTGAATCGACGTACCCGCGCGTCGAGATGTTCCCGCGCGGCGGGCGGGGTCTGCGCCGCGAAGGTCTCCAGCGCCGCCCGCGCCTCGTCCGAGACCTTCGCCGGGACCACCACGTCGAGCGTGACCAGCAGGTCACCGGCGCGGCCGTCCTTGCGTACGACGCCCTTGCCGCGGGCGCGCAGCACCCGCCCAGCGGGCGTACCCGGTGGCACCCGCAGGGTCACCGTCCCGTCCAGGGTCGGTACGCGCAGGTCCGTGCCGAGAACCGCCTCGGCGTACGTGATCGGGACGTTCAGGGTCAGGTCGTCCCCGGTACGCCCGAACAGCTCGTCCGGGCGGACCTTCACCTGCACGAACAGGTCACCGGCCGGACCGCCCCGCTCGCCGGGCTCGCCCCGGCCGGCCAGCCGGATCCGCTGCCCGTCGGCCACCCCGGCGGGGAAGCGCACGGTCAGCGTGCGGGTCTTGGTGACCCCGCCGGTGCCGTGGCACTCCGGGCACTTCTCCTCGACCATCGTGCCGACGCCCTGGCAGTTGCGGCACGGCTCGGAGAAGCTGAACGACCCCTGGTTGCGGGTGGTCACCCCGGCGCCGTGGCAGACCGGGCAGGCCACCGGCTGGGTGCCGGGCTTCGCGCCGTTGCCGTGGCAGGTGTCGCAGACCCCGGGGGCGCGCAGCGTCAGCGGCAGCGTGACGCCGCTTACCGCGTCGGTGAAGTCGAGCGCCACCTCGGCCTCGACGTCGCGGCCACGGGCCGGGCCGCGCGGACGCGCCGGGCCACCGCCCCCGCCGCCACCCGAGAAGATCGTGCTGAACAGGTCGGTGAAGCCGCCACCGCCGAACCGGCTGTCGCCACCGCCGGCGCCGCCGCCGAACAGGTCGGAGACATCGAACGGCATGCCGCCCGGCTGACCCGGGCCGCGGGAGTTGCGCCGGAAGGCGCCGGAGCCGAACAGCGAGCGCATCTCGTCGTACTCGCGGCGCTTCTTCTCGTCACCGAGCACCGCGTACGCCTCGGAGACGGTCTTGAACCGCTCCTCGGCCCCGGTGTCGCCGGGGTTGTGGTCCGGGTGCGACTCCCGGGCCAACTTGCGGTACGCCTTCTTGATCTCGTCCGAGGAGGCGGACTTGTCCACGCCCAACGCGGCGTAGTAGTCCTTCTCGATCCAGTCCTTGGAACTCACCGGTCCACCCCCTTCCACGGGTCGAATCCCGGTCGTCCCGCCCGCCCGGTGCGGGCGGGCGGGACGTCACGGGTCGGCACTACTCCGGGTCCGCGACCGCGACCATGGCGGGCCGCAGCAGCCGCTCGCCGAGCTGGTAACCCCGACGCATGACCTGCACGCAGGTCGGCTCGGTCACGTCGGCGGAGGTCTGGTGCGCCACCGCCTCGTGTTGGGTCGGGTCGAACGGGTCACCCTTCTCGCCGAACGCGGTCAGGCCGAACTTGGCGAGCGCGCCGGTGAGCTGCTCGGCCACGCTCCCGAACGGCCCCACCAGGTCGCCGTGCTCGCGGGCCCGGTCCAGGTCGTCGAGGATCGGCAGCAGCGCGGTCAGCACCGCCCCGGTGGCCTGCTCCTGCACCAGGTTGCGGTCCCGGTCGACCCGCTTGCGGTAGTTGGCGTACTCCGCGGTCACCCGCTGGAGGTCGCGGGTGCGCTCCTCCAGGTCGGTGCGCAGCGACTCCAACTCGGCGCCGAGTGGCGCGTCCGTGCCGGTCCCGCCGTCCGGTTCGGCGGGCGAGTCGACCACCACTGTCGGACCGCTGACCTCGGCCTCGCCGCCGATCTCGTCGACCACGACCTCGGCCTCCTCGACCAGCCCTTCGGCGGGCGCGTCGGAAGCCGCGTCGGCCGCCGAGGCGTCGTTCGCCGACTGCTCGGTCACCTTGCCGAGCTTGCGCTTGTCGCGGATGACGACCCGGGGTTCGTCGCCGGTGTCCTTGCCGGCGCCCGGCGCCGACCCGGTGGCACCCGGGTCGGCCGCTCGTGGCTTGTCCGTCATGCGGTTACCTCATCCCTCTGCCGTCGAGTCGTGTCCGGGACCGGATGTCACTTCTTGTCCTCGTCCACGATCTCCGCGTCGACCACGTCGTCGTCGGCGCCACCGGCCTTCGGGCCACCGGCCGCACCCGCGCCGGCACCCGGCCCGGCCGCGCCCGGGGCGGTCTGCTCGCCCTCCTGCTGCTGGGCGTAGAGCAGCGAGCCCGCCTGCTGGGAGACCTGCGCCAGCTTCTCGTGCGCGGACTTGATCTTCTCGATGTCCTGTCCGCCGAGGGCGCTGCGCAGCTCGCCGAGCGCCTCGTTGAGCTGGTCGCGGTTCTCGCCGGGCAGCTTGTCGCCGCTCTCGGCGAGGAACTTCTCGGTCTGCCACTGGAGCGCCTCGGCCACGTTGCGGGTCTCGGCCTCCTCACGGCGACGCTTGTCCTCGTCGGCGTGCTCCTCGGCGTCCCGGCGCATCCGCTCGATGTCGTCCTTCGGCAGCGAGGAGCCGCCGGTGATCGTCATCTTCTGCTCCTTGCCGGTGCCCAGGTCCTTCGCGTGCACGTTCACGATGCCGTTGGCGTCGATGTCGAACGTGACCTCGATCTGCGGCACGCCGCGCGGGGCCGGCGGGAGACCGGTCAGCTCGAAGGTGCCGAGCTTCTTGTTGTAGGCGGCGATGTCCCGCTCGCCCTGGAACACCTGGATCAGCACCGACGGCTGGTTGTCGTCGGCGGTGGTGAACACCTCGGAGCGCTTGGTCGGGATGGTGGTGTTGCGCTCGATGAGCTTGGTGAAGATGCCGCCCTTGGTCTCGATGCCCAGGCTCAGCGGGGTCACGTCGAGCAGCAGGACGTCCTTGACCTCGCCCTTGAGCACGCCGGCCTGGAGGGCGGCGCCGACGGCGACGACCTCGTCCGGGTTGACGCCCTTGTTCGGGTCGCGGCCGGTGAGCTGCTTGACCAGGTCGGTCACGGCCGGCATCCGGGTCGAGCCGCCGACCAGGATGACGTGGTCGACGTCGGAGATCTTGATCCCGGCGTCCTTCACGGCCTGCTCGAACGGGCCCTTGCAGCGGTCCAGCAGGTCCTGCGTCATGCGCTGGAACTCGGCGCGGCTGAGCGTCACGTCGAGGTGCAGTGGACCGGCCGAGCCGGCGGTGATGTACGGCAGGTTGATGTTGCTGGTGGTGGCGGCGGACAGCTCGATCTTGGCCTTCTCGGCCGCCTCCTTGAGCCGCTGCATGGCCATCTTGTCCTGCGAGAGGTCGATGCCGTGCTCGCCGCGGAACGTCTTCACCAGGTGGTCGATGATGCGCTGGTCCCAGTCGTCACCACCGAGCTGGTTGTCACCGCTGGTGGACTTGACCTCCACCACGCCCTCGGCCAGCTCCAGCAGCGACACGTCGAAGGTGCCGCCGCCGAGGTCGAAGACCAGGACGGTCTGCTCCTTGGAGCCCTTGTCCAGGCCGTACGCCAGGGCCGCCGCGGTCGGCTCGTTCACGATCCGCAGCACGTTGAAGCCGGCGATCTCACCGGCCTCCTTGGTGGCCTGGCGCTGCCCGTCGTTGAAGTAGGCCGGGACGGTGATCACCGCGTCGGTGATCTGCTCGCCCAGGTACGCCTCGGCGTCCCGCTTGAGCTTCATCAGCGTGCGCGCCGAGATCTCCTGCGGGGTGTACTTCTTGCCGTCGATGTCGACGGTCCAGTTGGTGCCGATCTCACGCTTGACCGACCGGATGGTCCGGTCGGGGTTGGTCACCGCCTGGCGCTTGGCGACCTCACCGACGAGCACCTCGCCGTTGCGGGCGAACGCGACGATCGAGGGAGTCGTACGCGAGCCCTCGGCGTTGGCGATGACGGTGGGCTCACCGCCCTCGAGAACGCTGACGCAGGAGTTCGTCGTGCCGAGGTCGATGCCGACCGCACGTGCCATGTTCGCTTCCTCGCTTCATAACGGGTGAGCAGGTCAGACGGCCTGCCCGGCGGGCCGCCCGGAAGCGACCGCACCACAAGTTGAGTGAACTTGACTCAATAGTGCCACGCGGTCGCCAATCCGCAAGTCGAGGTTGAGCCGACCCGGCGCAACCCGACCGTTACTACCGTCCGGTTGTCTTACCTTGCGTCGGTCGGGCACGCTTTAGCGGTGACGACGCATGGCGATTCCGCCACCCGTGCCGGCGCGCCCGCCGTCGCAGCCCGCACCGGAGCCACCAACGGCGCCGACCAGCCTGCTCACGGCGCCGACGGCCTGCCCGCCGCGCTCACCGGCCTGCGGGCGGCGATCAGTGCCGCCCGCTTTCCGCTCACCCTGCCCTCGGCCGAGCCGGCCCGGCACGCCGCGGCGAGCGTCACCGACCAGCTCGACGACTACCTGCTGCCCCGGCTGGCCCGGCTCGACGC
Organism: Micromonospora sp. NPDC005257; assembly: GCF_042872445.1. Lineage (NCBI taxonomy): Bacteria > Bacillati > Actinomycetota > Actinomycetes > Micromonosporales > Micromonosporaceae > Micromonospora > Micromonospora sp. NPDC005257. The sequence continues at coordinate 313,405 of NZ_JBIAKL010000005.1, read as the reverse complement.
CCCGCTCCTGGTGGTCGTCGGCGGCTCCACCGGCGCCGGCAAGTCGACGCTCGTCAACAGCCTGGTCAAGGCGCGGGTCAGCGCGGCCGGCGTGCTCCGCCCGACCACCCGCTCCCCGGTGCTGGTGTGCAGCCCGGCCGACGCCTCCTGGTTCCGGCAGGGCGAGCTGCTGCCCGGCCTGACCCGGACCACCGAACCGAGCGACCAGCCGGGCACCCTGCACCTGGTCACCGCCCCGGCGCTGCCGCCCGGCCTGGCCTTCCTGGACGCGCCCGACATCGACTCGGTGGTCGACGCCAACCGGGCGCTCGCCGGCCAACTGCTCGCCGCCGCCGACCTCTGGTTGTTCGTCACCACCGCCGCCCGCTACGCCGACGCCGTCCCCTGGGAACTGCTGCGCAGCGCCCGCGCCCGGGGCACCGCTGTGGCGATGGTGCTGGACCGGGTGCCCCCGGAGGCTGCCGACGAGATCGCCACCCATCTGTCCGAGATGCTCGCCGAGCAGGAACTGGGCGCCGCGCCGCTGTTCGTGCTGCCGGAGACCTGGGTGGACGGGCAGGGGCTGCTGCCGGACCGGATCACCGCACCGCTGAGCGACTGGTTCACCCGGCTGGCCGCCGACGCCGAGGCCCGCGCCGCCGTGGTCCGGCAGACGCTCGACGGCGCGCTCGCCGCGCTGCACCCGGTGGTGGAGGCGCTGGCCGAGGCCGCCGACGAGCAGGTCACCGCCGCCGACGCGCTGGACGAGCGGGTCCAGGCCGCGTACCGGGGCGCGGAGCGGAGCGTCGACCAAGGGCTCAAGGACGGGCGGCTGCTGCGCGGCGAGGTGCTGGCCCGCTGGCAGGAGTTCGTCGGCACCGGCGAGTTCTTCCGTGGCCTGGAGGCCCGCATCGGGCGGCTGCGCGACCGGGTGGTCGCCGCGGTCACCGGACGGCCGGCGCCCGCTGCGGAACTGCGTACCGCGATCGAGTCCCAGCTCGTCACGCTGCTGCGCGGAGTGACCGCCGAGGCGGCGGAGAACGCGTACACCAGTTGGAAGGCGCACCCGGCGGGCGCGGCGCTGCTGGAGCCGGACCTGGCCCACCCCTCGGCCGATCTGCCCGAGCGGGCCGAGCAGCTCGTCCGCGACTGGCAGCGCGGCGTGCTGGAGCTGGTGCGGGTCGAGGGCGGCGACCGGCGGTTCGTGGCCCGCACGGCCGCGTACGCGGTGAACGCCACCGGCCTCGTCGTCATGATCGGCGTCTTCGCCTCCACCGCGTTCATCCCGACGGGGCTGGAGGTCGCCGCGGGCACCGGCACCGCGGTGGCCGGGCAGACGGTGCTCCAGGCGATCTTCGGTGACCAGGCGGTCCGCAACCTGTCCCGCAAGGCCCGCGTCGACCTGCTCGACCGGGTCGGCAAGCTGCTGGCCGAGGAGGCCGCGCGCTACCTGACCCGCACCGAGGCCGAACGCCCGGCCGCGAACGCCGGTGCGGCGCTGCGCTGGGCGTCCGTCGAGGTCGAGCGGGCCCGGCACCGCAGTGGTCTGTTCCCGACCCCCGAGCAGGACGGTCGCCCGTGAGCGCGAGGAGCGAGCCGGTCCTGCGAGCCCCGCAGTCGCGAACAAGGACGTGCCCCGTGAGCGCGAGGAAGGCACCGTGAGCAACATCGTGGGACGGATGCGCGAGGCGATGCGGGGTGAGCAGCGGGTCGACCCGGACGTCCTGATCGAGCGGCTGACCGCGATCCAGCGGTTCCTCGGCGCGGTGGACGGCCACGTGCCCGACGCCCAGCTCGTCCCCGCCCACACGGTGGTCGAGCGCGCCGGTGACCGGCTCGCGCTGTCCGGCCGGCACACGGTGGTCGCGCTGGCCGGCGCGACCGGCAGCGGCAAGTCGAGCCTGTTCAACTCGCTGGCCCGGCTCGACCTCTCCCCGGTCGGCGTGCGCCGGCCCACCACCGGTGTCGCGCACGCCTGCGTATGGGGCCCGCTGGACGGCGCGGTCCGGCTGCTGGACTGGGTGGGGGTGCTGCCCCGGCACCGGTTCGTCCGGGAGAGCCCGCTCGACGGCGACGACGAGTCGGACCTGCACGGCCTCGTCCTGCTCGACCTGCCCGACTTCGACTCGGTGCAGCACGGCCACCGGTTGGAGGTCGACCGCCTGCTCGGCCTGGTCGACCTCGTGGTCTGGGTGGTCGACCCGCAGAAGTACGCCGACCGCGTGATCCACACCAGCTACCTGCGCGAGTTCCACAGGCACAAGGACGTCACGGTCGTGGTGCTCAACCAGGCCGACCGGCTGCACCCGACCGAGCTGCCCAAGGTCCTCGACGACCTGCGCCGGCTGCTCGACGCCGACGGGCTGGACGGGGTGCCGCTGCTGCCCACCGTCGCGGTGGACCCGAACGGGCTGGACGGGCTGCGGGCCGAGCTGGAGCGTACGGTCGCCGAGCGTCAGGCCGCGCTGCGCCGGCTCTCCGGTGACGTGGACGCCGTGGTGGCCGATCTCGAACCGCTGGTGGGGCCGGAGCCGCCGCGCACCCGGCCCGGTGACGCCTCGGCGCGGGAGCTGACCCGGGCACTCGCCGGCGCGGCCGGGGTGCCGACGGTGGCGGCGGCGGTGGAGGGCGCGTACCGCCACCGGGCGGTGAGCAACACCGGCTGGCCGCTGCTGCGGAGCTGGCGCAAACTGCGGCCGGATCCGCTGCGCCGCCTGCACCTGTCCGGGCGGGATCCGGACGCGCCGGGGGAGAGCCTGGTCGCGGCCACCTCCGTACCCGATCCGACAGCCGCGCAGCGCTCCGCCGTCACGCTGGCGATCCGCGCGGTGGCCGAGCGTTCCGGGGCCGGCCTGCCGGCGCCGTGGCCCGCCGCGGTGACCGCCGCGGCCCGGTCCCGGCAGGCCGACCTGCCGGGCGCGCTCGACCACGCGGTCGCGGCGACAGACCTGGGCATGGAGCGGCGGCCGGCCTGGTGGCGGGTGGTGGGCGTGCTCCAGTGGGTGGTCACCCTGGCCGCGCTGGCCGGCCTGGTCTGGCTGCTCCTCGGGTACGCGCTGCGCCTGCTCGGCCTGCCGCCGCTGGAGCACCCGACGCTCGGCGTGGTGCCGTGGCCGACCGTCCTGCTGCTCGGTGGCCTGCTGGCCGGGGCGCTGATCGCGGCGGTGACCCGGCCGGTGGTCGGGTGGGCGGCCCGGCGGGCCCGGGCGCGGGCCGAGCAACGCCTACTCACGTCGGTGGGCAGTGTCAGCGAGAAGTACGTGCTCGACCCGGCCTGGGCGGTGCTCGCGCGCTACGGCACGGCTCGGGACGCGCTGCGCGACGCCGGGCGGCGCTGAGCCCGGCGCGCTGACCGGTGTGAGGGCGGCGCGCGCGGCGTAGGGTCGACGCATGGCCACGCCACAGACCCCCTACGACGCGGTGCTGCACGCCGCGCGCGACGTGACGAGGCTCGACTCGGCCCTGGACGCGGAGATGCTCGGCGCCGCGTTGCTGGGCAGCGTCTACGCCGTCGCGGAGCACGACCGGGAGCAGGCCGTCCGCGAGTTCGTCAGCGGCTTCCTCGCCGCCACGTCCCGGCGCCGCAGCGCCGCCGCGACCACCCTGCGGGCCGTCTTCGCCGCCCTGGTGCCCGACGCCGAGGGCGCCGCCCGGGTCCGGCCCGGCGCGTACGCCCCGTCGTGGGTCGGCCAGCTCGGCCGGGTGCGCGTGACAGGCGCCTGGGCCTACGGCGACGTGTACGGCGACCAGACCTCCTACCTCGCCACGTTCGCGTACGACGACGAGGAGGAGGGCGGCCCGGAGCACGCCCTGGTGGCCCTCGTCGACCACAACATCGGCATCACCAAGGACGTCTTCGTCGGCGGTCCGGCCGGACGGATCGTCGAGCAGGCCCGGGAGATCTGCACCGAGGACGAGTTCACCTGGTTCCGCACCGAGGACCCGGCCCGGATGCACGCCGAGGTGAGCCGTCACCTGGCGGTCACCGACGACCTCGCCGAGCTGCCCGCGCAGGGCTCGCTCGCAACCGACCGGGCGCTGGTGGGCGCCCGGTTGGCCGCGCTACCGGGGCCGACGCCGCCGGCCGGTCCGGCGGTCGTGCCGCCGCCCACCGACGAGGAGCGCACCCGCCTGGTCCGGGCCTTCCTCGACTCGCCGGAGGCGACCCGGTTCGGCCTGCCCGAGGTGGCCGACGGCGAGCTGGCCTCGCTGCATTTCTGCCTGGGCCTGCTGCTCGACCACGCGGCCAGTTTCCCGGACGCCGACCCGATGCGGTGGAGCCCGATGGTCGCCGAGCTGTTCCTGCTCGACTGGGTGCACCGCCGGGCCGTGCTGGACATGGACGACGCGGCGATGCTCCCCCGGGTGCTGCGCGCCTGGGCGGCGTACGCGGCCCGCCAGCGCGGGCTGTCGCAGCCGGCCGCCGCCCGGACGGACGAGGCGATCACCGAGATGGTCCCGGAGTTCGCCCGGCTCTACAGCACCGGCGAGCGGCGCAGCCCGGCCACCGCGGCGGTGGCCCAGCTGATGGCGGACGGGGTGGACCCGGACGACCCGGAGGCGCTGAACGCCTGGATCGAGGCGAACCGTCACCGCCTCACCGACGACCCGGCCTAGGCGGTAGCGCCCCGGCGTGCCGGCGCTCCCTCGGGGTCTTCGCTGGATGACGTCGGCTCGGCGGTGGAGTTCGACGGCGAGGTGGCCGGCGGTTCGGACGGATCCGACGGGCCGGACGGCTCGGACGAGCTCTCCGAGGGCGTCGGCTCGACGGTCGTGACGGACGGCTCCGGTCTGGGGCTGGGGCTCGGGCTCGGCGTCCGGCTGGGCCCGGGCGTACCCGGATGCGACGGCGACGGCGACGGCACCGGCGACGGGCGCGGCGGGCGTACCGGGGTGGGCCGGACCGGCGTGGACGGCGGCGGGGGTACGGCGACCGGGCGGGACCGGCGCCGGCCGCCGAGGTCACTGTCGTCGGGCAGGGCCGGTGCCGCCGGGAGCACCGGCAGGAACGGCCGCGCCGGGGGCACCGAGGTCACGTCGACGGCGGGCATGGGCGTGGACGGCACCGGGGCCTGGGTGCCGTGCGGCATCGGGATGACCACCGGTCCGATGGAGGGCGTCGGCAGGAACGGGGTGCTGGTGTCGGGGAGCGCGCTGTTGCCGACGGTGGCCGACCCGGTGCTGATCGCGGCGAGGATCGGCATCGACGCGGTGCCGGCGAGCAGCGCCACGGTGAGCAGGTAGCCGCGGCGGGGACCGCCGGTTCCGGGGGCGCGGTGCACGCCGACGATCGGGCGGTACGGCGAGGCGGGCAGCACCCGGTGCCGGCCGAGGAGAGGCGTACCGGGTGGACCCTCTGGTTCGGACACCGGCACACTCCTCACGCGCGGACGGGACGGGAGAGCGCGCGGATTAGGACAAATGCCGCGCTAGGGCTCGCCGTCAGCTTGACCCAGTGACGCTCAGTTCACCAGCCACAACCGCGTGTCGACACACATTTTGTACGTCGGGCGCTCTCACCACTGCGGACAAAACCGCCGATCCGTCGTCAACCCGGCCGAACCTCACCTGCGAGGGAGGCCATACTGTGGGCCCGCTCACCTCCTCTGCAATCATTCAGACATGACGGCAACGCAGCCGACACCTCCGCGTACCCCGCGGCTGGTGCGGAACGGTGCCGGCGCTCCCGGGCCAGGGTCCGTCCCCCGACCGACTCCGGCTCACGCCGCGCGGCAACCCCTACCGGGGTGAGGCGCGGTCGCCAGGGACCGACCCGGCACCAGCCGGGCGGCGCACGAGGTGCTCGGCTCGGGTCACCCCCGGCGCCGGCGCAGACAGACAGGGAGAGACGGATGGCAAAGGGCGACCCCGGGGCCGCCACCCGCAGCAAGCGGGCCGCACCCCGCACCAGACGCGCCGCCGCGCCCGGTGAACCAGAACTCGTACAGCTGCTGACCCCCGAGGGTGAGCGGATCGAGACCGCGCTCGGCCCGGACGGGACCGAGTACCGCGTCGACTTCACCGACGAGGAGTACCGCGGGCTCTACCGCGACCTCGTCCTGGTCCGCAAGCTGGACGCCGAGGCCACCGCCCTCCAGCGTCAGGGTGAGCTGGGCCTGTGGGCCAGCCTGCTGGGCCAGGAGGCCGCGCAGGTCGGCTCCGGCCGGGCGCTGCGTACGCAGGACATGGCCTTCCCGACCTACCGCGAGCACGGCGTGCTCTACTGCCGCGGCATCGACCCGATCATGCCGCTGGGCCTGTTCCGCGGCGTCGACCAGGGCGGCTGGGACCCGAACGAGTTCAAGTTCAACATGTACACGATCGTCATCGGGGCGCAGACCCTGCACGCGACCGGGTACGCCATGGGTGTCGCCATGGACGGCAAGACCGGCGGCGAGGACGGCGAGGCGGTCATCGCCTACTTCGGCGACGGCGCCACCAGCCAGGGCGACGTCAACGAGTCGTTCGTCTGGGCCAGCGTCTTCAACGCGCCGCTGGTGTTCTTCTGCCAGAACAACCAGTACGCCATCTCCCAGCCGCTGGAGCGGCAGACCCGCGTGCCGCTGTACCGGCGGGCCGGCGGTTTCGGCTTCCCCGGCGTCCGGGTGGACGGCAACGACGTGCTCGCGTCGTACGCGGTGACCCGGCACGCGCTGGACAACGCGCGCAACGGCCAGGGCCCGAGCCTGATCGAGGCGTACACCTATCGGATGGGCGCGCACACCACCTCCGACGACCCGACCCGCTACCGCATCGCCAGCGAGGTCGAGGCGTGGCAGGCCAAGGACCCGATCGCCCGGATGAAGGCGTTCCTGACCAAGCAGAAGATCGCCGACGAGTCGTTCTTCACCGAGGTCGACGAGCAGGCCCGCACCGAGTCGGTGCACCTGCGCGAGCGCGTGCTCGCGATGCCCGACCCGCAGCCGGTGACCATGTTCGACCACGTCTACCCCAACGGCTCTCCCGAGCTCGACGAGCAGCGGGCCCGGTTCACGCAGTACATGGAGTCCTTCGAGGGGAGCGCGCACTGATGGCCACGGAGACGCTCACCCTCGGCAAGGCACTGAACACCGGTCTGCGGCGGGCCCTGGAGAGCGACCCCAAGGTCGTCATCATGGGCGAGGACGTCGGCAAGCTCGGCGGCGTGTTCCGGATCACCGACGGCCTCCAGAAGGACTTCGGCGACCAGCGCGTGATCGACACCCCGCTGGCCGAGTCCGGCATCATCGGCACCGCTGTCGGCCTGGCCATCCGCGGTTTCCGGCCGGTCTGCGAGATCCAGTTCGACGGCTTCGTCTACCCCGCGTACGACCAGATCGTGTCGCAGGTGGCGAAGATGCACTACCGCTCGCAGGGCAAGGTGCGGATCCCGATGGTCATCCGTATCCCGTTCGGCGGCGGCATCGGCGCCGTCGAGCACCACTCCGAGTCGCCGGAGGCGTACTTCGCGCACACCGCCGGTCTCAAGGTGGTGAGCTGCGCGAACCCGCAGGACGCGTACGTGATGATCCAGCAGGCGATCGCGTCGGACGACCCGATCGTGTTCCTGGAGCCGAAGCGGCGCTACTGGGAGAAGGGTCCGGTGGACCTGGAGGCGCCGATCGCCGACGCGTACCCGCTGCACTCGGCCCGGGTCGCGCGGCCCGGCACCGACGCGACGGTGCTCGCGTACGGCCCGATGGTCCGCACCGCGCTGGACGCGGCCACCGCCGCCGCCGAGGACGGCCGGGAGCTGGAGGTCATCGACCTGCGCACGATCTCACCGCTGGACCTGACCGCCGCGTACGAGTCGGTGCGGCGCACCGGCCGCTGCGTGGTCGTGCACGAGGCCCCGGGCAACCTGGGTCTCGGGTCGGAGATCGCGGCCCGGATCACCGAGGAGTGCTTCTACTCCCTGGAGTCCCCGGTTCTGCGGGTGACCGGCTTCGACACCCCCTACCCGGCCGCCCGGGTGGAGGAGGAGTACCTGCCCGACCTGGACCGGGTGCTCGACGCCGTCGACCGCACCTTCGGCTGGTGAGCGGCATGTCCCGGATCAAGGAGTTCAACCTTCCCGACCTGGGCGAGGGCCTGACCGAGGGTGAGATCCTCGCCTGGCTGGTCAAGGTCGGCGACGACATCGAGCTGAACCAGCCGATCGTCGAGGTGGAGACCGCCAAGGCGGCGGTCGAGATCCCGGCGAAGTGGGCCGGACGGGTGCAGGCGATCTTCCACCCGGAGGGGTCCACCGTCGAGGTCGGCGTGCCGATCATCGCGATCGACACCGACCCCGGCGCCGGGCCGATCGCGGAGTCGACGACTGCCACCCCGACGTCGGAGCTGCCCACCCCGTCGGCCGCGTCGCTGGCGGCGGTCCAGGTCGCGCCCGCCGAGGGCATGGTCGAGCCGGGCCTGATCGGTGGTGTGGCCCCGGGTGGGCGTACCGCGGTGCTGGTCGGCTACGGGCCGCGCAACGCCCCGGCCAAGCGCCGCCTGCGCAAGGCCGACGCGCCGGCCCAGCCCGCGCCGGTGGCCGCCGCCCCGGTTCAGCCCGCCGCCCCCGCACCGGTGGCGCCCGCGCCGGCGGTGAACGGCAACGGGCGGGTCGCCGTGCCGGTGCTGGCCAAGCCGCCGGTCCGCAAGCTGGCGAAGGATCTCGGCATCGACCTGGCCACGCTGACCGGCTCGGGTCCGCTCGGCTCGATCACCCGCGAGGACCTACAGCGGGCGGCGAGCGCGACCCCGGCGGCCGAGCCGCTGGCGGTCCCGGCACCGGCCGCGTCGGCCGCGAGCTTCGGCGCGGACCGCGAGCAGCGCATCCCGGTCAAGGGGGTACGCAAGCTCACCGCGGAGAACATGGCCCGCTCGGCGTTCACCGCCCCGCACGTCACGGAGTTCCTGACCGTCGACGTGACCCGGGCGATGAAGGCGCTGGACCGGCTCCGCGACCGGCGCGAGTGGCGGGACGTACGGGTCTCGCCGCTGCTGCTGGTCGCCAAGGCGGTGCTGCTGGCGGTCAAGCGGCACCCGATGGTCAACTCGACCTGGGCCGGCGACGAGATCGTGGTGAAGGAGTACGTCAACCTCGGCATCGCGGCGGCCACCGAGCGCGGTCTGATCGTGCCGAACATCAAGGACGCCGGGCGGCTCTCGCTGCGCGAGCTGGCGGACGCGATGACGGATCTGGTGCAGACCGCGAAGTCGGGCAGGACGTCCCCGTCGGACATGTCCGGCGGCACGCTCACCATCACCAACGTCGGCGTCTTCGGCGTCGACACCGGTACGCCGATCCTGCCCCCGGGCGAGTCGGCGATCCTCGCCTTCGGCGCGGTACGCGAGCAGCCGTGGGTGCACAAGGGCAAGGTCAAGCCGCGCCTGGTGACCACACTGGGGCTGTCCTTCGATCACCGGATCATCGACGGTGAGCTGGGCTCGAAGTTCCTCCGCGACATCGGGGACTTCCTGGCCGACCCGGAGGCGGCGCTGCTCGCCTGGACCTGACGTACCACCGCTCCGGTCACGGCCGGTGTGCCAATGGGTGAACCGCCCGGCACACCGGCCGTGGCCGTTTGCGGGAAAGGAATCGTAGGGTCCCAGCCCTGTGGATCTACGATCCTTAGGTAAGTGGTTCAGCTCACCTAACAATCGATGGCAACCGGCCGCCCGGTGCGCTTAAATAGAGACATCAAGGGGCTGACAACCGAATAGCCAGGAGGAGAGACCCGAGATGAGCATGATCGAGCGAATCCGCACCCGCCGCGACGCCAACCGCCGCGCCCGCGCCATCGAGCACGCGCTGCGTTCCGCCAACTCGCCCGCGGTCCGCGAGGAGCTTCTCGCCATCGCCCAGCGTCACCTGAGCTGACGCCACAGACCTTTCTCACCTCCTCCAGTCCGAAGACCCGCCCGGCACCGGGCGGGTCTTCGGCGTACCGGTCTCGGTCGGCACCGGGATTCCACCTCGCTCCACCGCCCGGTACGGTTGGCACGGTCGCCAACCGGCTGACTCCGGACGAACGAGAGACAGCGAAACCCATCGACGTCGTCCGGTGACATTCGGTGACCGCTGATGCTCCCCCGAGCGGCCTCGGGCGACCACCGGATACGGTGCGGGGAGCCCGCACGGCCGGTACCCGCCGGCGACGCCGGCAGCCATGCCGACGGTTCCCCGACCGGCATCGGCGGCCGACCTGTGATGGAGGAGGCGCACCCATGACGTCCGAGGCTCCGCACCGCCCCGGCCAGGAGCCGGGCGAGGTGTCGCCGGGCACCGGCGGACCGGTGCCGTACGGCGATCAGCCGGCGCAGCAGGACAACGGGTACAACGGCGCGCCCGACCTCGGCTGGGCACCGCCCCCGCCGGCCGGTCGGCCCGCGCAGCCGGCCCCGGCCTGGGCCGCGAACGACGACCAGCCACCCGCGTGGGCCCCACCCGCGGGCCAATCGGTGACCGGGCGGGCGACCGCCCAGGTCCCGCAGCCCGCCTGGGGCGGCAACGACCAGGGCGATCCCGCCTGGGCCGGCTCCGGCAGCCCCGCCTGGGGCAACCAGGAGCAGCCCGGACCGGACCGCGCCGCCGAACCGTCGCCGCCCGCCTGGGCCACCACGCCGCCGGGCAGCCCGGCCGAGCCGGCGCAGGCCCCCTGGGCCGCCGAGCAGAACCGTCCCGGCCGGGGCTCCGGCGAGCAGCCGGGCTGGTCGCCCTCAGGTGACCAGCCCGCCCGCGGCACCGGTTACGTGCCCGCCCCGGCCACCGTGCCGAACGAGACCTGGGTCACGCCCGCCCCGGCGGACGACCCGCACCGCTCCGGCGGCTTCGCGCCCACGGGCCGGCAGCACGACGACGCTCCCGGCCGCGCCGCCGGCTGGGCCGCCGCGCCGCCGCCGGACGACCCGAACCGCTCCGGCGGCTGGAACCCGCGCGACGAGCAGCCCGCCGCGTCCGACGACCCGAACCGCTCGGGCGGCTGGAATCCGCGGGAGAGCCAGCCGGCCTGGGCACCGGGTCAGCAGACCGGCGCCACCTGGCCGCCGGCCGACCCGCCCGCCCGGGCCGCCGCCGCGGTCTCGGTGCCCGGCGCCGCCCGCCCGGACAACGCCTGGTCCGCCGCCGAGCAGTCCGATCAGGACGGCCGCTCGCCGGAGGACAGCGGCGGCTGGCGGCAGTCGGGTGCGCCGCACGACGAGGGACACCGCCCCGGCGGCTGGCCCGCCCCGCAGGCGGAGAACCGGTCCGGCGGCTGGGACGAGCCGGCCCGCAACGAGGACCCGGACCGTTCCGGCGGCTGGGCCGCCGGGCGGGCCGCGAACCCGGCCGAGGCGGCGCAGCCGGGCGGTTGGGAGCCGGACCAGAGCCGGCAGGCCGGCGGCTGGAACGACGCCCCCGCCGTACCGCAGCAGCGTGACTCCGGTGAGCAGGCCGGCGCCTGGGGTGGCGCGGCCGCCGTACCGCAGCAGCACGAGAGCGGGCGTCCGGCGGACGAACCGGCGCAGCCCGCCTGGGGCGCCGCCGCGCCGGCCGAGGCCCGCGCGAGCGTGCCCGCACCGTCTCCCGACGCGCCCTCCGGCTGGGGCGGCAACCAGGACGAGCGTCCGGCCGCACCGTCGCCCGAGCCGTGGTCGCCGGCCGAGGCGTGGGGCCGGTCCGAGGACTCCGCTCCGGCCTACCAGCCCGCCCCCGCGCCGGGCATCTCCCCCGGCAACGCGGTGCCGTTGCCGGCGCAGCAGCAGCGGGTGCCGGGCGCCGCGCTGGCCGCTGCGCCGCCCGCCAACCGCCCGGGCACCGAACCCCAGGGGTACGAGCCGGAGCGCGGCGACGGCGCCCGGGGCGCGCACCGCCCGGAGGAGCCGCAGCCGCCTGCCGTTCCCACGCCGCGTACCTCCCCGGAGGGCGGCCCGGTCTCGGCGAGCGCGTCGGTCCCGGTGGCCAGCCGGGTCACCCCGCCGTCCGACCAGCCGCTGCCGACCAGCGCCCCGACGCCGCAGCCCCGGGTGTACGGCCGGCCCGCCCGTCCGGAGCCCGAGGACGCCCGCGAACCCGAAGAGGCCGGGTACCCCGGCCAGGACGGGCCGCACGGCACCGGCTTCCCCGGTCCGGGCCGGCAGGCGCGGTCCGAGGACGCCGACGGCCCGCACGGGTACGCCGGAGCGTCCTCCTCGCCGGCCGCGCCGCCGTCCTTCCCGGTCGGTGTGCCGTCCTTCGTGGACCCGCCCGGCAACACCCGTCCCGCCAACGGCGTGCACCCGGGCGACGAGCAGCCCGACGCGGCACATGACCCGTACGGCGGTCCGCAGAGCCCGTACGGCGGCCAGGACGCGTACGGTGCCCCGGGCGGCCGGGCGGACGCGTACGGCACCCCGGGCGGTCGGCCGGACGCGTACGGCACCCCCGGCGGTCAGGACGCGTACGGCACCCCGGGCGGCCGGCCGGATCCGTTCGACGGGCCGGCCGGGCAGCAGTCCCCGTTCGGCAGCCCGGCCGGGCGACCCGAGCCGTTCGGCGGGCCGGCTGCGTTCGGTGGGCCGGCCGGTCAGCAGGCGCCGCTCGGCGAGCCGGACCGGTTCGGCCCGTCGGCCGGGGGACGCGCCTCGGTAGCGGTGCCCGGCCAGGGCCCGGCCGGTGGGATGAACGCCTTCCCGTCGCCCCAGCAGGCCCCTCCGGCCTGGGCGCAGGACGCTTCCGGCGGCGAGCAGGAGCAGGGCCGCTTCGACTCGTTCAAGCCGGACGCCGAGTCGCAGACCGAGGCGCCCCCGCCCAAGGTGCGCAACGGCCGGGTGCTCGCCGCGGTGCTGATCGCGGCGGTGCTCATTCTCGCCGTGCCGCTGGGTCTGCTGACGCTGCTCGGCAAGGTCGGCGACGACAAGTCGGCGGGCTTCGACCCGGCGGTCGGTTCCTGCGTGAAGCAGACCGGCACGAGCGCGGCAGCGGCCGACTGCGGCGAGCCGGGCGCGTTCAGTGTGGTGTCGAAGGTGGACAACAAGGACAAGTGCGCCGACCTGTCCCAGCCGACGGTCTCGGTGGAGAGCGGCGGGACCACCCGGGTGCTCTGCCTGAAGCCGGCCGGCCAGTAACCGCACGTACGCGGAGCGTCCATCCCTCGCCGGGGTGGGCGCTCCGCGCCGTTCCGGGTGTGCGTCTGTTCACGCCGCGACCGCCGGGAACGCGCCGCGCCGGTGCGGCACGATGGGGGGCATGAGCGCACGCGTACGGGCACCGGAACTGCGGGGTCGGGCCTGGCTGAACACCGGCGGCAAGGCCGTCACGCTGGCCGATCTGCGCGGCAGGATCGTCCTGCTCGACTTCTGGAAATCCTAGAAGAAGCTTGCAACTCAGCGCCGAGGGCCTTAACGTCCTCGGCATGTCCCATCACGAACACCTCGCCGACCTGTACCTACGCCTATCCCTTGACCGCGAGGGAAAGACCGCCATCGAACGCCAGGAGGCCGACTGCCGGGCCTGGTGTGAGCGCAACGGGTTGGAAGTTCGCACCGTTCATATTGACCGGGGCCGGTCCGGTTACAAGTCGGTAGACCGCGCTGGGTTCGACGCCGCCATATCCGCCCTGACGACCAGCACCGTCGGGACCCTGGTCGTCTGGAAGGTCGACCGCCTGTCTCGGCGCGGTATGGGCCAGGTCGGACAGGTCTTGGACCAGATCGAGAAGGTCGGCGGGCGAATCGTCTTCGTCCAGGACGGTCTAGACACCACGCAGCAACAGTCGCTTCTAGTTCTGGCGTTGCTGTCCGAGGTCGCCCGGAGCGAGTCAGCGAACATCGGTCTTCGCGTCGCCTCGGCGAAGGCTCACCTTCGCAACCTCGGTCGCTGGATCGGCGGACAGCCGCCGTACGGCCTGGCGGTCGCCGAGGACGGGAAGTTAGATCATGACCCGCGCACCGCGCCCATCGCCCGGGAGATCGCCGACCGCGCCCTGTCCGGTGAACCCCTGGTCCGTATCGCCCGCGACCTGAACGCCCGAGAGATCCCCGCAACCCGAGGCGGAAAATGGGGCGTCGGGTCCCTGTCGGTCCTGCTCAAGTCCCCCGCGTTCGCCGGGCTACTGCCCGAGACCGTGAAGCGTGACGGCAAGTACACCGGGAAGGTCGTCCCCTGGCGGGACCCGGAGACTGGCGAGACCGTCGAGATTGGCCGGGGCATCATCACGCCCGCCGAACAACTACAGATCACCCGCGCCCTAGAAGCCCGCACCGTCGCCGAGCCGACCGGCCGGGCCCGGGGCGTCCGTGCTCAGACTTCGCACCTCCTGACCGGCTTCCTTCGGTGCGGTTCGTGCGGGCGTCGTATGTCCGCCGCCGGTCAGTCGTACGTCTGCCAGGGTCGCCGCCTCGGCCACCCGTGCCCGGCGCACGTCACGGCGATGATCGCCGCCGTAGACCGCGCCGTGGTCGATTCCTTTATTAGCCGCCTGGCCGCGACCGAACCTGGCGATCCGTTGCTAGACGCCGTGGCGGAACGATGGGTGGCCCGGCACGACCCGGACGTGATCCGCGAACGGGCGACCATCACGACCGCTCTGGAGGACGCGAACGCCTCCCTGGTCGACCTGGAGGACGCCCGGTATCTGCGCGGCGAGTTTGTCGGCCCCGAGGCCGTGAAGCGCTGGGAGCGCCTACACGAACGCCTGACCGCCCGCGTCGCCGGGCTGCGTCGCAACCTGGCCGACTTCCCGTTGCCCGAGGCCGATATTTCGCCGCTCCTCGACCCGGTACAGGCCCGCGAAGCATGGGACGTCGCCACCGTCGCCGACCGACGCGACCTCCTCGGTCTGGCCCTGAACGCCGTAACCGTCGCCCCCGCGAATGGCCGCCGGGGCGTGCGATTCGACCCAGCAGCGCGCCTCCGGTTCACGTGGGCCGACGAACCGGCCCCTGCGTCCTTGGACGCCTAACAGATTTCACCCGCTAACCAATAAAGGCGGGCCCCGGAAAGGCGACTGCAACGCCTCCGAGGCCCTAGACGGAAACGGAGCTTCCGCCATGACCCACAACCCTACCCACCTCCGCGCCTACCTCGCCGGTTCCGCCCTCGCCGCCGCCGACCTCGGCCGGGCCCTGGCGCCCTCGTCGCCGCCGGCTACCTGGTTACCTCGGCGACGGACGCCGACCCCGCCGACGCCGCGGGCCTGGTCGCCGACGTCGCCGCCGACATGGACGCCGCCCGCACGGCTGACGTTGTGGTGATCCTGCCCGGGGCTGAGGACTCCCCCGAGGCCGTCTACGCCGCCCTGTTCGGCGTCCCGGTCCTGTCCCTCGGCGACGCCTTGGCGGTGACCCGGTGAACGCCCGCCGCTTCGCTTCCCTCGCTGGCACGGTCGCCGTGACCGTCATCGCCGCCGTTGCCTCCTACGACCACATGCGCGAGCTGGCCGAGCGCGCCGGACAGCCGCCGCTACTGGCCTCCCTGCTGCCGCTCTCTGTCGACGGGATGATCCTCGTGGCGACGCTGGCCCTGGGCGACGGTCGCCGGTCTCGCTGGTCGGCGTGGCTCGCCTTCGTCCTCGGCGTGGCTGCCTCGCTAGCCGCGAACGTGATCGTCGCCCCGCCGGACGCCACCGCCCGGGTCGTCTCGGCGTGGCCCGCCGTGGCGCTGCTACTGACCGTCGAGGTCCTGGCCCGTTCCGGGCGCGCGCCCGAGCTGGCCGAGGCGGTCACCCTGCCCCCGCCCGCCGTCGAGGCACCGACGCCCGCGCCTCGCCCGCGTCCGCCCGTCGTCCCGCCCGGCGCCCGGACGTTGCCGCTGGTCGCCGCTGTCGGCACGCCGCCCGCCGCGCCTGACCCGGCGGCGGCACCGCCCACGACCGCCGTCAGGGTGGCCGCCGTGCTCGCCGAGACGCCCGACGCGACGCCCGCTCAGGTCGCCGCACGCCTGGGCGTGAGCGAGCGCACCGCCCGCCGTTACCTGCCTGCCGACAAGGTGCCGCCAGCGGGCCGACGTACCGCCCGCACGCCGTCACTGGCGAGCGCCTGACCGCCCGCCGGGGTCGGCCGGATCGTTCCGGTCGGCCCCGGTTAGCGGCGACCAGTCCGCTTGATCAGGAACCAGACCAGGCCCCCGATAAGCGCGGCGGACGTGACGAGACAGCACAGCGTGGCGATGTGCCACGGCTTGAGAGCACCCATGCCGCGCACCGTACCCGGGGCCCGCTACGACCGATCACGCCGAGGAGTTCCCATGCCCTACCGCCCAATGCCCATGGACGCCGCCTGGCCGCCGCCTGGCCCTGTCCCGCGCCGCCTCGACGCCGACTCGGTTCTGATCCGGCGCGTCCGCCTGACCGCCGCCGGTCGAGCTGGCCGGTTACGAGGTCGTCCGGTGCGGCGATCCGGCGTACCCGTCGTGGGCGGCGTACGTCGACCGGCGGCGCTCAACGGACCAGTAGAGCGAGGAGCGCCGTCACGGCGCCGAGGAGACCGGCCAAGGCGCCCAGGACGGCAGGGGCCGTCCGAAGGTATTCGAGGATGATCGCGTGCCGGCCGCTCACGGCGGCGCCGGTCTGCTCTTCGGTCGTCACGACGGCGACGGTACGGGGCGGGAGCGCCGCTGTCCTCAGCGCTCGAAGCGCTGTAGCTCTATCCCAGGTGAGCGGGCACGCTGCGCCCGTGGGGCTCGGTGCGTGCCTGTGCGTGTCCATGCCAGACAGTGCAGTTGATCTAGCCGTTCGGCCGACGCCTCGACTCATCCCTTCGCCGTGCAGATGGTGCCTATTCGGGCGCGCTTAACGCTGTAGCTGATCAGCCCAAATCGACCCGTCCGGTTCACCACCGTCGGGAAGCCCTACCGGTCCTTCGACGCCGCGCCCGACTTCTGAGGGAGAGGGCCGCTGCGCGAGAGCGCCGAGCTGGCCTACCTGAAGTTCGTCAGCGTTCTACGGTCGCCGCTGACCACGGCGACCGCCCCTCCTGGATTGGACCCGCCGTGATTGACGTTGACCGTCTGACCCCGCGCCCGTGCGAAGCGCCGGGCTGCCCGAACACCTTCACCCCGCGCCCGTCCGGACCCGTCGGCCGCCGGCACGTTGGATTGGTTCGCTGACTGGCGGAACTCTCCGCAAGCGGCGATCTTCGAGCGCACGGACTGGCGCCGACTGGGCGTGCTTGCTCTCGTCTATGAAGCCATCCTGAAACGTCCATCGGCCGCGCTGTTGGCCGAGCTGCGGATGAATGAAGAGCGTCTAGGGGCGACCGTGGTCGACCGGCAGCGCGCCCGCATGGTCATAGAGCACGCGGAGGACGACGACTTACCCGAGGGTGTTTCATCCCTGGCCGATCGGCGCGCCGCGCTACGGGAGCGGCTTGAAGCGACCCGCGCGACCGGCCCCGACCCGATCAGCGACCGCGAGCGCTTCGGCTTCTAGGGGCAACCTCAGGCGTCCGGACGGCCCGGACCCCGGTCCTACCTACGGCCGGGCCGCCCTGGGCCGTCGACGGCCGTCTCTCGACCCCCGCACAGGCACGGCGAGCATGAAGCGCGCGTAGAGATCCGCCACCGGCACCGCCGGGAGATCGTCCACGGCGGTCACGAAGAGACCCGCGAGGTAGGTCGCCGTCGCCCAGGCGTCGCCGACCGCCAGGGTCGCCCGCGCTTCCGGACACGGGTACGGCTGTTTACACGCCTCGCAGTTCCAGGCCGGGCGTTGCGGCCGGTGCAGGCTCACCAGCGCCGCCCCGCGTTCGCGCGGTACGCCTGGCCTCATGTCAACCAGGGGGACCGGCCGGGCTGCGGGTAGGCGTCCGTCGCCTCGTCCGCCCACGCCGGGCGGGGTGCTGGCTCGGCGGGCGGCGGCACTCGGCGACGGTCAGGGCACGCCCGCCAGAGCAGGCCGCAGACGCACCGCCACCGCCCCGTACCACGCGAGGAAGTCCGCCACGGGACACTTGGTGGCATCGATCGTCCATACGAGCGGGATCGCCGATCTCGGACCCGTGCAGCTACGGCGGAGGACTGGCGTCGGCTAGAAAGCTTCCTCGGCCGCGATCTCGGCCAGGCGCCGCGCTTCTGGGTCGTCAAACTCGCCCATCGTGAAGCGGACATCGGCGGGGGTTCCGCGGCGTCGCGGCTCGCGGGTCACGAAGACCCGGACGCCGGCCGTCCGAAGGATCTCGTTCCGCCCTTCCGGGTCCCGGTCCCACACCTGGCGGAAGGTCTCGCCGGTCGGGACGTCCTCCCAGCGGTCCGGCGTCTCGGGCAGCTCGGCGAGGCGCTTCGGGTGATCCTCGTGCTCGAGCGCCGAGAGGCCAACGAGGGCGGCGAGGGCCACCACCTCGGCCGCCTGCCGTTCGCCGCATCACGTTGACCGATCCCCCGCGCCGCCCTCGGCGACCCCGTGGGAGGGTTGCCGTATGGCTACCTCGCCCCGCGTACGAGCGCCCGAACTTCGCGGCCGAGCCTGGCTCAACACAGGCGGACGAAATCTGACATTGCGGGACCTTCGAGGTCGCTGCGTCATCCTAGATTTATGGACGTTCTGCTGCATCAACTGCCTGCACGTGCTCGACGAACTGCGTCCGCTCGAAGAGAAGTACGGCGACGTCCTGGTCGTGATCGGGGTGCACTCGCCGAAGTTCGAGCACGAGAAGGACCCGGCGGCGCTGGCTGCCGCGGTCGAGCGGTACGGCGTGCACCACCCGGTGCTCGACGACGCCGAGATGGACATGTGGCAGCAGTACGCGGCCAAGGCGTGGCCGACGCTCGCCGTGATCGACCCCGAGGGGTACGTGGTCGCCACCATGGCCGGCGAGGGACACGCCGAAGGGCTGGCCCGCCTGCTCGACGAGCTGATCGCTGCCCACGAGGCGAAGGGGACGCTGCACCGGGGTGAAGGGCCGTACGTGCCGCCGGCCGAGCCGGACACCGTCCTGCGGTTCCCCGGCAAGGCCGTACCGCTCGAAGGCGGGAACCTGCTGGTCAGCGACTCGGCCCGGCACTCGGTGGTCGAGCTGGCCGCCGACGGCGAGACAGTGGTCCGCCGCATCGGCGCCGGTTCCCGGGGCCGTACGGACGGCCCGCCCTCCGCCGCCACGTTCGCCGAGCCGCAGGGGCTGTGCCTGCTGCCGCCGCACGTGGCCGAGGTGGCCGGTTACGACCTGGTCGTCGCGGACACGGTCAATCACCTGCTGCGCGGCGTACGGCTGTCCTCCGGCGAGGTGGTCACGGTGGCCGGCACCGGGCGGCAGTGGCGCTCGACTGTCGACGACCACGCGCACGACGCCCGCGTGGTCGACCTGTCCTCCCCGTGGGACGTGGCCTGGTACGACGATCGGGTGATCGTCGCGATGGCCGGCATCCACCAGCTCTGGTGGTTCGACCCGATCAAGCGGACCGCCGGCATGTACGCCGGCACCACTGTCGAGGCGCTGCGCGACGGCCCGCTGCCGGACGTGTGGATGGCCCAGCCGTCCGGGTTGTCGGTGTCGGCCGACGGCAGCCGGCTCTGGATCGCGGACAGCGAGACCAGCTCGATCCGGTGGGTCTCCGGCGGCGTGATGCACACCGCCGTCGGACAGGGCCTGTTCGACTTCGGGCACGTGGACGGCCCGGCCGACCAGGCGTTGCTCCAGCACCCGCTGGGGGTGTGCGCACTGCCCGACGGTTCGGTGCTGATCGCCGACACGTACAACGGGGCGGTGCGCCGCTTCGACCCGGAGACGGGTCAGGTGGGCACCGTGGCGGACGGGCTGGCCGAGCCGAGCGACCTGGTGCTCACCGGCGAGGGCGACGTGCTGGTGGTCGAGTCGGCCGCGCACCGGCTGACCCGGCTGGCGCCGGGCGCGCTGACGTCGGCCGGGGCGAACACGGTGGACGGCCCCCGGCACCGGTTGGAGCGCAAGCCGACCGACGTGGCGGCCGGGGAGCTGGCCCTGGACGTGATCTTCACGCCGGCGCCGGGGCAGAAGCTGGACGAGACGTACGGGCCGTCGACCCGGCTGGTGGTCTCGGCGTCCCCGCCGGAGCTGCTGGTCGAGGGCGCGGGCACGACCACCGACCTGTCCCGCAGGCTGGTGCTCAGCGGCGACGTGGCGCAGGGGGTGCTCCAGGTGACGGCTCAGGCAGCGACCTGCGACGCCGACGTCGAGCACGCGGCCTGCCACCTGACGCGGCAGGACTGGGGCGTGCCGGTCCGGGTGGTCACCGGCGGCGCGAGCCGCGTGCCGCTGGTCCTGCGGGGTCTGGACGAGTCCTGACCGTCCCGTTCAGGCGAACGGGGTGGGGGTCACCCCGGCGTCGATGAGAGCGGCCCGCACCAGCTCCGCGCACCGCACCGCGCCGGGGGTGTCGCCGTGCAGGCAGATCGACTCGACCAGGGCGGGGATCACCGTCCCGTCGATCGCGACCAGCGTGCGCTCGACCGCCATCCGTACCGCCCGGACGGCCACCTGCTCCGGGTCGGTCACCAGCGCGTCCGGTGAGCTGCGCGGCACCAGCGCGCCGTTCGGCAGGTAGTTGCGGTCGGCGAAGCCTTCGGCCACCACCCGTAGGCCCGAGCCGGCCGCCAACTGGGCCAGCACGGTGCCGGGCTGGCAGAGCACCGGCAGCTCGTGGTCGTACCCGCTGATCGCCGCCACCAGCGCGGCGGCCTGCGATTCGTCGCGGGCCGCCGCGTGGTAGAGCGCGCCGTGCGGCTTGAGGTAGCGAACCCGGGTGCGGTACAGCCGGCAGAAGGCGTCGAGCGCCCCGAGCTGGTAGATCGTCTCGTCGCGCAGCTCGGCGAAGTCGTACGCGATGTGCCGCCGGCCGAAGCCGGCGAGGTCCCGGTACCCGACCTGCGCGCCCACCGCGACGCCGCGTTCGGCGGCGGCGGCGCACACCCGGTGCATGGTGGGCGCGTCACCGGCGTGGAAGCCGCAGGCGACGTTCGCGGAGCTGATCAGGTCGAGCAGCGCCTGGTCGTCGCCGAGCCGCCAGCTTCCGAATCCCTCGCCCAGGTCAGCGTTGAGGTCCATGGAACGTCACCGTAGTGCCTGGCCGGGCCTGGGCGAGCGGGGTCACGTCGTCCACCACCCCGATGACCGGGTACCCGCCGGTGGTGGGGTGGTCGGCCAGGAAGACCAGGGGCCGGCCGTCCGGCGGCACCTGCACCGCGCCGAGCACCAGGCCCTCGCTCGGCAGTTCGCCGGCGACCGCGCGGGGCAGCGCCGGACCGGCCAGCCGCGCGCCGACCCGGTTGCTGTCCGGGCTCACCGTGTACGCGGCACGGCACAGCAGGTCCAGCGCGTCAGCCGTGAACCAGTCCTGCCGGGGGCCCGGGCGCACGGCGAGCCGCGGTTCGTCCGGGAGCGGCCCGGTGACGGCGAGGTCGACGGGTGCGGGCGGACCGGCCGGGGTGCCGAGCGGCAGCCGGTCGCCGTCGCGCAGCGGTGGTGGTCCGAGGCCGGAGAGCGTGTCGGTGGCGCGGCTGCCGAGCACCGGCTCGACGGCGATCCCGCCGCTGACCGCCAACCACGTCCGTACCCCGGCGCGGGCCGGCCCGACGCGCAGCACCGCGCCCGCCGGCAGCGAGAGCGCGCGTCCCACGTCCCCCGGGCGCGGCTGTGTGTCCCCGGCCCGCCACTCGACGACCACGTCGGCCGGAGCGCCGGTGAGCGCGACAGCGATCGCCCGGGTCACCCGCAGTACGCAGCCGGTCATGGTGATCTCCAAGCCGGCGGCGCGTTCGTCGTTGCCCACCAGCCGGTTGGCCAGGCGCAGGGCGGCCGGGTCGAGGGCACCGGAACGAGGTACGCCGAGGTGCGCCCACCCGGGCCGGCCCTGGTCCTGAACGGTGGTGAGCACCCCGGCCCGCAGCACCTCGATCACGGCGCGTCGACCAGCCGGACGCGGGCGCCGGGGGTGAGCCGGGCCGGCGGGTGGGCGTGCACGTCGAACAGCGGCAGGTCGGTGCGACCGACCAGTAGCCAGCCACCGGGGGACGCGGTGGGGTAGATGCCCGCGTACGGGCCGGCGAGCGCCACCGAGCCGGCCGGCACCCGGGTACGCGGCGTGGCGAGCCGGGGCACCGCCAGCTCGGGCGGCAGCCCGGTCAGGTACGCGAACCCGGGCGCGAACCCGCAGAACGCGACCCGGAACTCGGTACGCCGGAGCCGGTCGACGACCGCCGGTACGTCGGCGTGCCAGTGTTCCGCGACCAGCGGAAGGTCCTCGCCGTCGTACACGACCGGCACCCGGACCTCGGCGGTGGCCGTGCCGGAGTCGGTGGTGCGGGGGCGCCAGCCGGCGATCCGGGCGGCGGCCGCCTCCGGGTCCGGTACGCCGTCGAGCAGCACGGTGGCCGCGCCGGGGACGATCTCGGTGGCGGTCAGCTCGCCCGCCTCGCGCCGGTGCCACAGCTCGGCCCGCCAGGCCTGTGCCTGGGCCGCGTCGTCACAGTCGAGGAGCAGGGCGTACGCCCCGACCGGCCGGATCCGCATCCGGTCATCCTGCCGTCGGGTGAGGTGACGGTCCACACTACTTGCAAGTAACCTACGCCGTCGTAACCTAAGGAGGTGACGACCTCCGCACCGTCCCGGCTACGGCCGGCCGACATCGGGAAGCCGCGCATGCGCGGCTGGCTGCACGCCTACGCGTTCTTCGCCGCTCTCGTCTGCGGCATCGTGCTCTGTTCCGTCGCCGCCGGTCGTCCCGGCTGGGCGCCGCTGGTGAGCTGCCTGATCTACAGCTTCACCGTGTGCGGGCTTTTCGGCACCAGCGCGCTCTACCACCGGCGGGTCTGGTCCGAACGCGGCTACCAGATCATGCGCCGGATGGATCACTCGATGATCTTCGTGTTCATCGCCGGCACCTACACGCCGTTCTGCGTCCTGCTGCTGGACAACGGGCAGGCCACGATCATGCTGAGCCTGGTCTGGGGTGGCGCGCTGGCCGGCGTGGCGGTCAAGCTGATCTGGCCGCACGCGCCGCGCTGGGTCTCCGCCCCGCTCTACCTGGCGCTCGGCTGGGTCGCGGTGGCCATGCTGCCGCAGATCCTGCGCGGCGGCGGCGTCACGGCGCTGGTGCTGCTGAGCGTGGGCGGCGCGATCTACAGCGTGGGCGCGGTGTTCTACGCGCTGCGCCGGCCGAACCCGTGGCCCACCGTCTTCGGGCACCACGAGTTCTTCCACGCCTGCACTGTCGTCGCGGCGATCTGCCACCACATCGCGATCTACTTCGCGCTGTTCGCCTGAGCCGGGCCTCACGGAACCGAAGCCTGTCCCCGGACATGCGCGAGGGCCCCGCAACGGCGCGGGGCCCTCGGGTTCTCAGGGGTCAGGCCGGGTAGCCCGAACCCGGACGGCGCACCTCGCGGTACTCCTCGCGCACGACGCGGTCGTCGCGCACCGGCACCACCGGCTCGGCGACCACCTGCTCGCGCACCGGGGCGGCCACCACCCGGCGGCGGCTGTTCCAGAAGTAGAGCGTGGTGAGCAGGCCGGCGGCCCCGGCGAGCATGAGCACCCAACCCACCACGTTGAGGTTCAGCCACCCCAGGTCGGCGTCCACGGCGAACGCGAAGATCGCGCCGAGCGCGATGAGAAAGATGCTGGCACCGATGCCCATGACGTCGCCTCCTTGGCGTACTGCTGGCGTTTCCTGCCCGCCGCGGCCATGGATGAGGTAGCGGCACACATCGACATACCCAGGCGCTCTGATCGTCAATCAGGCAAGCTGGGCGGTATGACGGACGGCAGGAACGCGCAGCGGAGGCTGGTGCTGCTGCGGCACGCCAAGGCCGAGCAGTCCGCGAACGGCCCGGACGCGGAGCGGTCGCTCACCGCGCGCGGTCACGCCGACGCGGCGGCGGCCGGCGCCTGGCTGGCCCGGCAAGGGCTGCTTCCCGACGTGGTGCTCTGCTCACCGGCCCGGCGCACCCGGCAGACCTGGCACGACGTGGCGACGGGCATGACCGGTTCCCCGCCGGAGGGCGGTCCGGCGGGCTCGGCTCCCGCGGTGCGATACGAGGTGAGCGCGTACGACGCGCTTCCGGATCAGCTGCTGGAGCTGCTGTGGACGGTCGAGCCGACCGCCGGGACGGTGCTGCTCGTCGCGCACAACCCGGGGATCTCTCTGCTGTCGGCGCTGCTCGATCCGCAGCGGGCCGACCCGGACGGGCTACGGACCACCGACCTGGTGGTGCACCGGCCGACGACCCGCTGGGCCGACCTCGCGCCGGGGAACGCGCCGATCACCGGCCGCCACACCGCCCGCGCCTGACCGGTACGACTCAGACCCGGCTGTCGTAGGCCGCCCGGTTGGTGAGCACGTCGTCCATGTGCGTCTCCGCCCAGGTCTTCAGGCCCCGGATCATCTCGTGCAGGGAGAACCCGAGGTCGGTCAGCTCGTAGGTGACAGTCACCGGCACCGTCGGCTCCACGGTGCGGGTAATCATTCCGTCGCGCTCCAGGGCGCGCAGCGTCTGGGTGAGCATCTTCTGGCTGACCCCGGGCAGCGTGCGGAACAGCTCGGAGTATCGCCTCGGTCGCGGCTCGCCGGCGCAGTCCGCTCCGAACCGGTGCGAGCCGTCGCTGCGCAACGCGGCCAGCACCAACGTGACCCACTTGTCGGTGATCCGGTCGAGCAGTTGCCGGCTGGGGCACTGGGCCAGGAACGCGTCGTACTCCGCCTTGCTCATTCTCTGCTCCTGCCACGCCGGTGAGCTACGCACTTTTGGGTGCCTACTTCCCCCCGGAAAGTTACACCCCGATAGTGGAGGCCGGGCGCCGCGATCCGGCGGCGCCCATGACGGACGACGAGAGCCAAGAGGTACACGTATGGCCCCCACCAACCTTCCCGGCGGCACCTGGACGCTGGGCGACCTGACCGTCACCCGGTTCGGCTACGGCGCGATGCAGCTCGCCGGCCCCTGGGTGATGGGACCGCCAGCCGACCACGACGGCGCCCTGGCGGTGCTGCGCGAGGCGGTCGCGCTCGGCATCACCCACATCGACACCAGCGCGGCGTACGGGCCGTTCCTCACCAACCGGCTGATCCGGGAGGCGCTGCACCCGTACCCGGATTCGCTGCACGTCGTCACCAAGGTCGGCGCGGACCGGGACCGGCAGGGCGGCTGGCCCACCGCACGGGGTCCGGAGAGCCTGCGCCGGCAGGTCCAGGAGAACCTGGAGACGCTCGGCGTGGACGCGCTCGGCCTGGTCAACCTGCGGCTGGGCGACGCTGCCGGGCCCCAGCCCGGGTCGCTCGCCGAGGCGCTGGAAACGCTCGCCACGCTCCAGCAGGAGGGCCTCATCCGCCACCTGGGCCTGAGCAACGTGACGCCGGAACAGGTGGCCGAGGCACGGTCGATCGCGCCGATCGTCTGCGTGCAGAACCTCTACAACCTGGCCCACCGCCAGGACGACGACCTGATCGACGAGCTGGCCCGGCTGGGCCTCGCCTACGTGCCGTTCTTCCCGCTCGGCGGGTTCACCCCGTTGCAGTCCTCGGCGTTGTCGGCGGTGGCCGAACGCCTGGGGGCGACGCCGATGGGCGTCGCCCTGGCCTGGCTGCTGCGGCGCTCGCCGAACATCCTGCTGATCCCCGGCACCAAATCCGTCGCGCACCTGCGCGAGAACATCACGGGCGCCGGCCGGGCCCTCTCCGGCGAGGACCTCGCCGAGCTGGACCGGATCGGCCGCTGAGACGCGGCGTCAGGACGGCGGGGCCGTCGGCGGCGGCGGGTCGGGCGGCGGCGGCATCATCGCGGTCGGATGCGAGAGCCGGTTCTCCTCCACGATGAGCGTGCGGGCCCGCTTGCGGCGGTCCTGCCAGAACCACAGCGTGGTCAGCAGGACGCCCAGCCCGGCCAGGATGAACACCCAGCCGACCGCGCGCAGGTCGATCCACCAGACGTTGGCCCGGATGGCGAAGGTCATGATCGCGCCGAGCGCGATGAGAAAGATGGCGCTACCAATGCCCATGTGCGCTGCACTCCCCCGTGCGATGGCCTTGGGCGTACTCCGGTCGTGGTCCGCGACGGTTACCCGCCACCGGGCCGCCTATCCACCCCGGGCACGCGCACGACGACGGCCGGCGGGCTGGTGCCCGCCGGCCGTCGTCATGAGGGGAAGAGTGACGTTCTAGGGGTGAAAGCCCCCGGAAGGGCTCAGAAAACCTCCTCCGGGAGGTCCATGATCTCCAGGTCGGTGCCCTCGATGATCCGCCGGTCGGCGCCGATGCGGGGCAGCACCTCGCGGGCGAAGAACCGGGCGGCGGCGACCTTGCCGGTGTAGAAGGACTTGTCGGCCGCGGAGACCTCGCCGGCCAGCGCCTTCAGCGCCACGTCCGCCTGCTTCTGCAGCAGCCAGCCGACCACCAGGTCGCCGATCGCCAGCAGGAACCGGCGGCTGCTCAGGCCGACCTTGTAGAGCGCGCGGGTGTCGCCGCCCTGGGCCTCGCCCAGCCAGCCGGTCATCACGCCGAGGATGTTCTGGATCTCGGCGAGCGCCTTGCCGAGCGCCTGACGCTCCTCCTTGAGCTGGCCGTTGCCGGCCTCGGAGGCGATGTGCTCCTGGATCTCGGCGGCGACCGCCATCAGGGCCTTGCCGTTGTCCCGGACGATCTTCCGGAAGATCAGGTCGAGGCTCTGGATCGCGGTGGTGCCCTCGTACAGAGTGTCGATCTTGGCGTCCCGGACGTACTGCTCCAGCGGGTAGTCCTGGAGGAAGCCGGAACCGCCGTAGGTCTGCAGCGCCTCGTGGCCGAGCAACTCGTACGCGCGCTCCGAGCCGACGCCCTTGACCAGCGGCAGCAGCAGGTCGTTCACCCGCTTCGCCAGCTTGGTGGCCTTCTCGTCACCGGCCGCCTCGGCGATCGTGACCTTGTCCTGCCAGGTGGCGGTGTAGCAGACGAGCGCGCGCAGGCCCTCGGCGTACGACTTCTGCAGCAGCAGCGAACGGCGCACGTCCGGGTGGTGGGTGATGGTCACCCGCGGGGCGGTCTTGTCGGCCATCTGGGTGAGGTCGGCGCCCTGCACCCGGTTCTTGGCGTACTCCAGGGCGTTGAGGTAGCCGGTGGAGAGCGTGGCGATCGCCTTGGTGCCGACCAGCATCCGGGCGTACTCGATGATCATGAACATCTGGCGGATGCCGTCGTGCTTCTCGCCCAGCAGCCAGCCCTTGGCCGGTACGCCGTGCTCGCCGAAGGTCACCTCGCAGGTGTTCGAGACCTTCAGGCCCATCTTGTGCTCGACGTTGGTGGCGTAGACGCCGTTGCGCTCGCCCAGCTCACCGGTCTCCGGGTCGAAGTGGAACTTCGGCACGACGAACAGCGACAGGCCCTTGGTGCCCGGACCGCCGACGCCCTCGACGCCGACCGGACGGGCCAGCACGTAGTGGACGATGTTGTCGCTCAGGTCGTGCTCACCGGAGGTGATGAAGCGCTTCACGCCCTCGATGTGCCACGAGCCGTCCGGCTGCTGGATCGCGCGGGTACGGCCGGCGCCCACGTCGGAGCCGGCGTCCGGCTCGGTGAGGACCATGGTCGAGCCCCACTGCTTGTCGATGAACAGCCGGGCCCACTTCTTCTGCTCCTCGGTGCCCTCGACGTGCAGCACGTGCGCGAAGGACGGACCGGAGGCGTACATCCAGATCGGGGCGTTGGCGCCGAGCACCAGCTCGGCGAGCGACCACCAGAGGGCGCGCGGAGCGTTGGTGCCGCCCAGGACCTCCGGCAGGTCCAGACGCCAGAACTCGGAGTCCATGAACGCCTTGTACGACTTCTTGAACGACTCCGGCAGCGGCGCGGTGAACGTCGCCGGGTCGAAGACCGGCGGGTTGCGGTCGCTGTCCGAGTAGCTGGCAGCCAGGTCCTCGCGGGCGAGGCGGTCGACCTCGCCGAGGAAGCTGCGGGCGGTGTCGACGTCCAGGTCCGTGAACGGGGCCTGACCGAGCGTCCGGTCCGCCCCGAATACCTCGAACAGGTTGAACTCGAGGTCCCGCACGTTGCTCTTGTAGTGGGTCATGCTCGCTGGCCCCGCTTCCGGACAGGTGTTACCGATCAGTAACTCCAGACTGTATTACTCGCCGGTAGGCAACGACAAGCGGATCTCGGAAGTGACAGCGATTACATACTTC
This sequence comes from Micromonospora sp. NPDC005257, assembly GCF_042872445.1. Lineage (NCBI taxonomy): Bacteria > Bacillati > Actinomycetota > Actinomycetes > Micromonosporales > Micromonosporaceae > Micromonospora > Micromonospora sp. NPDC005257. The sequence goes on along the minus strand of NZ_JBIAKL010000005.1, from coordinate 285,388 downwards.
CCGTTCATCCGTCGGCGGCGCCGACCTCCCAGCTCGGCACCGCGGCGGCGGTGGCGCTGCGCGGGCCGACGTACTCCATCAGGACCAGCGCGATGTCGTCGTCGAGCCGCCCGTGCACCCACTCGACCAGGGCGGTCTCCAACGAGGCCAGCCCGTCGCCGACGGTGCCGTGGCCGAGCAGCCGCCAGGCCCGGTCGGCGGTGGGGAAGAACTCGCCGTCCCGGCGTGCCTCGCCCAGCCCGTCGGTGAACAGCAGCAGCCGGTCACCCGGTTCCAGCCGCTCCACCCGGGGCCGGACCACGGGCATGAACCCGAGCGGCGGCGCGGGCGCGGGCGGCTCCAACGGGATCACCGCGCCCCGGCGCAGCAGCAGCGGCGGTGGGTGCCCGCAGTTGACGATGGTCAGCGTGCCGCCGCGCTCCTCGACCAGGGCCGCCGTGACGAAGTCCTCGTCGCCGACGTTGCGGGCCACCGCGCGGTCCAGGTCGGTCACCACCGCGCGCAGGTCGGCCCGCTCGTACGCGACGTGCCGGTACGAGCCGAGCACGATGCTGGCCAGGCGGACCGCGTCCAGCCCCTTTCCGCGTACGTCACCGATGATCATGCGAACGCCGTACGGGGTGTCCATCACCTCGTACAGGTCGCCGCCGATCGCGGCGGTAGCGGTGGAGGAGATGTACCGCGCCGCCACCGCGAGCGTGCCGACCTGCGGTCCGAGCGGTCTCAGCACCGCCTGCTGGGCCACCGAGGCGAGTCGGGTCAGCTCCGCGATCCGCTCTGCCTGGCGCTGGCGTATCGCCGCCGTGGCCGCCGCGATCGCGGTGGCCGCCCCGACCGCCGTCACGTTGACGACAGTCACCAGCGGGCTACCCCGCTCGGCGAAGGCGAAGGCGATCCCGATGGCGGTGGCCAGGCCGCCCACCGCGAGCACCACCCGCCAGGACGCCAGTGCCGCCGCGAGGAACGGCGCGACGGCCATCAGCGCGAGGTAGTGCGCCGGGCGGCCGTCGGCCAGCTCCACCGCCACCACGATCGCGAGCAGCGCGAGGGCCGCGCCGAGGCCGGCGCGGGATCCGGGACTCAGCGGGCCTCGGCCCGGCTGGAAGGGTTGCGTGCGTACATCGGACAGCATGCCTGATGGATGTGAGCGGGAGAATGAACCTGGCCCGTCGGTTGTGGAAGTTCTGCCCGAGTGGCCGGTCAGCCCAGCACCTCGTACCGGACGTTCACGTGGCCGAGACCGGTGGCGGCGATGGTCGCGAACGCGGCGCGGGACAGGTCCAGGCACCGGCCGTCGATGAACGGGCCGCGGTCGTTGATCCGCACCACCACCGACTTGCCGTTGGCCGGGTTGGTGACCCGGACCTTCGTGTTGAACGGCAACGTCTTGTGCGCCGCGGTGAGCGCGTTCGGGTTGAACGTCTCGCCGTTCGCCGTCATCTGGCCCTCGGCGTAGAAGGAGGCGCCGCACGAGCCGCTGTCCACGACCTTCGGGCTGCTCGTCTTCTTCGCCGTCGGCGACGGCGCGGTGGTGCGGGGCTTGCTCCGGGAGGCCGCCTGGGTACGGCTCGCCTTCGGGCTCGGGGTGGCCTTCGGTGACGGGCTGAGGCTCGCGCTCGGCGAGGCCGACGCGCTCGGCGAGGGGGCGACCGAGGTGGGGGCGGGCGTGCTGGGCAGGGTCTCGACCGCGACCGGCGCGGCGGGCGGCTCGCCGGCGGTGAGCCGCACGGCGCCGACGGTGCCGCCGACCGCGAGGGCCACACCGACCGCGGCGGTCGCGGCGATGGCGGCGGGCGAGGAGAACTTGCGGGTACGAAGGTGCCTAGCAGCCACCGGCCCGGTCCTTTCGTCAATTGAACAAACCGCCCGGACCGTAACGAGAGAAGCACTTCCGAAGTCAACGTGATCATGGTGTTATGCCCGTATTTACCCTGGTACGTGTAGCCGATCGCGCCACAGTCGATCGGCCGAACGGCCCACCGATCCGCCAGGATGGAACCCGTGCTGACTCGTCGCCTGGTCGAGCTGTTCCGGTGGATCGACCCCGGGCCGGGCAGCACCCACCTGGTCAGCGACATCTCCGGCTGGTGGCGCGACCCCGACGTGCTGGCCCAGGTCGGGCCGGCACTGGCCGGGCTGTTCCCGGGTGACCGCCCAACCGTCGTGATCGCCCCGGAGGTGACCGGGCTGCTGCTCGGCCCGCTCGTCGCGGTCGCCGCCGGCGCCGGCTTCCTGCCCGCGTACAAGGACGGTGGCGAGCGCCGCCGGGCCGGTCCGACGCGCTGGGCCCAGACGCCCCCGGACTACCGGGGACGGCGGCTGCGGGTCGGCGTGGACGGCCGGCGGCTGAACCCCGGAGACCGGGTGCTGCTGGTCGACGACTGGGTCGACACCGGCGCGCAACTGGACGCGCTGCGCCGGGTCGTCGCGGACGCCGGAGCCGACCTGATCGGCGCCGCCGCACTGGTCGCGACCTGCCCGCCCGAGGTGGCCGGGCGGCTGAGGCTGCGCGCCCTGCTCACCGGCGCCGACCTGCCGTGAGCCCGCCGATGGTGACGGAACGTGCCGTAGCGTCGGCGGCATGTGGCCCCGCATCGGTGGATTGCGCGCGCTCGCCCTCGGCACGCCCGGCGAGCTGCGCACCCGACTCAACACCCTCGTGCTCTCCGGTGTGAAGACCGCCACCGCCGGGCTGGTCCAGGAGTACGACGACGAGAACGAGGAACTGGAGTACGTCGGCGAGCGGCAGGTGCTCGTCGACGACGACGACCGGTTCGTCGCCGTGATCGAGGTGACCGGCGTCGAGGTGGTGCGCTTCGCCGACGTGCCGTGGGACTTCGCCCGCGCCGAGGGCGAGGGCGACCGGTCGATCGAGGAGTGGCGCGAGGGCCACGGCGCCTACTGGGCCCGGCAGGGCACGCCGGTCACCGACGACACCCGGATCGTCTGCCTCCGGTTCCGGCTGGTCTCCACCGAGGGCAGCGTCGGCACCTAACCGGCCCGGCGCAGCTCCGGCAGCAGCGCCGCCGCCTCGACCAGCACCGCCTCGTCACCGGCGTACCAACTGCTGGCCCGGGGCCAGTGCGTCACCACGTCGGTGAAGCCCAGCCGGGCCGCCCGGGCCACCTGCTCGACGAGGAAGCCGGCGCTGGTGAGCGAGAACACCGGCGCCGAGTCGAGCGACAGATAGCGGTCGAGCGTCGCCGGGTCACGGCCGGCCTGCTCCAGCGTGCGGTCCATCCGCTCGGACAGCTCCGCCACCGTGCCCCACCAGGTCTCGATGTCGTCGCCGCCGAGCCCGGTGGTGACCCAGCCCTGCCCGAACCGGGCGACCAGCCGCATCGAGCGGGGACCGTTCGCGGCGACCACGAACGGCACCCGGGGCTGCTGGACGCACCCCGGGTTGTTGCGGGCGTCCACAGCGGTGAACCACTCCCCGCGCCAGGTCGTGCCGTCCTCCCGCAGGATCGCGTCGAGCAACTCGGTGAACTCGGCGAACCGGTCCACGCGCTGCCGGGGCGGCAGCGTCTCGCCGCCGAGCACGGCCGAGTCGAAGCCGATGCCGCCCGCGCCGAGGCCGAGCAGCACCCGGCCGCCGGACACGTCGTCGAGCGCCGTGACCTGCCGGGCGAACGCCGCCGGGTGCCGGAAGTTCGGCGAGGCGACGAGCGTCCCCAGCTTCACCCGGGACGTCACGCCGGCCGCAGCGGTGAGCGTCGTCCACGAGTCGAACCACGGGCCGTCGACGAGGTCACGCCAGCCCAGGTGGTCGTAGGTCCAGGCGTGGTCGAAGCCCCACTCGTCCACCTGGGCCCACCGCCGGCGCGCTTCCGACCAGCGCTGGTCGGGCAGGATCACGATGCCGATTCGCATGATCGCCAGGGTACGACCCGGGCCGGACAGTCCGACCCGGGTCGCGGGGATCACGCCGCCACGTCGGCGACCACGCAGGCGACGTTGTCCGGCGCGCCGGCCGCGTACGCCAGCTCGACCAGGCGCTCGACGGCGGTCTCCGGACCGTCCGCCTCCGTCAGCGCGGCGTGCAACGCGCCCGGCTCCACCACCGCGGACAGGCCGTCGGAGCAGAGCAGGTAGCGGTCGCCGGGCAGCGCCGTACGCAGCGCCAGATCCGCCTCCACCTCCGCGCCCGCGCCGAGCGCCCGGGCCAGCAGCGCCCGCTGCGGATGCGCCCCGGCCTCGGCCGGAGTGAGCCGCCCCTGGTCGACGAGCGTCTGCACGTACGTGTGGTCCTGGGTGAGCCGGGACAGCTCGCCGCCGCGCAGCAGGTACGCCCGGCTGTCCCCGACGTGCACCAGCGCGAGCCGGGTGCCGCGCCGCACGAGCGCGGTGAGCGTGGTGGCCGGCTGGTCGGCGTCGGTGGCGTGCGCGCGTACCGCCCGGTCGGCCCGGGTCACCGCGTCGGCCAGCGCGGCGAGCAGGTCGCCCTGCGGCGCGTCCGCCTGCTCCAGCGGCCGCAGCGCGTCCACCGCCGCCGCGCTCGCCGTGGACCCGGCCGGACCGCGTACGCCGTCGGCGACCGCCAGCAGCGCCGCGCTCGCGTACGCGGTGTCCTCGTTGGAGTCGCGGACCGCGCCGGTCTCGCAGCGCGTCGCGTACCGGAAGGTGGTCTCGGACATGGTGGTGCCCCTCTCGCTGAGTGTGTCGGCGAGGAGCGCGACGGCCCGGCCGCGCGCCGCCGTGTCCGCGCTGACCCGCCGCCACCAGGCGTCGAGCGCCTCGGCGGCGGCGGCGGGCGGCAGGCCGCAGACGGTACGGATCTCGGCCAGCGGCATCCCGGCCCGGCGTAGCCCGCCGATCAGCCGGGCCCGGTCCTGCTGCTCCGGCGCGTAGTAGCGGTAGCCCGAGTGCGGGTCCACCGCGGCCGGGGGCAGCAGCCCGCAGTCGTCGTAGATGCGCAGCGCCTTGGCGCTCAGGCCGGTCGCGCGGGCGAACGCCCCGATGGTCAGCAGTCGCACGTGTCCTCCCTCGCGCTCCTCGTGCCGGTCACCGCGACCGGCACCGACCACGCTGGGCCTTGCCGCAGGGGACGGGTCAAAGCGTGGTTGCCGCCAGCTTGGTCAGCATCCGGCCCAGATGCGGCTCGATCGTGCCGGCCGGCGCGTCCGCCACCTCGGCGGGCGTCCACCAGCGAATGCCGGCGAACTCCACCGGATCGGGCGTGAAGCGCTGGTCACGGTGGGCGGAGAGCACGTACCAGAGACTCACGTCGGTGTGCCGCAGCTCGGGCGGGCCGACCGTCTCGGTGACGGTGAGGAACGCCGGGCGCTCGCCGAACGGCGGCGCGAAGGCCGCCGCCACGCCCAACTCCTCCCGCAGCTCGCGGCGCACCGTGTCGGCCGGGTGCTCGCCGGGCTCGACGTGACCGCCGCTGGGCAGCCACATGCCCGCGAGACGGTGGTCGACCAGCAGCACCGCGCCGTCGGCCGGGTCGCGGAGCAGGAAGTACGCGACCAGGTGCGGCGACGGGGTGCGCGGCTTGGCCCGGCGGAAGATGTCCTCCGTGCCGGCCAGCCAGGCAAGCGCCGCCTCCCGGTGCCGCGCCTCCTGGTCGTCGCCAGGTGTCAGCTCCTCGACCAGTGCGCGGATCTCCTCCAACATGCCCGCCGATGTTGCCACCCGGGTACGACGTCAGCCCGGCGGTAGCGGGTTGGCGTCGGCCGCCGCGCGGACGAACTCGCGTACCCGGGAAGTGGTGTTCTCGGCCATCCACACCGGACCGCGACTGATCGGCGGCGCGTCGTGGATCGGCACGTAGGCCACGTCCGGACGGGCGTAGAACTGCCGGGTCTGCTCGCCCACCGGCAGCACGCCCCGCCCCAGCGCGACGAGCGCCAGCATTTCGGAGAAGCTGCCGCCGACCGGGCCCTTCGGCACCGGACGGCCCGCCGGGGTGCGGTCCGGCGTGCGGTCCTGCTTGAACGCGGCCGAGGTCACCGCCGGGTACTGCACCACCGGATGGTCACCGAGCACCTCCAGCGACACCGACTCCTCGGCCGCGAGCGGATGGCCGGCGGCCACCGCGAGCACCCGGCGTTCGCGCATCAGCACCGGGCCGTTCGCCATCCCGTCGAAGGGGTACGAGGCGATCAGCACGTCGATCGTGCCGTCCCGCAGGCTCGACCGGGTGCCGGCCAGGGGCGCCTCGTGCACGTGCACCTCGCAGTCCGGGTGACGCTCGGTGAACAGGGCCACCGCACGCAACAGCACCGGAGCCGTCGACTCGCCCACGTACGCCACCCGCAGCTCGCCGGTGAGCCCGCGCCCGGCGTCCACGGCCCGCTGGACCGCCGCCTCGATGCCGGCCACCAGCGGGCGCATCTCCTCGGCCAGGCGGACGCCGATCGGGGTGAGCCGGACGACCCGGCTGGTGCGCTCGAACAACGGCGCGCCGATCCGGCGTTCCAGCTTGCGCACCACGTGGCTGACCCGGCCGGTGCTCACCCGCAGCCGCTCGCCGGTCCGCCCGAAGTGCAGTTCCTCGGCCAGGGTCAGGAACGTCTCGATCTCGTACCGCTCCAGCACCGGAGCACCTCCGTCGTTGCCTGCGGGTCAACGATCGTAGTCCGGATCGGGCTTGGTCCCGGTGGTGCGGCGGACCAGGGTAGACGCATGCACAACGATCTCGTGACGGTGACCGGTTTCGACCACCTCGTGCTCTCGGTGAGCGATGTCGAACGCTCGCTCGACTTCTACTGCGGCACGCTCGGCCTGGCCCCGGTGCGGGTCGACAGGTGGCGGGCCGGCGAGGTGCCCTTCCCGTCCGTACGCGTCGACGCCGGCACCATCATCGACCTGGTACGGGGCGAGCCGGGCGGGTCCAACGTGGACCACTTCTGCCTGGTGGTCGAGCCGGTCGACTGGCAGCGGGTGGTCGACTCCGGGGTCTTCACCGTGCTGACCGGCCCGGTACCGCGCTTCGGCGCGCGCGGCACCGGCACCTCGATCTACGTCAGCGACCCGGACGGCAACACAATCGAACTGCGCTCCTACCCGGCCGACGCCTAACCTGGTCCGATGCCGGAGCTGGAACGACTCGCCGCTCACCACGCACCCGCCGTGCTGCGGTTCGAGCGGGAGAACCAGGCGTACTTCGCCCGGTACGTCCCCGACCGGGGCGACGACTACTTCACCCGGTACCCCGCCCGGCACGCGGCCCTCCTGGACGAGCAGGAACGCGGCACCTGCCACTTCCACGTGCTGGTCGACGAACACGGCACCGTGCTCGGGCGGTTCAACCTGGTCGACGTGGCGGACGGCAGCGCCGAGCTGGGCTACCGGGTGGCCGAGCGCGCCGCCGGGCGCGGGCTCGCGAGTGAAGGCGTACGGCGCGTGTGCGAGCTGGCCCGCACGACGTACGGCCTGCGCCGGCTGGTCGCCTCGGCGGCGCTGGCGAACCCGGCCTCACTGGCGGTGCTCCGGCGTGCCGGTTTCGTGCCGGACGGCACGGGTTCCGACTGCGAGGTGGATCTCGACGGGCAGCCCGGCCTGCGACACGTGCTCGACCTCCGCGCGCCCTACGCGGCGGCGTCCCCGTAGACGGGTGCGCCGGCCGGCTCGTACGTCAGTTGCAGCGTGCCGTGCGCGTGGGTGACCGACTCGGTGAGCCGCAGCGCGCTCGGCACCGTTCCCTCGCCGAACAGGCGCTTGCCGGTGCCGAGCACGACCGGATACAGCCACAGGTTGAGCCGGTCGACGAGGCCGGCGCGCAGCAGCGACTGCACCAGGTCGAGGCTGCCGATCACGTGCACCTCGTCGTGGCGGGCCTTCATCTCGGTCACCCGCTCGGCCAGGTCGCCGCTCACCAGCGTCGAGTTCGCCCAGGCCAGCGGCTCGGTCAGGGTGCGGCTGGCGACGTACTTGGGCACGCCGTTGAGCAGCCCGGTGAAGGGCATGTCCGCGGGCGCCTTGGGCCAGTAGCCGGCGAAGATGTCGTACGTCTTGCGGCCCAGCAGCAGCGCGTCCATGCTGCTCGCCCGCTGGAACATCACCGCGCCGGACTTGTCGTCCAGCAGCGGCATCTGCCAGCCACCGTGGCTGAAGCCGCCCTCGCGGTCCTCGTCCGGTTCGCCGGGCGCCTGCGCCACGCCGTCGAGGGTCAGGAACTCGGTCACGATCAACGTACCCATGGGTCTGCTCCTTCGGTTTCCGCTCCGTCAACCGGTAGACCCGCCGACGATCCGCGACTCATCGCCGCCGGAATCACCTGTTCGACGAAGTGGCCCGACGCCGGCTCGGCCTGCCCGATGCCGAGCGGTGGGCCTGACCGCCCTCACGACGATGCGTCGCGTGCTCGGTCCGAGGGCGTGTCAGCGAGCGGCGTCCCGGGGCGCGTGAGCGGCCCAGGCCGCGAGCCGCCGCGTCAGCTCAGCGAGCCGGGTCCGGTACTCGTCACGTACCTGCCTGTCGGTGCCCGCCGGCATACCCGCCGGAAGCTCCAGCCAGAACTCCTGGGTGAGACGGCAGGAGTCGGGACCGAGCGGCACGACGGTGAGCACGCCGCCGCTGGGGCATCCGGCCGTCAGGGTACGGGTGACGGCACGACGACCCGGTTCCATCTCGACGACCTCGTGGATGACGCCCATCCGGTCCGTGGGGGTCCGATGCACGAACGCCTGGATCTCGCCGACTCCCTCCGGGCCGGGCAGCGTGACGCCGAGCTCCACCGAATCGTGCATCGCGACCGACGAGGCCGGATCCCACATGAAGCCGAAGGCCGCCTCCGCGCTGGTGGGCAGGTCGACGGTGGCCGTCTCCCGTACCTGCACCGGCGTGGTCGTCACTCTGATCATCCGCAGACGTGATCGCACGCCGCATTGTGTCAGTCGATCCGCCGACGGTGAAGGCCCGTGGCGACGATGGACGCCGATCTCCGCCGGCAGCCCTGGGTCGAGCCCGAATCGTTACGACCGTTCTTCGGGACGGCGACCGGGTGTTGCTGTGCCGTGCTGTCGCCCAGGCGGTGAGCGACGCGGTGAAGGCCGAGCGCAAGAAGGCCAAGAAGTCGGCGCGCGGCTCCTCGGACAAGGCCAAGGGCGAGAGCAAGAAGCGTGGCCAGTGGCCCGTGGATGGCCCGACGGGTGCTCGTGGCCCAAGAAACGTCGAAGGCCCTGGCTGGGACTCGCATCCTGACCAGGGCCTTCCGCGTGGAGCGGGTGACGGGAATCGAACCCGCACTGTCAGCTTGGGAAGCTGATGTTCTGCCATTGAACTACACCCGCAGGCGGCATCACTCTACCTGAGGTCACCACGCCCGTGCACCCAGGCACCCCCAGGCGCGAAGTTGCACGCCGGAAACCTATGGGCGTTCTCAAATGCGTCGATGCGATGTAACGTCTGCCCCACGTTTCCGAACCGGCGTGACACACCCCCTGGCACGCCGTCAGAAAGAGGTGGGCCCATGGGACTCCGTCCCGACCTGCTGACCCGGCGTACCGCCGGTGTCGCGACGTCGACCCTCGCGCTGCTGCTCAGCACCGCCGCCGTCGGCGTCGTCCCCGCTGCTTCGGCCTTCTCGGCCGCCCCGGCCGGCGTCTGCGCCGAGCCGGTCGGCGCCCACGCCGACGAGTACGCGAACGCCCGCGTCGCGAAGGGCGGCAACGCCAAGCTCGACCCCAACCACCTGACCGCCCAGCAGGTCCGCGACCGTGAGGCCGACCTCGCCGCGGCGCAGCGCGAGCGGGCCAACTTCCGGACCGGCGCCGTCGCCCCGCTGGCCACCGTGACGATCCCGGTCGTCGTGCACGTCATCCAGGAGAACAGCACCCGGGCCGGCGGCAACATCACGGACTCGATGATCAACCAGCAGATCACCGTGCTGAACCAGGCGTACGCGGGCTCGACCGGCGGCGCCGCCACCGCGTTCGGGTTCCAGCTCACGAAGATCAACCGGGTGACCAACACGTCGTGGTACCCGATCGTGCAGGGTTCCTCCGCCGAGCGCTCGATGAAGACCTCGCTGCGTGTGGGCGGCAAGAACACGCTGAACATCTACCTCGGCGAGCTGAGTGACAGCCTGCTGGGCTGGGCCACGTTCCCGAAGCGGACGCTGGACAAGATGGACGGCGTGGTGGTGCTCAACGAGTCGCTGCCCGGCGGCACCGCGACCAACTACAACCAGGGTGACACCGGCACCCACGAGGTCGGCCACTGGCTGAACCTCTACCACACCTTCCAGGGCGGCTGCTCCGGCTCGGGCGACAGCGTCTCCGACACCCCGGCAGAGTCGTCCCCGGCGTACCAGTGCCCGACCGGGCGGGACACCTGCTCGACCACCGGCAAGGACCCGATCACCAACTTCATGGACTACACGTACGACTCCTGCATGTACCAGTTCACCGCCGGCCAGGCGAGCCGCATGCTCACCGCGTGGAACGCCTACCGCGCAGCCTGACCTCATCGCACCACGTACACCGGTGCCGGCCCTGTCCTCGGACGGGCCGGCACCGTTCGTTTCGGGTCGTGGTCAGGCGGCCGGGCGGCGGGTGTCGAAGCCGTGCCGGCCGCGAAGGCCCTCCGCGGCGACCGGCTCGCGCCGGGCCGGTTCGGCCCCGCGCGGGTCGAGCCAGACCCGCACCTGCGGCGGGGCGGCGCCGGGCTGGGCCACCGGGTCGCGCCGGGTCAGCATCGCCGCCTCGACGGTGAACTCGAACAGCCGCCAGTCGCCCTGGGGCGACGCCCGGGCGATCCGGGCCAGCCGCGCGACCGTGGCCGGGTCGGTCACCGGCTGCGCGCGCCCCGCGATGTACGCCTCGTCGTCGCTCTCCTCCGGCGGGAACGAGTGCAGCGCGTAGCGGCCGTCGCGTTCCAGGTCGCGGCGCTTCGGCGAGTCGACGACGAAGCACCAGAGCCCGTCGGCGGTGATCACGGGGGAGACCGGGTGGACCCGGGGGCCGCCGTCGGCTCGGACCGTGGCGAGGTAGCCGAAGCCCGGCCCGTACTGCTGCATCAGGAGGCGGATCTCGTCGGCGAGGCAGGGCTCGTCGGCGGCGAATTCGGACCAGGAAGCCATGTGGACACTCTATCGAACACATGTACGAAGATGTAGTGCGACACGCAGGTCACCCATACCGGTCGCTATGGTGTTCCGATGCTGCTCTCCGACCGCGACCTGGTCTCCGAGATCAAGGCCGGCACGCTCGCGCTGGAGCCCTTCGAGCCGACGCTGGTGCAGCCGTCGAGCATCGACGTACGCCTGGACCGGCTGTTCCGGGTCTTCAACAACCACCTCTACACACACATCGACCCGTCGAAGCAGCAGGACGACCTGACCTCGATGGTCGAGGTGCCGGAGGGGCAGCCGTTCGTGCTGCACCCGGGCGAGTTCGTGCTCGCCTCCACGCTCGAGGTGATCTCGCTGGGTGACCAGCTCGCCGGGCGACTGGAAGGCAAGTCGAGCCTGGGGCGGCTGGGGCTGCTGACCCACTCGACCGCCGGCTTCATCGACCCGGGCTTCTCCGGCCACGTCACGCTGGAGCTGTCGAACGTGGCGAACCTGCCGATCACGCTCTGGCCGGGCATGAAGATCGGCCAGCTCTGCATCTTCCGGCTCTCCTCGCCGGCCGAGCACCCGTACGGCTCGGCCGTCTACGGCTCGCGTTACCAGGGCCAGCGCGGCCCGACGCCGAGCCGGTCCTGGCAGAGCTGGCGCACCTGGCCGACGCGCTGACGGCGCCCGCGGCTGTCGAGAGGGGCCCCCTCCGCTGCCGGAGGCGTCAAGAGAGGGCCCTTCCTCACACCCGGCCGTAGCTGTTGATGTCGCCGTCGTCGACCCGCTTCATCGTGATCGGCTTGCCGGACTGGGAGGCGTGCACCACCCAGCCGTCGCCCACGTACATCGCCACGTGGTGCAGGTCGCCGTAGTAGAAGACGAGGTCACCGGCACGCAGCTCGGCCCGGCTGATCCGCTTCGTCACGCCGTGCTGTTGGCGCGCGTTGTGCGGCAGCGACACACCGCCCTTGGCCCAGGCCGCCATGGTCAGGCCCGAGCAGTCGAAGTGGTCCGGCCCGGCCGCGCCCCAGACGTAGATCTTGCCGATCTGGGCGCAGGCGAACTTGACCGCCGCACCGGCCGCGCCACCGGGGTAACCGGCCGGGCAGGGCGCCGGGCGCAGCGGGCCGCCACCACCCTTGCCGTACACCTTGAGCCGCAGCTTCTGCAGCCGGGCGATCTCGGCGTCGATCTGCTTCTTCTTCGCCGCGAGCTGGGCCTCGGTGCGCGCCAGCCCGGCGATCATCTCGTCCAGCGGCTTCTTCTTCGCCGCCAGCTCGTCGCGCAGCGCCGCGACGGAGCGCACCTGCTCGTGCTGCCGGTGCGCGAAGCGGTCGAGCAGTTCCAGGCCGTTGACCAGGTCACCGGGCGAGCGGCTGCCGAGCAGCGCGTTGACAGTGGACAGGTTGTCGCCCTTGTAGGCGTCGGCGGCGAGCCCGCCGACCTGGCCGAGCGCGGCGTCCACCCGGGCCTGGAGGGGTGCGATCTGCCGGCCGAGCGCGTCGGCTTGCTTGCGCCGCGCGGCGAGTTGCTCGCGTACGGCGTTCACCTGCTCGATGACCGGTTCGAGCTTGTTCCAGTCGCGGTCGATCTGGGCTTCGATCTCGGCGACCGAGGGTTCGGCGTGTGCCGCCGTGGCGCCGCCGGTCAGGACGACGGCGGTGCCGACCAGGGCGGCGAGTGCGGTGGTGAAGCGGGACCAGCGGGTACGCGGCACAGCCGTGAACCGGTCGACCGACCGGCTCGACGACGGCCGCGGGGCATGGAGTGCCACCGGGCGTCCGTACTCCTTCTTCAGTTCCGCCTACCGGGTTAGCTGACGGATTCGGGCGGGAAGGGAGCCGCCCTACCGCAGCAGCGCTGCGGATTCACCCCAGGTACCTGGTTCCCCGGCTCGCCCGTGGGCGACTCGGCGGTGCCGGACCGTCACCGACCGGGGTGGACGGTGAGACATGCGGCCGACGATTCACCAGAGTAGGGACCACAGTTATCGATCCGCAACTTCCGGCGGCGTGACACTCCGTACGCGATGCGGCAGCGCGCCGCGAGCGGAGGCGAAATTTTCTTTCAAGACTGATTACCCACTGGAAAGGTATTGACCATCGCGGGTGTGCGGAGTGAGGGTGGAAACGCAGTGACCCCCATCCCTGTCCAGGAGGTTCGATGCACCTCTCCGCCCCGCCGTCAGGCAGACGGATACTGCTCGCCGCCGCCGTGGTGACCGCCACCGCGCTGGCGACGACCGGCCCGGTGAACGCCGCGCCGGACACGTCCGCGCCCGCGAGCGACAGGCAACAACAATACGCCGCCGCGGCCGCCGAGTACGGCGTCCCGCAGAACGTGCTGCTCGGTGTCTCCTACCTGGAGTCCCGCTGGGACACCCACACCGGGCAGCCGAGCACCAGCGGCGGATACGGCCCGATGCACCTGACCGACGCCGCGCACATCCTCGCCACGCCGGGCAGCGCCCACGTCGACGAGGACGAGGACCCGCGCGGCGACGACTCCCGCCCGCTGAAGCTCGACCCGGCCACGGCCGCCACGCCGGAGCGGGAGACCCCACTGCCGCCCGCCTCGCTCCAGACGCTCGACGCCGCCGCCGCGCTCACCGGGCTCGACGCGGGGACGCTGCGGACCGACCCGGCCGCGAACATCCGCGGTGGCGCGGCGCTGCTGGCGTCGTACCAGAAGGCCCTGGGCGGGCCGGTCGGCGCCGGCACCGACCCGGCGGCCTGGTACGGGGCGGTGGCCCGGTACTCCGGCGCGGACACCACCGACGGCGCGGCGGCCTTCGCCGACGAGGTGTACGACCAGCTCGGCCAGGGCGCCAGCCGGACCACCGACGACGGCCAGCGGGTCACGCTCGCCGCCACCGCCGCGAAGCCGGACCGCTCCCGGCTGGCCCGGCTCGGCCTGCGCAACGCCGAGCGGCCGGACGGGCTGGAGTGCCCGGTCCGGCTGGCCTGCGAGTGGATCCCCGCGCCGTACGAGCAGCTCAGCGACGACCCGGGCGACTACGGCAACCACGACCTGGGCGACCGGCCGAAGCAGCAGAAGATCGAGTACATCGTCATCCACGACACCGAGGGCTACTTCGGCCCGAGCGTCGACCTGGTGAAGCGGGCCGACTACCTGGGCTGGCACTACACGCTGCGCTCGGTGGACGGCTACATCGCCCAGCACATCAAGACCAAGGACGTCGGCTGGCACGCCGGCAACTGGTACGTGAACGCGAAGTCCATCGGCCTGGAGCACGAGGGCTTCGCCGGTCAGGGCACCTGGTACACCGAGGCGATGTACCGCACCTCCGCCAAGCTGGTGCGCCACCTGGCGCTGAAGCTCGGCATCCCGATGGACCGGCAGCACATCATCGGCCACGACAACGTGCCCGGCATCAACGCCGGCGCGGTGGGCGGCATGCACTGGGATCCGGGACCCTACTGGGACTGGTCGCACTACTTCGACCTGATGAAGGCGCCGTTCCGCACCACCGGCACGGCGCGGACCGGCCTGGTCACCATCGACCCGGACTTCGCCACCAACCGGCCGGCGTTCGTCGGCTGCAACCAGCAGCCGCCGGGCGTCCCGACGCCCAGGCCGCCGGCCGAGCCGTGCCCGTCGCGCGGCTCATCCTCGGTGATCCTGCGGACCGCGCCGAGCCCGGACGCCCCGCTCGTGAACGACCTCGGGCTGCGCCCGGACGGCACGCCGGACACGATGTACATCTCCGACCACGGCGCCCGCGCCTCGGCCGGTCAGACGTACGCGCTCGCCGGCCGGCAGGGTGACTGGACCGCGATCTGGTACCTCGGCCAGAAGGCATGGTTCCTCAACCCGGCCTCCGCGCCGACCGCCAAGTGGGCCACCGGCTTCGTGGTGACCCCGCGGCCCGGCAAGGCCACCATCCCGGTGTACGGGCGGGCCTACCCGGAGCAGGCCGCCTACCCGGACACCATCCCGTACCAGACCATCTCGCCGCTTCAGTACACGTTCGCGGCGGGCCAGCGGTACGCGGTCGGCGGAGTGCTGCCCGGCGAGTACTACCGGGCCGTCTCGTTCGACGGCTCGGCCCCGGGTGACCGGACCGTGGTACGCGGTGAGAACCGCTACGTGCAGGTCCAGTTCGGCCACCGGATCATGTTCGTGAACCTGGACGACGTGCTGATCCTGCCGTCCCCGGTCGGTGCGCCGCGCTGATCCCGTCACCGTACGGCGAGAGGCCCCCGGTCCATGCGGACCGGGGGCCTCTCGCGTGGTACGAGGTGCGGGTCAGGCGACCCGGACGAAGCCGGCGAGCGGCTGGGTGCTGATGCTCGACACCTGGACCGGTTTACCGGTTCGTGGCGCGTGCACCATCACCCCATTGCCGAGATAGAGCCCGACGTGGTGCAGATCGGAGCCGAAGAACACCAGGTCACCAGGTCGCGCCTCGGAGCGGGACACCTTGCGGCCCTCGTTCCACTGCGCGCCGGTGAAGTGGGTGAGCGAGATGCCCGCCGCCTTGTACGCGTACTGGGTGAGGCCGGAGCAGTCGAACGAGTTCGGGCCGGTGGCACCCCACACGTACGGGTCGCCGACCTGGGCACACGCCGTCTTGATCGCGGTCCGCGCGGCGCTGCTCACCACACCGTCGACGGCGGGGCAGCCCGCCGGGCGGATCGAGGTCACCGGCAGCATGGCGGTCAGCCGCTTGATCTCCGAGTCGATCTGCTTCTTCTTCGCCGCGAGATCGTTCTGCTGCTTGATCTCCAGCGCGATCAGCGCGTCGAGCTTCTCCTTCTGCTTGTTGTACTCGTCGCGCACCTTGAGCACACCGGCGATCTGGCGGCGCTGGTCCTCGGCGATCCGGTCCAGCATGACCAGCTGCTCGGCCAGCGCGCCCGGCTTGGAGTTCACCAGCAGCGCGCCCAGTTCCTGCGACGGGCCCTGGATGTAGTAGCGGGCCGCGATGTCGCCGACCTTGTTCATGGCGAGCGTGGAGGCCAGCTCCAGCGGCACCATCTTGTCCTTCAACGCCTTGGACTTCTTCTGGTTGGCGCGCAGCTGCGAACGGACCTTGTTGAACTGCTCGATCGTGGGTTCGAGCTGCTGCCACTGCTTGTCGATCTGCGCGTCGATCTCGTCCACCGACGGCGCCGCGTGCGCCGGGGCCGTCAGCATTCCGGCGCCGACCGCGGCGGCCGCGACCAGGGTGACCAGACGGTGGACCACCCGTCGGAACCCGGCCCGCCGGATGGGTGGTGCGCTCGGGGCGTGACGTTGAGGGGGCGTGGTTGCCACCGGCACGGACTCCTTTGCAACCGACCGCCGGGCGCCTCGCGAGAGGGAAGATCGAGGCAGACGACCCACAGCGGTCGGTGCCCAACATTAGGGAAGGCGTCCGGTGGAATCAAGGCGACCGTTTGTTTCATCACGTTTCCGCAATCGATTGCACACCAAGGGTATTCGTTTCACCTTCCGACGATGGCCGTCAATACGTCATCGAGCGTGACCACTCCCATTGGCCGGCGCCCGTCGCTGACCAGCACCATGTGGCGGCGTTCGCGGCGCATCGCGAGCAGCAGGTCGGCCAGCGTACGGTCCGGCGGCACCACCGCCAGCGGCCGGTAGACGGTGGCCGGCACCGGCGCCCGGCGGCTCGCCCCCGCGTACCCGAGCACGTCCTTGACGTGCACGAACCCGAGCACCCGGCGGGTGGCCCGCTGCACCACCGGGAAGCGGGACCGGCCGGTACGGGTCGCCAGCACTTCCAGCGAAGCCGGGGAGACGTCCTCGGCCACTGTGGTCACCGTGGACCAGGGTTGCAGCGCGTCCGCAGCGGTACGGCTGTGCAGGGCCAGCGCGCCGGTGATCCGCGCGTGCACCTCGGCGTCGAGTAACCCCTCGGTACGCGCCTGGGAGACCAGACCGGCCAGTTCCTCGGCGGTGAACACGGTCTTCACCGCGTCGGTCGCCTCCACCCGCCACCACCGCAGCACCTGCCGTGCCGCCCACTTCATCGCCAGCAGCAGCGGCTTGGTGGCCAGGCAGAACGCCAGCATGGCCGGGCCGAGCCAGAGCGCCGACGGCTCCGGCCCGGCCAGCGTGATGTTCTTCGGCACCATCTCGCCGACCACCGTGTGCAGGAACACCACCACGGCGAGCGCGATGACGAACGCCACCGGATGCACCGCCGGGGCGGGCAGCCCCAGCGCGGTGAACGAGGGCTCCAGCAGGTGGGCCAGCGCCGGTTCGGCGATCGCGCCGAGGCCGAGCGAGCAGACGGTGATGCCGAGCTGCGCCCCGGCGATCATCAACGGGATCTGGTTCATCGCGGCCAGTGCCCACCGGGCCCGCTTCGACGTCGCCGCGAGCGGTTCGATCACCGTACGGCGGGAGGCGATCAGCGCGAACTCACTGCCCACGAAGAACGCGTTGCCGAGCAGCAGGCCCACTGCGACCAGTAGTTCAGGCACCGTCGTCGGGCTCCTCGGGGCGCACCACCCGCACCTGCTCGATCCGGTGCCGGTCGACCTCCACCACCGTGAACTCGTACCCGGCCTCGTCGACCGTCTCGCCCGGCACCGGGATGTGGCCGAGCCGCGCCATGAGGAAGCCGCCGAGCGTCTCGTACGGCCCGTCGGGCAGCCGGAAACCGGTCTGCTCGACCAGCTCGTCAGCGCGCAGCACACCGTCGGCCAGGACGGTCCGCTCGCCGCCGGGCACGGTCAGCTCCATCGGCCCGAAGCCGTCCAGCGCGTCCGGGTCGAACTCGTCGGCGATCTCCCCGACCAGCTCCTCGACCAGGTCCTCGACGGTCACCACACCGTCGGTGCCGCCGTACTCGTCCACCACGATCGCCAGGTCCGCCCCGGCGGCCTTGAGCGCGGCCAGCACCCCGTTCAGGTTCAGGCTCTCCGGGACGTACACCGGTTCCCGGGCGACGGCGGCGACAGTGGTGGCCGTCCGGCGGGCCAGCGGCACGCCGAGCGCGTCGGGCACCCCGGCGACGCCGGTGACCAGGTCGAGCGTCTCCTCGTAGACGGGGAACCGGGTCCGGCCGGTCCGCCGGGACGCCTCCAGCAACTCGGCCACCGTCGCGGTCGCGCGCAACGCTGTCACGTCGACCCGGGGCGTCATGGCCTCGGCGGCCCGCTTGTCGCCGAAGCGGATGGTGCGGCGCAGCAGCATCGCGGTGTCCGGCGGCAGGGCGCCCGCGCGTGCCGAGATGGCGGCGAGCAGTCCCAGCTCCTCCGGGGAGCGGGCGCTCGCCAGTTCCTCCTGCGGCTCGACGCCGAGGCGGCGCACCAGCCGGTTCGCGGACTCGTTCAGCAGCCGGATAAGCCAGCCGAAGGTGCGCGAGAAGGCCCGCATCGGCGCGGCGGTGGCGAGCGCGGCCGGCATCGGGCGGGCCAGCGCGAGGTTCTTCGGCACCAGCTCGCCGAAGAGCATCGAGATGAGCGTGGCCAGGGCCAGCGCGAGCAGGCCGGTGAAGCGTTCCGCGCCGCCGAGCGGGTGCAGCAGCGGCGCGACGAGCCGGGCCAGGGCGGGCTCGGCCAGGTAGCCGGTCAGCAGCGCGGTGAGCGTGATGCCGAGCTGCGCGCCGGAGAGCTGGAAGGACAGCTCGCGCAGCGCGCGGCGTACCGTGGCGGCCCGGCCGTCCCCCTCGTCGGCCCGCCTGCCGATCTCCGCCCGGTCGACGGTGACCAAGGCGAACTCGGCCGCGACGAAGAAGGCGTTGCCGGCGGTCAGCAGCACGAAACCGACCAGTGGCAACAGCGTCAGAAGCAGAAGGCCGTCGATGGGCGTGATTGTGGCACGCGCGCGACGATGGCGTACCCCCCGGTAGCGTGGCACGCATGGACGGCCTGTTGCTCACTGATGAACTGGTCCTGCTCGCGTACGACGACGACGGCACGAACCAGCTCGGCAGTACGCACCTCGGCTACGGCCTCGCCGGTGCGGTGCTGCTGGAACTGGCCCTGGCCGGGCGGGCGGAGGTGGCGGACGAGCGGCTCGTGGTGACCGATCCCGCCCCGACCGGCGTACCGCTGCTCGACGAGGCGCTGGCGACTGTGGGAACCGGCCGGGCGCGCAAGCCGAAGGACTGGATCGGCAAGCTCGCCCCGGGGCTGCCGGACCGGGTGCTCGGCGGGCTCGTCGACGCCGGGGTGCTGCGCCGGGAGTCCGACAAAGTGCTGCTGGTCTTCCCGCGTACCCGCTATCCCTCGCCGACCGGCGCGGAGCCGCCGGCGGAGACCGCGGCCCGGCAGCGGATGACGGCGGCGCTCACCACCGACGCCCCGGTCGACGCCCGGACCGCCGCGCTGCTCACGCTGACCCGCGCCGTCGGCCTGGACCGCAAGATCTTCCGCGAGCTGCCGAAGGAGCGCGTCAAGGCCCGGATCGACGAGATCGCGGCGGGCGACTGGGCGTCGGCCGCCACCAAGAAGGCGATCGAGGAGATGCAGGCCGCGTTGCTGGTCGTGATGACGACCACGACGAGCGCCGCCATCATGACCGCCACGACCAGCTGAACGCGACGGCGGCGGCACCGCACGGGTGCCGCCGCCGTCGTGGTCCGGCTTCTGCCGGGGTACGCCTCAGCTCGCGCTCGGCGCGACCTCCGGCTCACCGGCGGGGGCCTCCGGCTTGACCGAGCGCAGCAGCACGCTCGCCACGTCGACGACTTCGACCTGCTCGCCCGCGCCCTTGCCGTTGACGCCGTCGTTCAGCATCGTCGAGCAGAACGGGCAGCCGACCGCGATGGTCTTCGCGCCCGTGGACATGGCCTCCTCGACCCGGTCCACGTTGATCCGCTTGCCGATCTTCTCCTCCATCCACATCCGGGCGCCGCCGGCCCCGCAGCAGAAGGAGCGCTCGCTGTTACGGGGCATCTCGGTGAGTTCGCCCTGGATGGAATCGCCGAGGACCTCACGCGGCGCGGCGAAGATCCGGTTGTGGCGGCCCAGGTAGCACGGGTCGTGGTAGGTCACGCCGCCGTCGACCGGCTGCACCGGGGTGAGCTTGCCGGCGCTGACCAGGTGGGCCAGCAACTGGGTGTGGTGCACGACCTCGAACTCGCCGCCGAGCTGGCCGTACTCGTTGCCAAGGGTGTTGAAGCAGTGCGGGCAGGTGGCAACGATCTTGCGCTTGCTCTTCTCCCGGCCCTCGAACGCCTCGTTCAGCGTCTCGACGTTCTGCTGGGCGAGCATCTGGAAGACGAACTCGTTGCCGATGCGCCGCGCCGGGTCGCCGGAGCAGGTCTCGCCCTCGCCCAGGATGGCGAACTTGACGCCGGCCTCGTTGAGCAGCGTGGCGACCGCGCGGGTGGTCTTCTTGGCCCGGTCCTCGAACGCGCCGGCGCAGCCGACCCAGAAGAGGTACTCGAAGTCGTCGACCTCACCGACGCGCGGCACCTCGAACCCGAGGCCCTTGGTCCAGTCCTCGCGGGTGTTCTGCGGGGCGCCCCACGGGTTGCCCTTGTTCTCCAGGTTGCGCAGCATGACGCCGGCCTCGGACGGGAAGCTCGACTCGATCAGCACCTGGTAGCGGCGCATGTCGACGATGTGGTCCACGTGCTCGATGTCGACCGGGCACTGCTCGACGCAGGCGCCGCAGGTGGTGCAGGACCAGAGCACGTCCGGGTCGATGACGCCGCCCTCCTCGGCGGTGCCGATCAGCGGCCGGTCGGCCTCGGCCAGGGCCAGCACGTCCATGTGGGCGAGCTGCGCCTCGGTGGCCTTCTCCTCGCCGGTCAGGTCCTTGCCGCCACCGGCCAGCAGGTACGGCGCCTTGGCGTACGCGTGGTCGCGCAGGCTCAGCACCAGCAGCTTCGGCGAGAGCGGCTTGCCGGTGTTCCAGGCGGGGCACTGCGACTGGCAGCGACCGCACTCGGTGCAGGTGCTGAAGTCGAGCAGACCCTTCCAGGTGAACTGCTCGACGTGGGCGACACCGAACTGGTCCTTCTCCGGGTCGGCCTCCTCGAAGTCCAGCGGCTTGCCCTCGCTGGTCATCGGGCGCAGCGGGCCCAGGCCGGAGCCGGCCGGCTTCTCCGGGTCGCGCTTGAAGAAGATGTTCGGGAAGGCCAGGAAACGGTGCCAGGCCACGCCCATGGTGACGTTGAGCGAGATCACGATGAGCCAGGTCATCGAGATGCAGATCTTGATGAGCGCGGCGACGCTGACGCCGGCCTCCCAGCTCGGGAGCACCGAGCCGATCGCGTGGCTGAGCGGGGCGGCCCAGACCGGGTACTCGAAGTGGTCGGTGGCGACCTTGAAGCCCCGGATCACGAACCCGAAGATCAGGACCAGCAGGACGACCCACTCGACGAAGTAGCCCTGCCACATGGTCGAGCCGGTGAACCGGGAGCGGTTCTCCGCGCGGTTCGGGCGGTTACGCAGCCGGATCGCCATCAGCACGACGATGCCGACCAGGCCGAGGATGCCGATCCACTCGGTGACCAGGCCGAAGATCGTCCAGTGGCCGATGATCGGCAGCCCGCCGCCGGTCGAGACCACCTCGAAGTAGGCCTCCAGCACCAGCAGCGACAGCACGATGAAGCCGACCATCACGAACCAGTGGGCGGCGCCGACCACGCTCCACTTGAGCATGCGGGTGTGACCGGCGGTCTCCACCAGCATCTTCGTCGTCCGCGCGCCCTTGTCGCCGAACCGCTCCGGCGCGGGCTGGCCGAGCCGGATGACGGCGGTCATCTTCATGACCGCGCGCACCGCAAGCCACACCGCAACGGCGGTGATGGCGGCCGCGAGGATCGTGGTGACGATCTGGACGCTGCCCATCGAGTTGGCCTCCCGGTCTGCTGCTTGTCCGTGCAGCCTACGCGCAAGGTTACCCAGCAGTAACGTGAGTCTTCTCGCACCAGGCCACGCCGCCCTGCGCACACCTTAGGTGTACCGGCGTCGAAGCGCCGGGCAGGGGCGGCGTGGCGTGACCTACGCCGTGGCGGCGCAGCGCCCGATCAGCGCCAGCGGGAGAGCAGGATCAGCGACGAGACCATCGCCCCGAAGCCCACCGCGAGGTTCCAGTAACCCCAGCTGGCGACCGGGTACGCCTGCTCGGAGAGGTAATAGATCACCAGCCAGCCGATACCCACCACGATCAGCGCGACCGCCGTGACCGGCAGCCAGATCGGGCTAGGCTTGCGCGTCGACGCCGTCGCCGTCGGACGCACGTCCGTCGGCGGGGTGTACACCTTCTTCTTACGAACCTGAGACTTGGGCACGACGCTCTCCAGAGGGGGGTACGACCTCGTCCGGCCTGACAACCGGGCGCGAGGGCGACGGTCCATGGCCAATAATGTTCGACAGCTAGCGTAGTCCCGACGGACCCTCCAGGCCACGAATGGGGCCAGGACGGTGCACTCAGTAACCGGAAAGAGCGGACTTTCCGGGTCGAGCAGGTCGGCTCGCACCGGCGCGGGCCGGAAACGAGACGACGGGAAAGGGAACGCCCGGTGGAGTACACGTCCGGCGCCGCCTCCTGGCAGAAGGTCCTCCGCCGCGCGGTAGCCGCCCTGCTGCCCCGGCGCGCCCGCCAGCGCCGCCCGGGCTGGTCCGTCGGCGTACCCCTGATCGCCGCCGCGGCCGGTCTGCTGTTCACCACCACCGCCACCACCGCGGGCGGCACACCCCTGCGCGAGGACCGGCGACCCCAGCTCACCCAGCTCATCGAGGACCGCCGCGAGGAGGTCGCCGCCAGCGAGGCGAAGGCCGCCCGCCTCCGCGCCGAGGTGGAGGAGCAGACCGCCGCGCTGGCCGGCGCCGACGGCCCGATCAAGACCGAGCGGGACCGGGCCGCCGCCAGCCGGCAGACGGCCGGATTCACCGCGCTCACCGGCAGCGGCGTGACGGTCGAGCTGAACGACGCCGACCGCCGGCCCGACCAGCCGCTGCCGAAGGGCGCCAGCAACGACGACCTGGTGGTGCACCAGGGCGACGTCCAGGCGGTGGTGAACGCGCTCTGGGCCGGCGGCGCGGAAGCCATGTCAATCATGAACGTGCGCGTGCTCAGCACCAGCGCGGTACGCTGCGTCGGTAACACCCTGCTGCTGCACGGCCGGGTGTACTCCCCTCCTTTCAAGATCGTGGCAATCGGCGATCCCGCGGAACTCCAGCGGGCGCTCGCCGCCTCTGAGGGAGTGCGGGTGTTCAAGGAAGTGGCCGACCACTACCAACTCGGGTACGCCGAGCGCGTCTCCACAGTCACCGTGCCGGCGTTCGAGGACTCCACCGCGTTGCAGTCGGCGACGGTGCCCCGGTGACCGGCGGCGACCCGCGGGCACGCGCCGGTCACGACCGCGAGGAGGAACCCACCGCGTTCCTCCCCCGGGTCGAGCGTCCGGCACCTGCCCCGGGGTCGCCACAGCCGCTCGACCTGCCCTGGCCCGACGCCGGCCCGGCACACACCGCCCCGGCCCGGCGCGGCCCGGCCGACCGGCCGCACCTCCCACCGCCCGCACCGCCGCGGACCACCACACCGCCGTCCGCACCGCCCCGGAGCACTCCGCCCCGGACCGCCCCGCCGCCGTGGCCGGGCAGCCGGGCGCATCAGTCCCTGGGCGCCTCCCATCCCGAGGCCGACCCCCGGCGCCGCCCGCCGGCGCGCGAGCCTTCCGCGGGCGCGCCCCGGCCGCCCGGCGTACCCCGTTTCGGCAGGCCGACCGGCGCGGACCGGAATCCGCCGGTCGACCCCGGAGCGACAGCGGTGCTGCCCGCCGTTCCCCGCCCGCCCACCGATCCCCGCCTGGACGCCACCGGGCTGATGGGCGCGGTGCCCCCGGCGCCGGACACCGGCGACGACGGCCCACCGGCCGAGCCGCCCCGTCCCCGTCGCGGCGAGCGGGTGGTGCGACTGCGGCCGGAGCAGACCGGCGACGGATACCGAAGCGTCCACTCCGAGCTGACCCGTCCCACCGTCGGCTCCCGGGTGCGCACCGTCGTGCGGGGCACCGGCGAACTGCTGATCACCTTCGGCCTCGTGGTGCTCCTCTTCGTCGGGTACGAGATCTGGGGCAAGTCGGTCATCGTCGAGGCCCACCAGAACGACCTGAGCAGCCAGCTCGCCCAGCAGTGGGACACGCCGGCGGACCCGACTGTCGGCCCGACCAGCCGCCCGGCCGTCAAGCCGAAGCCACCGGCCAAGGGGCAGCCGGTCGCCGGCCTCTACATCCCCCAGTTCGACAAGCACTGGGTCGTGGTCGAGGGGGTCGACCCGGAGAACATCCGGTACGCCCCGGGCCACTACCCGGACAGCGCCATGCCCGGCGAGGTGGGCAACTTCTCCGTCGCCGGTCACCGCATCCGCTCCACGTTCTGGCGGCTGGACGAGCTGAAGGCCGGCGACGCCATAGTGGTCGAGACCAGGAGCGACTGGCTCGTCTACCGGGTCTACCAGCAACGGATCGTCAAGCCGTCCCAGGTGGAGGTGGTCGCGCCGGTTCCGGACAAGCCGGAACAGAAGGCCACCGAGAAGCTGCTCACGCTGACCACCTGCAACCCGAAGTTCGACAACTACCAGCGGCTGATCATCCATGCCCGGCTGGACCACGCGCAGGCGAAGTCGGCGGGCCGCCCGGCCGAGTTGGAGGCGTGAGCCGTGTACGCGTGGATCTGGCGCAAACTGCCGTTCGGGCTGCCCGGCAAGCTGATCGGCTCGCTGCTGCTCGCCACCGCCACCGTCGCGCTGCTCTGGCTCGTGGTCTTCCCCTGGGCCGAACCGCTGCTGCCCTTCGACGACGTGCAGGTCACCCAGGACTCCGGCGTGCCAGGCGACAGCGGGCCGCCCGGCGAGGAGCTGCCGTACAGCACCGAGACGAACAACGCCCCACCCTCCACCCCGAACAGGTGACCCGATGCGCGTACTGGTGATCGACAACTACGACTCGTTCGTCTTCAACCTCGTGCAGTACCTCGGCCAGCTCGGGGCCGACTGCGAGGTGCGACGCAACGACGAGATCGACGTCGCCGAGGTGGGCCGCGTCGGCGCCGACGGTGTCCTGCTGTCGCCCGGTCCGGGCAGCCCGGATCGGGCCGGTATCTGCCTGGACGTGATCCGCGAGTACGCCGGCAAGCTCCCGATCCTCGGCGTCTGCCTCGGTCACCAGGCGATCGGCGAGGCGTTCGGCGCGACCGTCGCCCGCGCGCCCGAGCTGCTGCACGGCAAGACCTCCGAGGTACGCCACGACGGCGTGGGCGTGCTCGCCGGCCTGCCCGACCCGTTCACCGCCACCCGCTACCACTCGCTGGCCGTACTGCCGGAGACGCTCCCCGACGAGCTGGAGGTCACCGGCCGGACCACCTCCGGCGTGGTGATGGCGATGCGGCACCGCTCGCTGCCGATCGAGGGTGTGCAGTTCCACCCCGAGTCGGTGCTCACCGAGGGCGGCCACCTGATGCTGGCGAACTGGCTGGCCGCCTGCGGCTTCCCGGCGGCGCTGGAGCGCGCCCCGGAGCTGGCCGCCGAAGTGGACGCCCGCCGCCAGGCCGCCTTCTCCGCAGCCTGACCCACCCCGCGCCTCCCACCCCGGCCCCCGCGCGTCCCGCCCTCCCGCCCTCCCGCCTCCCCGTTGATCATGAAGTTAGCGGGGACAAATCGGACGTCCGGCGCCGCTAACTTCATGATCGTCGCGGGAAACGGGCGCGGCGGCGGCCCCGGGGATCGGGGACACCGCCGCGGTGGGTCAGGTGAAGGTCAGCGGTCGGTACGTGTCGGCGCGATGGTCGGGAACGGGAAGCCACTGCCGCCACCGTTGCCGCCACCGCCACCCGGCGTGCTCGGCGTCGTGCTGGGGGTGACGCTCGGCGTCGGGCTGGTGGGTTCCTCCTCGCGCGGCACGTCGACCTTGATGGTCACCCGCTCACCCTTTTCCAGGCTGGTCCCGGCGCGGGGCGACTGGCTGCTGACCTTGCCCGCCTCGGCCGGATCGACCTCCTCGCCCTCCTGGACCCGGACCTCGTAGCCGGCCTCCTTGAGCCGCTGCGTCGCCTGCGCCTCGGTGTAGCCGCGGACGTTCGGCACCTCGCTGACGTTGCCCCGGGAGACCTTGAGCGTCACCTTGCTGCCCTCGGCGACCGGGCTGCCCTCGGTGGGCGACACGGAGACGACCTGGTCCTTCGGCGCGCTGTTGTTCACCTGCTCCACCACCGGAATGAGCTTCTGCTCGCGCAGACGCGACTCGGCGGCGGCCAGGGTGCTGCCCTTCAGGCCGGTGGGGATGTTCACCTGGCCCGGGCCGGTGCAGACGTTGACGGTTACCTCGGTGTCCTTCTCCACCCGCTGGCCGAACGACGGGCTCTGGTCGACCACCGAGCCCTTCTCGCACGTGGTGTTCTGCACCGGGGCCCCGGGCTTGAACCGCAGCCCGGCCTGGGTGAGTGCCGCCTGCGCCTCGGCCTGCGAACGGCCCACCAACTGCGGTACGGAGACCTTCTCGGCACCGGACTGGTTGAGCCAGAGCACGGTGCCGAGCGCGATCACCGAGAGCACGCCGATCGCGGCGAGCGCGGCGATGACCCAGGACGAACTCTTGCGCTTGCCCGGGTCGCCCACCCGCGCCACCGGCTGCTGGCGGGTCTGCGGCCCCATCATCTGGGTCTGCTGCGCCTGCTGGTACCCGCCGCCCGCGGCGGCGCCCATCGGCATCGTCTCGTCGGCCGGCATCACCGGGGTGGCGAGCACCGGCCGGCCGGCGGCGGCGCGGAGCAGGTCCGCCCGCATCTCGCCGGCGCTCTGGTAGCGGTTGAGCGGGTTCTTCGACAGCGCCTTGAGCACGATGGCGTCGACAGCGGGGTTGACGTCCGGGTTGATCGTGCTCGGCGTCGGCGGCTGCTCCCGTACGTGCTGGTACGCGACGCTGACCGGGCTGTCCCCGACGAACGGCGGGTGGCCGCAGACCAGCTCGAACAGCACGCAGCCGGCCGCGTAGACGTCGGAGCGGGCGTCGACCGCCTCGCCGCGCGCCTGCTCCGGGGAGAGGTATTGCGCGGTGCCGATGACCGCGCTGGTCTGCGTCATCGTGGTGGCGCCGCTGGCGAGCGCCCGGGCGATGCCGAAGTCCATCACCTTGACCTGGCCGGTCTGGGTGAGCATCACGTTTCCGGGCTTGATGTCCCGGTGGATGATCCCGTGCCGGTGGCTGAACTCCAGCGCCGCGCACATGTCGGCGCAGATCTCCAGCGCCCGGCGCGGCTGGAGCCGCCCCTCGACGCCGAGGACCTCCTTGAGGGTCCGGCCGTTGACGAACTCCATCACGATGAACGGCAGGGTCTCGCCGGTGGGGGCGGTCTCCTCCCCCGTGTCGTAGACGGCGACGATGGCCGGGTGGTTGAGCGAAGCGGCGTTCTGCGCCTCGCGGCGGAACCGCATCTGGAAGGTGGCATCGCGGGCCAGGTCGGTACGGAGCATCTTGATCGCGACATCGCGCCCGAGCCGGAGATCACGGCCGCGGTGCACCTCCGCCATGCCGCCGTAGCCCAGCAGCTCGCCGACCTGGTACCTGCCACCGAGCAGGCGGGCCTGCGCTGTCATCGCGTCTCTCGTCCTTCGCTCGTCGTCGTACCGCCGCCGGCCGGCAGGAGGCGTACCTCACGACGGTACGACGTACGGACCGGATAGTCGCCTTCGTACGGCCGCACCGCGCCGGAGGTCACGCTCACACTCGCCGGAGCGGCTGCGGTAGCACCGTATTTCCGGTACAGGAACGAAATCACGCCCGAGCAGAGGATGACCAGTACGGCCACCACGATCGCCGTCGTCCACAGCCCGGACCGGGAGCGCCGGGGTGCTGCGGCGGCGGGCGGTCGCGGGTACCCCACGGGGTTGTGGTGGGGCATGGGGCGAGGCTGTGGGACGGGGGCCGCGCCGCGCGGCGCCACCGGCGGACGGGGCTGCGGGGCGGGGTGCGCGACCACGGCCGGGTGCGGCGTGACCGGCGGGCGGGCCGGGGACACGGGCGGCCGGGGCTGCGGGCGCGGGGCGGCGACCGGCTGCGGGCGCGGCGCGGCGGCTGGCTGCGGACGCGGCGCGGCGGCCGGCACCTGCGCCCGCGCGACGGGCGCAGCCGGTGAGGCGGGCACGCCGGAGATCGGGTGCCCGGCGCGGGCCGCCTGGGAGAGCGCGAGCTTGGCCTGCCGGGCGATGCTCGCCAGGGCGGCGGCGCTGGGCCAGCGCGCGGCCGGATCCTTCGCCATGGCCCGCTCGACGATCGCCCGCACCTGCGGCGGGATGTCGGGCGGAAGCGCGCGTGGGTTGTCCCGCACGTGCTTCATGGCGATTTCAAGGGGGTTGTCCCCCTCGAACGGGCGGCGGCCGGCCAGGCACTGGTACGCGACCACACCCAGCGCGTAGACGTCCGAGGCGGGGGTGGCGACCGCGCCGGTGGCCTGCTCCGGCGAGATGTACGACGCGGTGCCGAGCACCGATCCGGCGGCGGTGAGCTGGCCGATCAGTTCCGAGCGGGCGATGCCGAAGTCGGTGAGCACGAGCGTGCCGTTCGGCCGGACCAGCAGGTTGCCGGGCTTCACGTCGCGGTGCACGATGCCCTTCTCGTGCGCCGCGTGCAACGCGTCGGCGGCCTGCGCCAGCAGGGCCATCGTGCGGGCCGGGGTCAGCCGGCCGACCCGGCTGAGCGTGGCGGAGAGCGCGTCGCCCTCGACGTACTCCATCACCAGGAACGCGATGTGCTGGTCGCTGCCGAAGTCGTAGACGTCGACCACGCCGGGGTGGTTGATGGTGGCCATGGTCCGGGCCTCACCGCGGAACCGCTCGGCGAAGCCCGGTTCGTCCAGCAGCGCGGGGAGCAGGCTCTTGACCGCGACGGTACGGCCCAGCACCTGGTCGGTGCCGCGCCAGACGTCGCCCATGCCACCGCTGGCGATCCGCTCGTCGAGGCGGTAGCGGTTGCCGAGCTTCACTCCCGGGGCCAGCACGTCAGCGCCTCCCGGAGTCCGTGATGACCGCCGCCATGATCCGGCCGGCGATGCGGGCCGCCTCGGCGCTGCCGCCGCTGCCCGCCTGCTCCAGCTCTACGCAGACCGCGGAGATAGGCGTGCCGTCCTTGTCCAGCGCGAAGCCGATGAACCAGCCGTGGTCCGGGGTGTTCGGGCCGGACTCGGCGGTGCCGGTCTTGCCGCCGACCACGAAGCCGTCGATGGCGGCCCGGCGGCCGGTGCCCTCCTTCACCACGTTCTGCATCATGTCGCGCAGGTCGGCCGCGACCTGGCCGCTGATCGGGCGGCGCAGCTCGCGCGGCTGGGCGGCGTCGTAGACGGTGGTGCGGTCCGGCCCGAGCAGCTGCTTGACCAGGTACGGACGCATCTGCTTGCCGTCCTTGTTCGCCACCGCGGCGGCGATCAGCGCGCCCTGCAACGGCGTCATCCGCACGTTGTTCTGGCCGATCGACGACTGGGCGAGCGCAGCCGGGTCGGTGCTGCCGTCCGGGTTCTGCATGTCGCCGGTGCGGCTGGCCGCCACCGGCAGGCCGCCCTCGCCGAGCTGCCCGACGGTGAGGTCCTCCTGCTCGAAGCCGAACTGCTTCGCCTTCTCCTTGACCTTGTCCGCGCCGAGGCGTACGCCGAGCTGGGCGAAACCGGTGTTGCAGGACTCGGTCACCGCCTCCCGGAGCGTCACCTGGGACTCCGGGCAGATGGACGGCGCGGCGTTGCGGATCGGCTGGCCGGCGCCGGGCGCGGTGTAGCTGGAGCCGGCCGGGATGCGGGTCTGCTGCCCGACGCCGTTCTCCAGCGCCGCCGCGGCCATAATGATCTTGAAGGTGGAGCCGGGCGGCAGCGTCTCGGACAGCGCCCGGTTCGCCAGCGGCCGGTCCTTGTCCTTCTCCAGTGTGTTGTACGCCCGGTCCGCCTCGGTGCTGTTGTGACTGGCCAGCGGGTTCGGGTCGAAGCTCGGCATGGACACCAGCGCCTGCACCGCGCCGGTACGCGGGTCGATAGCGATGGCCGCGCCCTTCTTCGCGCCGACCTGGTTGTCGTTGAGCTGCTTGTACGCCGCTTCCTGGGCGCGCTTGGAGAGCGTCAGCAGCACGTTGCCGCCACCGGTCTCGTCACCGGTGAACATGTCCTTGATCCGGCTGGCGATGAGCACGTCGCTGGTGCCCGCCAGGAAGTCGTTCTCCACCCGCTCGATGCCGCTCGCGCTGCCGTTCACCGGCTTCCAGCCGAGCACGTGCGCGTACATCTCCCCGCCCGGGTAGGTGCGCTGGTACTTCAGCTCACCGCCGGTCTCCTTGCTGAGCGCGTACGCGGTGCCGCCGACCTCGATGTTGCCGCGCTTGCGGTCGTACTCGGCGACCTGGACCCGGCCGTTGTAGTCGCTGTTGCGGTACTCGTCGGCCTTGTAGGCCTGAATCCAGTTCAGGTTCGCGAACAGCAGCCCGAACAGGACCATCACGACAACGCCGACACGGCGCAGGGGGGCGTTCACGGCCGGATCACCTCCGTCGGGGCGCCGTGCAACTGCTCGGGCGGACCGCCGGACGGCCGGGCCGCCGGACCGCCGCCACCGGTCACCGAACGGCGGGCGCCGTCGGAGACGCGCAGCAGCACCGCGATGAGCAGCCAGTTCGCCATCAGCGAGGAGCCACCGGCGGACAGGAACGGGGTGGTCTGACCGGTCAGCGGGATGAGCTTGCTGATGCCGCCGACGATCACGAAGACCTGGAGGCCCAGCGTGAACGCCAGACCACCGGCGAGCAGCTTGCCGAACGAGTCCCGCACCGCGAGCGCGGCCCGCAGGCCCCGCTCCACGATCAGCAGGTAGATCACCAGCAGCGCGGAGAGACCGAACAGGCCGATCTCCTCACCGATGCCGGCGAAGATGAAGTCGGTCTGCACCTCGGGCAGCAGCGCCGGCTGGCCCCCACCCGGGCCGGCCCCGAACAGGCCGCCGGTGCCGAGCGTCAGCAGGCCCTGCACCAGCTGGTAGCCCCTGTCGTACGGCTCGGCGAACGGGTCGAGCCAGATCTGCGCCCGGTCGTAGAAGTTGGCGAACGGGCCGCCCACGGTGCTGCCCAGCACGTATGCCAGATAGGCGCCGCCGAAGAACAGGAGCAGACCGATGAGCAGCCAGCTGACCCGCTCGGTGGCGATGTAGAGCGTCACCACGAACATGCCGAAGTAGAGCAGCGAGGTGCCCAGGTCCTTCTCGAAGATCAGGACCAGGAGGCTGATCAGCCAGACCACGAGGACCGGGCCGAGGTCGCGCCCGCGCGGGAAGTCGATGCCGAGCACCCGCCGGCTGGCCAGCGAGAGCACCTCACGCTTGCGCACCAGGTAGTAGGCGAAGAACGTGAGCAGGGCAAGCTTGGCGAACTCGCCGGGCTGGATGGAGAACCCGCCGAACTTGATCCACAGCTTGGCGCCGTTGATCTCGGAGAACCGGCTCGGCAGCACCGCCGGGATCATCACCAGCACGATGCCGGCCAGGCCCAGCGTGTACGCGTACCGGGACAGCGAACGGTGGTCGCGCAGGATCGCCAGCAGCCCGGCGGCGAGCACCACGGCCGCCAGCGTCCAGGCGAGCTGCCGGCCGCCGGTGCCGGCGAAGATGGCCAGGTCCTCCCGCTCCGCGGGCGTGGCCTTGGCCAGGTCGTAGCGGCGCAGGAAGCCCACGCCGATGCCGTTGAGCAGGGCCACCGCCGGCAGCAGCGCCGGATCGGCGTACGGCGCCAGCCAGCGGATCACCAGGTGCAGGCCGAGGAAGACCAGCCCCAGCGCGGCGGCCGGGATCCAGAAGTCGGGCGTGATCGTGTCCAGCGCCTTCGCCTCGACCATCGCCGCGTACGCCGCCACGAGCACCATGGCGAGCAGGAGCAGGGACAGTTCGGCGTTACGCCGGGACCGGGCCAGGCGTGCGCCGGACTCCCCGCCCGTCGAAGCGGGCGAGGCGGCCGGTACGGCGGCTGCGGTCACGGATACGTCCTCAGGATCGAACGGGCACTCACTCCGGCGACCGGCAACCCGCCGGGTCGGCCGGCGGAACGGTGTCGGAGGGTACGGCGTCGGGCGTGATGGTCGAGGTCGGCGAGCCGGCGGGCGGCGCGGAGGGTGCAGGGCTGCCGTTGAGCTGCGGGGTCAGCGCGTTCGGCGTCGCCGCCGGTGCCGGGCTGGTCAGGCCCGGCGACGGCTCGGGCGGGCAGAGCGGCTTGAGGTTCGGGTTCGCCGGGTCCTCGCTGGTCAACTCCGCCAGCCGACGCTCCGCGTCCGGCTCGTTGCGGGCCTGGATGCCCTGCTTCACCCGCTCCTGGGCGGCCAGGGTCAGGTCGTCGAGCCGGGCGTCGCTGCGCGCGTGCACGTCCGACAGGTCCAGCCCGGCGATCTGCCCGGGCACCCCGCGGAAGACCGCGAGCTGGCCGTCGTCGGTGGCGCCGACGTAGTACTGCCGCTGGGTGTACGTCCAGCCGCCGAACCCGGCGCCGCCGACGATCACCGCGAGCGCCAGCACCATCGCGACGGTGCGTAGCGGCCGGCGGCGACGCCGCTCGGGCTCGTCGTCGCGGTTGTCCACCGGTTCCTCGGGCGCGGGCGGCCGGGGTGCGGACAACGCCGAGGCGCGGGCCGCCGGGGTGGAGTCGTCGGCCGAGGTCGCCATGCCCCGGTCGCGGGCGGCGGCGCCGCCGACGATCGGGGACGCCTCGACGATGTCCTGGTCGGTGGCGTCGGCGATGATCACGGTGATGTTGTCCGGGCCGCCGCCGCGCAGCGCGAGCTGCACCAGGCGTTCCACGCACCGCTGCGGTTCGGGGTACTCCCGCATGGCGTCCGCGATGGTCTCCGCGCTGACCACGCCCGAGAGCCCGTCGGAGCAGATCAGGTAGCGATCACCGGGCAGCACCTGGCGGACGCTGTACTCCGGGTCGATGTCACGGCCGTCGAGCGCCCGGGTGAGCAGCGAGCGCTGGGGGTGGCTGCTCGCCTCCTCCGCGCTGATCCGGCCCTCGTCGACGAGCATCTGGACGTACGTGTCGTCCTTGGTGATCTGCGCGAACTCGCCGTTGCGCAGGAGATAGGCCCGCGAGTCACCGATGTGGACCATGCCGAGCTTGCTGCCGGAGAAGAGGGTCGCGGTGAGCGTCGTGCCCATCCCCTCCAGCTGCGGGTTGGCGTCCACGGTGTCGCGGAGCTGCTGGTTGGCGGTGCCCACGGCGGAGCGGAGCGCGTCGACCAGGGCGTCACCGGGGACGTCCTCGTCGAGTGGCGCCATGGCACCGATGACGATGTTGCTGGCGACGTCACCGGCGGCCATGCCGCCCATGCCGTCGGCCACGGCGAGCAGCCGCGGTCCGGCGTAGACGGAATCCTGATTACCGTCTCGGATCAGACCGCGGTCGCTGTGGGCCGCGTAGCGCAGGGTCAGAGTCATGGCCGTAATTCGAGGGAAGTGCGGCCGATCCGGATCGGCACGCCGAGGGGGACGGGGGTTGGTCCGGTGACCTTAGCGCGATCGAGATAGGTGCCGTTAGTCGATCCGAGGTCCTCGACGTACCACTGCCCCTCACGGGGCATCAGCCGGGCGTGTCGCGCCGAGGCGTAGTCGTCGGTGATCACCAGGGTCGAGTCCTCCGCCCGGCCGATGGTGATCTGGGCCTC
This sequence comes from Micromonospora sp. NPDC005257, assembly GCF_042872445.1. Lineage (NCBI taxonomy): Bacteria > Bacillati > Actinomycetota > Actinomycetes > Micromonosporales > Micromonosporaceae > Micromonospora > Micromonospora sp. NPDC005257. The sequence continues at coordinate 251,779 of NZ_JBIAKL010000005.1, read as the reverse complement.
CCCGAGGGTGATCCGGGTGCCGGCGAGCTGCCCGGCGGTGACCACCAACTGGTGGGCGGCCCGGCCGCGCTTGGCCTTGGCGGGCTTCCCCTGCTGCTGCCCGGTCGACGCGCCGATCCCCCGCGGCGCGGCCACGAGCTTGCCCGACCGGGCGCCGGCGAAGAGATCCCGGCGGATCACGCCGACCACCGTGAACACGAAGATCCACAGCAGGATCAGGAACCCGAACCGGGCGACGGTGATGACCAGTTCCGGCAACGCGGATCAGCCGTCCACGCGGAAGGTCAGCGTCGTGGTGCCGAGCTGGATCATGTCGCCGGGGTTGAGGGCGACCGCCGACACCCGCTGGCCGTTGACCATGGTGCCGTTCGTGGAGCCCAGGTCGGTGAGCACCACCTGACCGCCGTCGAAGTCGAGCCGGGCGTGGCGCCGGGAGATGCCGACGTCGGGCAGGCGCAGGTTGGCCTGGTCGCCGCGGCCGATCACGGTCGAGCCCATCTGGAGCGGGTAGGTGCGACCGTCGCCGGAGACCAGGCGGACGTTGCGGCCACCGCCGTGACCGGGCGGGGGGCCGTAGCCGCCACCCTGGTCGTACGCCGGGTACGCCGGGCCGGCGTCGTAGCCGCCGGGCGCGGAGACCGGGGCGACGTCCCCGCCCGTGTAGACCTCGGCGGTGACCCGGAACATGCCGGTGTCCAGGCCCTCACCGCGTTCGACCTCGACGATCACGTCGCCGTAGACCGTCCACGCCTGCTCGCCGATGAACTCGGCCTGCGACTGGGCCAGCTCCTGGGCCAGCGCGGCCGCGTACGGCGCCAACCGACTGTGGTCGTACGGCGAGAGATCGATCACGTAGCGGTTGGGCACAAGGGTGCGCCCACCGGCCAGGATCGCCTTGTGCGCCTCGGCCTCCCGCTGCATGGCGTTGAGGATCTCCACGGGGTGGACCACCCCTTTGAAGACCTTGGCGAAGGCCCCCTCGACCAGGCCTTCCAGACGCTTCTCGAAGCGTTGCAGCACGCTCACCGGCTCCTCCTCGGGTCCCGAGGCAATGATGGTATCCGGACACCGCCTCCGCAGCTCACACGCCGCTCGGCCGGCTGCCGTCGGCCTGTTCGTGACCAGGCCCGCGGACGTGCTAAAGTTTCGCCCGCCACGAGCGGTGATCGTTCGTGGCGTGGCCAGTGGACAGCGTAATATGTCCCGGCACCCGCCGCAGATGGCGGGCGCGGGATGCGATATGGTGTCGCAGGTCAGCCACGGGGATGTGGCGGAATGGCAGACGCGCACGGTTCAGGTCCGTGTGTCCGAAAGGACGTGGGGGTTCAACTCCCCCCATCCCCACCAGGACGAGGGCTCCGCATACTGCGGGGCCCTCGCTTCGTATCGGGGCGTTCCGGACGTCACGCTATGCTCCGATGGTTTCCCTGCCTCCCATGGACCAGGAGTGGCGTGTGACTGTCGCGTTGGTGACCGGTTCCGGCGGTCTGATCGGCTCCGAGGCGGCCCGGCACTTCGCCGGACTCGGTCTCGACGTGGTCGGCATCGACAACGACATGCGGCGGTACTTCTTCGGTGAGGACGGCTCGACCGCCTGGAGCCTCGACCGGCTCGCCGCCGACCTGGGCTCCGCGTACACCCACCACGCCGTCGACATCCGCGACCGCGACGGGCTGGAGCAGGTCTTCAAGCGGTACGGCAAGGACATCGCCGTGGTGATCCACAGCGCTGCCCAGCCGAGCCACGACTGGGCCGCCAAGGAGCCGTTCACCGACTTCGACGTGAACGCCGGTGGCACGCTCAACGTGCTGGAGAACACCCGGCGGCACGCGATCGACGCGCCGTTCATCCACTGTTCCACGAACAAGGTGTACGGCGACCGGCCGAACTCGCTCCCGCTGATCGAGCTGGAGACCCGCTACGAGCTGCCCGAGGACCACCGCTGGTACGGCGGCATCACCGAGGACATGTCGATCGACGAGTCGCTGCACTCGATCTTCGGCGCCTCGAAGGTCGCCGCGGACGTGATGGTGCAGGAGTACGGCCGCTACTTCGACATGAGGACCGCCTGCTTCCGGGGCGGCACGCTGACCGGCCCGGCGCACTCCGCCGCCGAGCTGCACGGCTTCCTGGCGTACCTGATGCGGTGCGTGATGGAGGGCCGGACGTACAACCTCTTCGGCTACAAGGGGAAGATGGTCCGGGACGCGATCCACTCGCACGACGTGCTGACCGCGTTCGAGGCGTTCTTCCGCGAACCGCGCTCCGCCCAGGTCTACAACCTCGGCGGCGGCCGGCACTCGAACACCTCGCACATCGAGGCGTTCCGGGTCGCCCAGGAGATCACCGGCCGCGAGGCCCGGATCAACTACGTCGAGCAGGCCCGCACCGGCGACCACCAGTGGTACGTCAGCAGCATGGCCCGGTTCGAGGAGCACTACCCGTCCTGGAAGATCACGTACGACGTGCCGATGATCCTCCGCGAGATCTACGAGGCGAACGCCGACAAGTGGGTACCGAAGGCATGACCACCGGGACCAAGCGCAACGTGCTCGGCGTGGGCGTCGACGCGACCGACTACGCCCGGGCCACCGAGGCCGTGGTGGCGGCCGCGCACGAGCGCCGCCCGCTGGCGCTCACCGCGCTGGCCGTGCACGGCGTGATGACAGGCGTGCTCGACCCGGCGCACAACGCCCGGCTCAACTCCTTCGACGTGGTCACCCCCGACGGGCAGCCGGTGCGCTGGGCGCTCAACCTGCTGCACGGCGCCGGGCTCACCGACCGCGTCTACGGCCCGGAGCTGACCCTGCGGGTGCTCGCCCGGTTCGCCGAGGAAGGGCTGCCGGTCTACCTCTACGGCTCCACCGAGGAGACCCTGTCCCGGCTGGTCCCGGCGTTGGAGCGCAAGTTCCCCGCGCTGAAGATCGCCGGGGTGGAGCCGTCCAAGTTCCGGGCCGTCGCACCGGGCGAGGACGCCGAGATCGCCGACCGGATCCGGGCCAGCGGCGCCCGCCTCGTCCTGGTCGGGCTGGGCTGCCCGCGCCAGGAGATCTTCGCGTACGCCATGCGCCCGCTGCTGGACATGCCGCTGATGGCTGTCGGCGCGGCCTTCGACTATCACGCCGGCCTGCTGCGCAACCCGCCACCGTGGATGCAGCGCGCCGGACTGGAGTGGTTCTGGCGGCTCGGTCTGGAGCCCAAGCGCCTGTGGCGCCGGTACGTCATCCTCAACCCGGCCTACCTGGCCCGGCTCGCCGCCCAGAAGACCGGGCTGTGGAAGGCCACTCCGCCGGCGCCGGCCACCGGGCGTCCTGCCACGTTCGACGTCTGAGCCCTCGACCCCTACGGGCCCGGGTACGGGACGAACCCGGGTGCCGTCCCGGATTCGTCGAACGCCGAACCGGGCAAGGCTAGGGGGCATGGATGACCGTCTCGCCGTACTGCTTCCCGTCGCCGCCGTCTGGCTCGCCGCCGGACTGGTCGCGGAGGGCCTGCCCGGGCTCGACCGCGCCCGGGCGCTGCGCCGGCGTACCGGATGGTTGTCCGCCCTGGTGCTGACCGGCCTCGCACTCACCGCGGCGGTCCTCGCCGCGGGCCTGCAACGCGCCGACGGCACCACTGTGGACCGCGCCGCCGCCGCGCTCGGTGTCGCGGCGCTTCCGGCGGCCGTGGTGGCGGTCTGCACGGTACGGCGGGTCCGGCGGCTGCGGTCCGGCGCGGGCGCGTTCGCGGCGGCACCGGGCACGCCCGCCCCGCACGGACTGCGCGCGGCGGCCGCGCACCCGCTGATCGCGCTGCCTCTCCAGGTGACGGCGATCGCGGTGCTGGTGGCGGTGCTGCCGTCGGTCGGGGTCGACCTGTTCGCCGCGCCGGGCGTCGCCGGGCCGGTGACCACCGTCGGGGTGCTCGGTGCGTGCGCGATCGGGGTACGCCACGCGCTGCGGCACAACCGGCTCGCCGAGCGGGCGATGCCGGCGGCCGAGGCGGTGTCAGCGCGACCGGCTCGTGCCCTGCACGTATAGCAGTTCCAGGATCGCGCGGGTCGCCTCGAACCAGCGGTCCAGCCAGCCGGGCGGGGGCACGCTGCCCTTCGGGGGCAGCTCCATCAGCAGGCCGCGCAGCAGTGGATGGTCCACCAGGGACTCCTGCTGCTCGACCGGCCAGCCGCTCGGCGGGAAGGACGGCTCGGTGAGCGGGTTCGGGTCCAGCGACGGCAGGGACAGCGGCGCCGCGGCCGGCTCGGGGACGCTGCCCTCGCGCGCGTCCTCACCGTCGCCGGAGACCACCTCGGTGAGGACGGTGTCCCGGCGGGCCCCCCGGTACTTGCCACCGAACCGCTCGGGCTTGCCCGGGCCGCTGGTGAGGTTCTCTGAACCGATCGTCGTCATCCGTCTCGCCTGCCTCGTTCGGTTGCCGATCCGTGCGGTTCAACGAGGCGGATCGGAACTGGCGACGGGTGCCCGCCACCGCACGGGCCCGGGAACGCGAATGGTCCCGCCCGGCGGCGCTGCCGGGCGGGACCACACTTCGTTGCCGGTCAGCTCCGGCCGAACGCGCCGCCTCGCGCGCGGGCGACGAAGGCGTGCCAGTCACCCGGAGCGAAGACCAGGGCCGGGCCGGCCTTGTCCTTTGAGTCCCGCACTCCGACCGCCCCGGTCACGTACGCGACCTCGACGCAGTTGTCGCAGTTCGGCCCGCTCTTCGAGCTCTTGAACCACGTCGCCTGCGTCAGGTCCACGGGGAACTCCTTGGTCGCCATTTCCACAGTGGCTCCTCTGCCAGTCTCGCGATGTATGCGACGGACTCCTCCGGGCGCATGGCCGCTGCTCGAATGTGATCGAAGATGAAGCTGTACTTCTGAAGTTCGTCGCTCTTCTCCAGGAAGAGCCCACCCGTGGCGTTCTCCGCGTACACGACATCGGGATCACTCGGCTCGGGGAAGCTGAGAATGGTGAAGGTCCCGTCCATGCCGGCGTGCGCTCCCACCGCGAAGGGCAGGACCTGCACCGTCACGTTCGGCAGTTCGGCCACCTCCACCAACCGCTTGAGCTGACCACGCATCACCGCGTCGCCGCCAACCGGCCGACTCAGCACCGCCTCATCGAGCACCACCCACAGATCGACCGGATCATCCTGCGTCAACAACGACTGACGGCCCAGACGGACACGCACCCGTTGGTCGACCTGATCGTCGGTGATGTCCGGACGGGCCGCGCGGATCATCGCGCCGGCGTACTCCTCGGTCTCCAGCAGCCCCGGCACCACCTGCTGCTCGTAGGTGCGGATCGAGCCGGCCGCCGCCTCCAGGCCGACGTAGGCGCCGACGAGCACCGTGCTGTACGGATGCCACCAGCCCTTCTGCCGGGCCTCCCGGGCGATCTGCACCAGCTCGTCGCTCTCCGCGCCGACGATCCCGTAGATGCGGAGCATGTCGCGCACGTCGCGCGGGGTGGCTGTGGTGTGGCCGGTCTCGATCCGGGAGATCTTGGACGCGGAGCACTCCAGCTGCTCGGCGACCACCTCTATGGTGATGCCCGCCGCCTCCCGCTGCCGGCGAAGTTCCGCACCCAGCCGGCGTCGCCGGATGGTAGGGCTGCGCCGTTCGGTCACGGCGCCATCCATCGGCTGGCGGGACCACGATTCACAGCTACCTCCGGTCGGTCGCGCCCCGATTCGGAACCCACCGCGGGCGCGACCGGGGCGGCGGGCGAACGTTCGCGGCAGGGTGGTGCCAGTCGTCGACCGGCCGCGACGGGCGAAACCGGCGTCCAGTGTGCCGTTCTGGTGCCTGACGCTTCAAGTATCGCCGATTGCGTGTCCGACTCACCTATCGGCAAAAGTCGACGTGCAACTTGCATGTCGCACGTCCCTGATGCAGGCTGTCCGTATGGCACGGGTTACTCACCGTCTTCGCTTGATCTCCGGGCGTGGTGGCACCACGGTCCGCGGGACGGCCGGAGGGGAGCCGTCCCGCGCCGTGCGACCTGCCCCGGAATGAAGACCCCGTCGCTGCACGCCAGCTTGGCTGCGGCGGCGGGAGCGGTAACCGGGAGCAGCCGGGTGATGGTCGGGTGGCGGTCCGCCACCGCGGGTACTGCCCGACCACCACCGACCCACAGACCGTCGGTCCACGAGGCAACCCCCGTCACCGGACCGCACCGACCCGATCCGCCTCGCCGGTCCCGGCCGGCCGACCCTCCCAGGAGCCCATGTGCTTCCCCGCTCCGGTGACGTACTGCACGTGACTCGCGCGGCGAGTGTCCAGTTCCTCAGACCGATCATGTTCCGGGTCATCCGGGTGCTCGACTGGCCGACCTACGACGGTTGGCTCTGGCTCGAAGGCTACGAGTTGAACGCGGCGGGGGACGCGGTCAGCCGGCGGTCGATCTTCGTACTCCAGGAGGGGTTGCGGCAGCTCCAGGCCGCGCCGGCTCCGCGGCAGCACACCGTGCGGACGGCCCGCCGCCCGGTGGTCCGGACTCCGGTCCGGATCGGCTGACCTGCCGATTCCCGGTCGGGTGGGCGTGCCGTCGCCATAGAATCGGTACGCCCACCCCGGCACGTTCCACCCCGCGCGCCATGGACCCCGAACCTGGGATGGTCATGGTCAATCTGCCCGCCGCGCGGCGGCACCACCGCTTCCGTGTCGGCTATGCCCTCGGTCTCTTCCTCTTCCTCGTCACCGCGACAGCGCTCGCGCTCGCGGTACGCCACCCCGCCTTCTCCGCCACCCAGCAGCTCGCCGAGCCGGTGCCGGCCCCGGAGATCACCGTGGCCGGTGAGGACGGCCGGACCGAGTCCGATGCGGCTCGATCCGATGCGGCCGGTTCCGGCCCGGCGGCGTCCGACACGGCCGACGACCAGGACGGCTGGGCCGCCACCGACACCTCACAGGACGAGGACGACCCGCCGGCGGGCACCGGGGGCGGCGAGGGCACGCTGGCCGAGCGGCCGGCCGCCGGCACCGACGACCTCAGCCGGTCACTGTTCTACTCCGGGCTGCTCGGGCTCGCCATCTCGCTGGCCGGGCTGGGCCTGGTCGGCACTCGCAGGCGCCAGTGGTGACCTCGGATGCTCGACGCCGTGAACCTCAGGGCGTCGTGGTCGTCGCCGGAGCGGAGCCCGGCGTGCTCGGACCGCTCGTCGGCGGAGCGGGTACGGCCACCACGATGGTGACCCGGTCGTCCTCACCCACCGGGTAGCCGGCCTCCGGATCGGTGGCGATCACCGTACCGGCCGGGCGGTCCGACGCCCGCCGCTGCACCCGGTAGTCCACGTCCAGCCGATCGAGCGCCGCGCGGGCAGCGGCCTCCGGCAGCCCCACGAGCGGCGGCATCGGCACCTCGACCGGCGCGGTGGTGGCCGGCGTGCTCGGCGGTGAACTGCTCGGCGCGGCACTGGTCGGTGCGGCGGTCGTCGGGGCGGCGCTCGTCTGCGCCGAGATGCTCGGCACCGGCGGGCCCGGATCGGAGTCCCGGTCGGCGGCACGCAGCGCCAGCCACACCCCCACCCCGATCAACGCGAGCAGAAGCAGCGCCAGGATGCCGAGCAGAATCGGCATCCACCAGCGGCGCCCGGCCTGCTCCTCGCCGTACCACTCGCTTCCGGGCTCGGGATAGCCCGCCGGCCGTGGTGGCGGCACCCCGGCCCGGCCGGACCAGGCACCCACCGGTTCCTGCGGGGTGGTGGCGTCGAGCGGACGGCCCGGCACCGGTGGCCCGCCCTGTCCGACCGGGCCGCCGGGCAACGGACGGGTGGCGTCGCCCGCGTTCCGCGGCATGGCGCGGGTCGCGTCGGCGTCCTCCCCGCCCGCGTTCCGGGGCAGCGCCCGGGTCGCGTCCGCGTCACCGGCGGGAGATTCCTGACGGTCGTCGCTCATGGCACGTCCTTTCCCCACCGGGACGGGGCGCACGGCCCTCGATCGTCCACCGTAGCGGGCCCCGGCCCGCTCGGCCGGGATCAGCGCGCCCGCGCTCGTCAGGGAGTCGGCGACGGCGACGCCGCCGGCGGCGTCGACACCGCATTACCGCAGGTCAACGTGACCTGGTCGTTCCACCGGGCAGTGCTGCGCGCCACCGGATCCTGGGCCGTTACCGGGCCCTGGCGGCCGGTGGCGTACCGGGGATAGAGCCCGGCGTCCACCAGATCGTCTGCCGCGTCGGAGCAGGACAGCGTGTCCACGGCGGGCACGGTGACGGCCGGCGCCGGGCCGGAGACCCACACGGTGACGGTTATGCCGCGTTTCACGGGGGTGCCGGGCGGCGGTGAGGCGCGCTCCACGGTGCGTCCGGTGCCCGTACCGAACACCAGTCGCCAGCCGAGCCGGCGCTCGCGCAGGTCCCGGCGGGCCTGCTCGAAGTCGGCGCCCACCACCTCGGGCACCGTGAGCCCGGCCGGGGCGCTCGTGCGCGTGCCGGTGGGCGAGGCGGTGGCGGTCGACGGCGCTGTGGACGGGGAGGCCGACGTGGGCGTGGCGCCGACCGGTGGAGTGCCGGCGGGCGCGGCCTGGCGCTCCGGCTCGCCGGCCAGGATCCAGCCGACGCTGGCGCCGATCACCGCCAGCAGGACCACGGCCAGGCCGCCGCTGACGAGCAGCCTGGCCCGCCCCGGGCGGGTGCCCTCGTCTGCCGGTTGCTGCTCGTCCGTCATGCTCCCTCGCCCCGATCATCGACGACCGTATCCCTTGCCGCCAAGCGGTCACGGCCCGTCGCTACGACTCGCCGCGCCGACCTCGGGACGTTACGCTCCCCGGCATGGTCAGACGGGGCTGGGGAGGATCGACAGCCGCCGCGCTCGGCGTCGCCGCCGGCGCGGGCGCCGCGCAACTCGGGTTCGGGTACGGGCTGGGCATCATCGACTGGTCGCCGGCCGGCGCGGTACGGGACGAGGCGGCCTGGGTGGCGAGCCTCGCCTGGGCGACCTGGATCGCGGCGACCTCGGTCGTCGTCGGTGCGGTCTGCGCCCAGCGCCTGCGCGGTCACGACGAGGAGCCGCAGGCCGCGCCGCCCCGGCTCGGGCTGGCGCTCGCCGCGGGTGTCGGCGCGCTCGTCACCGTACTGCTGGTGGCGGTTCCGGCGCGGGCGGCCCGGGTGCCGGACGTCTCCTCGCCGCAGGCCGTCGCCGCCGCGTACGCGGGTGCCGGGCTGGTGCTCGGCGTGCTGCTGGCCGTCTGGGCGCTGCACACCCGTGCCGCCGCCACCAACCTGATCGCCACCACCGGCTGGCTCTGGCTGCTCGCCGTGGTGTCGGTGGTGGACGGTGTGGTGGCCGGCCGTGGCCTGACCACCGCCCAGCTCGGCATCTGGCAGATCAGCGCGGACCGTGGCGTGTTCTGGATCCGCGACTACTTCTACTGGCCCGGCGCGCTGCTGTCGGTGCTCTCCGCTCTGGTGATCGGCCTGGTGGCGGCGCGGCGAGCCGCTCGCGCACCGGAGATCCGGGTCGGCGCGGCGGCCTCCGGGGCGGCCGGACCGCTGCTCGTCGCGCTGGCGTACCTGCTTGCCGTACCGCGTCTGGCCGGGATCGCCGCGGAGCAGTTGTCGGCCCATCTGATCGCCCCGTACGCGGTGATCGCGGGCGTCGGCGGCTCGATGGTGATGGCCGCGCTGGCCCAGCGCGGCGATCGCCGTAGCGCCGAGCGGACGGCTGCGCCCCGCCGGCGCACCGGTGAGCCGGATCCGATCGGCGCGGAGGCCGAGCCGGTCACCGCGGACCCGGCCGAGCCGGGCACGCCGCCGTCGGACGCCTCGACGTCCGACACGTCGCAGTCGAACGCGGCAGCGTCGACCGTGGCCGGCGCGGCAGCGTCGGGCCGGTCGAGCACGTCGGCGTCCGCCCTGTCCGGCACGTCGGTGTCGGGCCGGTCGGCGTCGGATCTCGTGGATGCGGCAGTGGAGGACGCACCGGGCACGGCACCCGGCCGGCCAGAGGCGAATCGTGGACGTGCCACCCGGTCCACCACCGGGCGTCGCAGCCGGGCCGTGCCCGCGCAGCGGCAGCCCGAGGCATCCGCGGAGGTCGTGCCGGCCGGTCCGAGCGCCGAGGGGCCGGACCCGCAGAGTACGGCCGCAGCGCCCCAGGACGACTCCTCGTCCCCGACCACGCCGTCCCCGACCACGCCGTCAGGCCAGACCGATCCGCCGGCCACCGAGAGCACCCGCCGTCGAGGCCGCTGAAGCGACACCCGCGGGGCGGGTGGGGCGGGGCGACAGGGTCAGTCGACCGGCCAGGTGTGGACGGGCTCGTTGCCGCGCTGGAGTTCGGCGTACCGCTTGACCATGTGGTGCAGCGCGGCCTCCCGATCCAGGCCCCGGTGCCGCTCGGCCGTCCACACCGTCTCGGTCTGCCAGACCGCGCCGTTACGGCCGGTACGGCAGCGGCCCTCGATCACACCGAGCAGGCGGTCCCGCTCGGCGGGCGCGACGCCGAACCGGTCCAGCCCTTGCTCGGCCACCGGGAGCAGCGTGTCCAGGACGAGCTTGGTGACCGGCACGTCGCCGAGCCGGGGCCAGTGCAGGACCGCCTCGATGCCGCGCCGGGCGGCGGCGTGGAAGTTCTCCTCCGCCGAGCTGAACGTCAGCTGGCTCCAGATCGGACGATCGGACTCGGCGAGGCCCCGGGCCAGCCCGAAGTAGAACGCCGCGTTGGCGAGCATGTCGACCACTGTCGGTCCGGCGGGCAGCACCCGGTTCTCCACCCGCAGGTGCGGGCGGTCGTTCATGATGTCGTACACCGGACGGTTCCAGCGGTAGACGGTGCCGTTGTGCAGTCGCAGCTCGCCGAGCTGTGGCACGCCACCGGCGTGCAGCACCTCGACCGGGTCCTCCTCCTCGCAGATGGGCAGCAGCGGGGGGAAGTAGCGGACGTTCTCCTCGAACAGGTCGAAGATCGAGGTGATCCAGCGTTCGCCGAACCACACCCGGGGGCGTACGCCCTGAGCCTTCAGCTCGTCCGGGCGAGTGTCGGTGGCCTGCTGGAACAGCGCGATCCGGGTTTCCGCCCAGAGCTGCCGGCCGTAGAGGAACGGCGAGTTGGCGCCGACGGCGACCTGCACGCCGGCGATGGCCTGGGACGCGTTCCAGTAGTCGGCGAAGCTGTCCGGCGCGACCTGGAGATGGAACTGGAGGCTGGTGCAGGCGGCCTCCGGCGCGATCGAGTCGGTGTGCGTACGCAGCCGCTCCACGCCGTTGATGTCCAGCTCGATGTCCTCGCCCCGGGCCCCGACGATCTGGTCGTTGAGGACGCGGTACCGCTCGTTCGTGGAGAGGTTGTCGGCGACCAGGTGGCGCTCGGTGAGCGTGGGGAGGATGCCGACCATCATGATCGTCGCGTCGGACTTGGCGGCCCGCTCGTCGGCGCGGCTGAGGCTGCTGCGCAGGTCCTGCTCGTAGTCGGCGAAGCCGCCGCCCTCGATCAGCCGGGGCGAGGCGTTCAGTTCGAGGTTGAACTGTCCCAGCTCGGTCTGGAAGAGCGGGTCGGCGATGTCGGCCAGGATCTGGTCGTTGCGCATGGCCGGTTCAGCGGCGGCGTCGATCAGGTTCAGCTCGATCTCCAGCCCGGTCATCGGGCGGTCGGCGTCGAAGCCGAAGTCGTCGAGCATCAGCGCGAAGACGTCCAGGCACCGCCGCACCTTCTGCCGGTAGCGGACCCGATCCTCGCGGGAGAAGGCGCCCTGCTCGACGTCTCTGCCCATGTGTCCTCCCGGCGCCGGTGCGACGGAACCGTACCCGTTCCGCAACGCATTGTGAACCATTCGCGTGATGGGCGTAAGTGCGCCCGTGCCGTCGTCCTGCTGGGCGGGCGACAGGTCTGCACCTGTACCCCGTCACCGCCGTCACCAGCACATCCGTGCGGAGAACGTCACATGACGATTCGCACCGCCGGGGCGTACACGGGAAGGGCCCGCACCGTCGGCGGACGGTGCGGGCCCCACGGGCCGGTGCCGGGCTCAGCCCTGGCGGATGGCCTCACCCTCGATCTCGATCTTGATCTTGCGGCCGACCAGGACGCCGCCGGTCTCCAGCGCCACGTTCCAGGTCAGGCCGAAGTCCTCCCGGTCGATCTCGGTGGAGGCGGAGAAGCCGAAGATGTCCTGCCCGAACGGGCTGCGGCCCACGCCCTCGAACTCCACCTCCAGCTCGACCTGGCGGGTCACGCCCTTGATGGTCAGCTCGCCGGCGAGCACGAACTCGTTGCCCTCGCGGGACTTCACAGCGGTGCTGCGGAACTCCAGCGTCGGGAACTGCTCGGCGTCGAGGAACTCCGGGCTGCGCAGGTGCGCGTCACGATCCGCCTGGGCGGTGTTGATGCTGGCCGCCTGGATGCTGGCGGTGACCGAGGACTGCATCGGGTCGTCGGCGACGGTGATGGTGGCGGTGGCGTCCGCGAACTCACCGCGTACCTTGCTGACCATCATGTGCCGCGCGACGAAGCCGACGCGCTTGTGCGCGGCGTCCAGCACGTAGGTGCCGGGGGTGGGGATGGTGAGACCCTCCCAGTCGCGGGTAGTCGCCTCGGTGCTGCTGGTCATGATGCTCTCCTCCGGAGAAGAATGTCTAGGTGCCCAACGACTGACTAAGCAACTATAGTTTAGACAATATTCCCCGTGTCAAGTGTTGCTAGGATGGTGGCGTGGACCAGAACGTGTTCGACGACCCCCGGATCACTGCCGTCGGCCTGCTCGTCGAGGCGCACGCCGGGCTCGCCGCCCGGTTCGCCGCCCAATTCGAGGAGCACGGCCTCTCTCCGGTCGAGTTCGAGGTGCTGACCCGACTCGCCCGCTCACCCAACAACCAGTTGCGGATGACCGACCTGGCCGCACAGACCTCGCTCTCCACCAGCGGTGTCACCCGCGTGGTGGACCGGATGGAACGGGACGGGCTGATCCGCCGGCGTGCCTGCCCGTCCGACCGGCGCAGTTCCTTCGCGGTGGTGACCGCCGCGGGACTTGGCCGGCTGGACGCCGTGCTTCCCGGCCATCTGCGGATCATCGAGCAGTGGTTCACCAGCCAGCTCGATCCGGCGCAGCTCGCCGGGCTGCTGGACGGGCTGCGCCGGGTACGCGACGCGGTCCATCCGGGCGCTACCGCCGGCAGCACCGACCTGGCCGAGGACGTCGCCTGACGGCCTGCGACGGCTACCCGCCGGTCACCGGCAGAATGACCGGCAGAATCGGCCAAGCGGTCAGACAAATCAGCATAAGTAATCGCGAATCGATCGTCCGACCTCGGTAGTCTTCCCGAGCGCGGGGGGCACCGGGGGGTGCTGGCGCGAGCGTTGAGCGAGGGGCAGCACCAGGGGGCTACTTCGCTCGTGCCACCCCCGCGCCCTCCACCGCCCCGCGCCCGGGCCGTCGCAACGCTGACAGCGCTCATCGCGCCCGACGACCCATCAGGGAGAACAGCAATTCCTCCTCCTGCGGCAGCAGGCTGACGCCGGTGACCCGCCGCGCCGCGTCCAACCGGTCCAGCACACCAGGGTCGGCGGTGCTGACCGCCAGCCCCACGAGCGCCTCGACCAGATCCCGCCGGTCGGCGACGCCCTCGGCCGCGTCAGCCGCCGCGGCGAACCACTCCGCCGCCAGATCCCGATCCCCCCGGCGCAACGCCACATGCCCCTCGATCAAACCGCGCAGCGCGTCCCCGGTGCGGGCGTCCCCGGCCGAGCCTGGCGCGTCGAGCATCTCCACCGCCGGTGGCCGACGACGGTCCGGCACCGCCCCCGACGGCCACAGCTCGGCCACGGTGGCCAGCGCCTCGTCCACGCGCCCGGCGTGGGCCAGGGCCAACCCGACCGCGCCGATCGTCCGGCGCCGCCGCCCGGGATCGCCCAGCTCCGTGAGCGCGGACGCCACCCGGCGCCCCTGCTCGACCGCCTCCGCGTACCGGCCCTCCAGGCGGGTCAGCTCGGCCTGATCGGCCCGCGCCAGCACACGCAGGCGCTGGTCACCGCACTGCGCCGCCAGCCGGTCCACGGTGGCCAGCCGCCGCCGGGCACCGGCCAGCTTCGCTTCGCGTACGTCGTGCCAGGTGAGGTGCGACTGGGCCACGGCCATCTCGCGTACCCGGTGCTGCCGGGTGGCCGCCGCCAGCGCGGCCTCGGCCTGCGCGCGGGCCTCGTCGTGCGCGCCGAGCCCGGGCAGGAGCGCGCAGAGCACGGACCGGGCGGACAGCTCGCCGGTCACGTCGCCCGCCTCGGTGAAGATGACCAGGGCAGCCCGGGCCGCGGGCAGTTCCTCCGCGCCCGCGCCGTGCTCGACGGCCAGCCGGGCCGCGCCGATCATGGCCCAGGCCCGCAGCGTGGGCCGGGCGCCTGCGGTACGCGGATCGGCGAGCAGCCCGCGCAGCCGGTGCCGGCCGGAGACGTCCCGCCCACGCAGCCGCCACCATCGCGGCAGTGAGGCGGCGAGAAGGAGAGCCGTCTCCGGCGCGTGCTCGGCGGCGTACGCCAGCGCGGCGGTGATGTCGCTCGTCACCTCGTCGAGCACGTGCACCGCGCCGGCCATCCGCGGGCCCACCAGCCCTGGCGCGGTGCGGTTGACCAGACCGGCGATCACCGAGGCGTGGCGCGACCGGACGCGGTGGGTCTCGCCCTCGACGTCGGCCTGCTCGGCGGCGAAGTCACGCACGGCGTCCAGCAGGCGGAACCGGAACCGGCCGGTGCCGCGGACGCTCAGCAGGCCCAGCTCGCGCAGCCGGTCCAGCATCGGCGCGGCGTCCCACCGCCGGCCGCCGTCGGCGAGCAGTTCCTCGGCCAGCTCGACCGACCAGCGGTTACGGAACGCGGACAGCCACCGCAGCGCCGTCCGGTCGGCGGACGCGAGCGAGTGATAGCTGGTCGCCACCGCGTCGCGCAGCGTCACCGTGCCGGCGGACGGGTCGGCGGGCTCCCAGCCGGGGCGTACGCCGGTCAGGTCCAGGACGCGGTCGCCGTAGCGGTCGAGCAGTTCGACGACGTCGAGGATGCGTCCCCGTGCCGCCATCAGCTCGATGGCCAGCGGCAGTCCGCCGAGCCGGCGCACGAGCGCGGCGAGCGCCGGCAGCTCGGCCGCTGTGGGTGGTTCCGGGCGGACCTGGGCGAGCCGGGCGGCGAACAGCGCTGCTGCCGGCCAGCGGTCCAGGTCGGCGGCGTACGCGGGTTCGACGCCGGCCGGTGGCACGTCGAGCGGCGCGACCGGCCGGACCAGCTCGCCGGGCAGGCCGGCCGGGCGGCGGCCGGTCACCAGCACCCGCAGCGTCGGCGCGGCGGCGGTCAGCGCACGCAGTGCCCCAGCCACCGCGTCCGGCGCCCGGTCCACGGCGTCGACGACCAGCAACGCCCGCCGGTCGCCGATCCTGCAGGCGAGGTCGGCCAGCCGGTTCACGCCGAACATCGAGGTCGACGCGGCGAGCACGTCGGCGGTGTCCGAGCCCTCGCCCACGAGCACCCCGGCCACGCCCGCCGGATGCCGGGCCGCCACCACGTGCGCGACCGAGACGGCCAGCGCGGTCTTGCCCACCCCGGCGAGCCCCACCAGGCTCACCACGGGGTACGCGTCGAGCAGGCCGGACACCTCCGCCACGTCCCGCTCGCGGCCCAGCAGCGGTACGGGCTGGGGCAGCGCGACCGGCGGATCGTCGGTGGCACCCGTGGCGGGCGGGCGGAGTGCCGCGGGCCGGGCGGTGTCCACGAACTCCCGCCGCCGCTCAGCGGTCAGACCGAGCGCGTCGGCCAGCAGGTCGACGGTGGTGCGCTGGGGCCGGGTGGCGCGTCCCCGTTCCAGGTCGCGGACCGTCCGTACGCCCACGCCGGCCCGGTCCGCCAGCTCGGCCTGGGTCAGGCCGACGGCGAGCCGGTGCCCGCGTAACAGTTCGGACAGACCGGCGCGACCGCCCGGGCCCCGCGCACGGTCATGATCCGGAGTCATGGCCACGAAGAGTACGGATGGAGTCCGACGCTCCACAGCCCATCGTCAACCACCCGACCGTCCACCGCCGTTATCCGACAGGACGAGGACGCGGGTGAATGTCACATACCGAGGTCGCGCGCGATGATCATGCGCTGCACCTCGCTGGTGCCCTCACCGATCTCCAGAATCTTGGAGTCACGCCAGAAGCGGGCGACCGGGTACTCGTTCATGAAGCCGTACCCGCCGTGGATCTGCGTCGCCTCGCGGGCGTTGTCCACCGCGACGGTGCTGGCGTGCAGCTTGGCGATGGCCGCCTGACGTTTGAACGGCTCACCGGCGAGCATCCGGGCCGCCGCGTCGTAGTAGGCCAGCCGTGCGGTGTGGGCCTTCATCTCCATGTCCGCGATCTTGAACTGGATGGCCTGGTAGTTGCCGATCGGCTGACCGAACGCCTGGCGCTCCTTCGCGTACTTGATCGACTCGTCGACGCAGCCCTGGGCCAGGCCGACGGCGAGCGCCGCGATGGCGATCCGTCCCTCGTCCAGGATGCGCAGGAACTGGGCGAAGCCCCGGCCACGCTCGCCGAGCAGGTTGGCCGCCGGCACCCGGCAGTCGTCGAACGTCAGCTCGTGCGTGTCCGAGGCGGTCCAGCCGACCTTCGAGTAGCCGGGCGCGACGGTGAAGCCGGGCGTGCCGGACGGCACGATGATCGTGGACAGCTCCTTGCCGCCGTCCGGCCGCGTACCGGTGACGGCGGTGACGGTGACCAGCGCGGTGATGTCGGTGCCGGAGTTGGTGATGAAGGCCTTCGAGCCGTTGATCACCCACTCGTCGCCGTCCAGGACCGCGCGCGTCCGGGTGCCGCCCGCGTCCGACCCGGTGCCCGGCTCGGTGAGCCCGAACGCGGCCAGCGCCTCACCGCTGAGCAGCTTCGGCAGCCACCGCTCCTTCTGCTCCTCGGTGCCGAACCGGTAGATCGGCATCGCGCCGAGCGACACCGCCGCCTCCAGCGTGATCGCCACGCTGGAATCCACCCGGGCCAGCTCCTCCAGCGCGAGACACAGCGCGAAGTAGTCGCCGCCCATGCCGCCGTGCTCCTCCGCGAAGGGCAGACCGAACAGGCCCATCTTCCCCATCTGACGGACGATCTCGTACGGGAAGGTGTGCCGCTCGTAGTGCTCGGCGATGGTGGGCGCGACCACGTCGCGGGCGAACTCCCGCACGCTGGAGCGCAGCGCCTCCTGTTCGTCGCTGAGCCGGAAGTCCATCTGATCCTCCTGGTGGGACGGCGGTGCGGACGGGCCGGGCGCTCGTGACGCCGGTGCGTGGGTCGGTCAGACCGGGGTGACGCCGTGCCGGCGCCGGGAGAAGTGCCGCTCCTTGCCGCGCGCGGCGGCGAACCGGCGTACCAGCTCGACGCGCAGCTCGTGCGGCTCGACGATCGCGTCCACCACCAGCTCACTGGCGAGGCGGACCACGTCGATGTCGCGCTCGTACTCCTCGCGCTTCGCGGCCACGAACGCGGCCCGCTCGGCCTCGTCCTCGATGGCGGCGATCTTGTTGGCGTAGACCGCGTTGACGGCGGCCTCCGCGCCCATCACCGCGATCTTCGCGGTGGGCAGCGCGATCGTGGCGTCCGGCTCGAAGCCGGGGCCGGCCATCGCGTACAGACCCGCGCCGTACGCCTTGCGGACCACCACACAGATCTTGGGTACGGTCGCCTCGGAGATCGCCGTGATCATCTTCGCGCCGTGGCGGATGATGCCCTGCTTCTCCACCGCGCTGCCGACCATGAACCCGGGCACGTCGCTGAGGAACAGCAGCGGCACGTTGAACGCGTCGCAGAGCTGCACGAACCGGGTCGCCTTGTCGGCCGAGTCGACGAAGAGCACGCCGCCCTTGAACATCGAGTTGTTGCCGATCACGCCGACGACCTCGCCGTTCAGCCGGCCGAACCCGATGGTCAACTCCTTGGCCCAGAGCGCCTGGATCTCGAAGAAGCTGCCCTCGTCGAGCAGCCCTTTGACGTACCGGCGCATGTCGAACGCCTGCCGCTCGCTGGCCGGGACCAGCGCGGCCAGGTCGGCCTTCTCCGGCGCGGCCACCGCCTCGGCGGCCGGCGGGTCCTGCTTCCAGTTCGACGGCAGGTACGACAGGTAGGTCCGCACCACGTCGAGCGCGTCGTTCTCGGTCTTGCAGAGGAAGTGACCCACGCCGGACTCGGCGCAGTGCACCTTCGCGCCGCCCATCGCCTCCAGCGTGGTCTTCTCGCCGGTGACCATCTCGACCATCCGGTCGGAGCCGAGGTACATGCTGGCGTTGCCGTCCACCATGGCCACCACGTCGCAGAACGCCGGGATGTACGCCCCACCCGCCGCGCTCGGGCCGAACAGCGCGCAGACCTGCGGGATCGAGCCGGAGGCGCGGACCTGGTTCCAGAAGATCTTGCCGGCGCCGCGCCGCCCCGGGAACAGGTCGACCTGGTCGGTGATCCGGGCGCCGGCCGAGTCGACCAGGTAGACCATCGGGACGCCGGTCGCGTACGCCCGCTCGATGATCCGGATGATCTTCTCGACGGTACGCGCGCCCCAGCTTCCGGCCTTGACCGTGGAGTCGTTGGCCATCAGGCAGACCGGGCGCCCGTCGATGGTGGCGGTGCCGGTGACCACGCCGTCGGCGGGCAGCCCGTCGGCCATGGCGTTGGCGTAGAGCCCGTCCTCGACGAAGGAGCCCTCGTCGACCAGGTAGGCCACGCGCTCACGGGCGAACAGCTTGCCCTTCGCGGCGTTGGCCGCGTGGTACTTGTCCGCGCCGCCGGCGCGGGCGCGCTTGCGTAGCTGCTCCAGAGCCTCACCATCGAGCGTCACGCCGACTCCCGTTGCCACCGCCCGCGCAGGGCGCCACCGACCTGAACGATCGTTAGGCTACCCCAACGCCGCCCCTCCCGGCGACCCGCTGGCCCCCGCCCACTCCACCCACTCATCCACTCCCGTGGTCAAGGAGTTCGTGTCCTCCGGGCACCCGAACGAGGACACAAACTTCTTGATCAACGGGGTGGGGAGGGGCGAGGGCGGCGGGGAGGGTCAGGTCGGAAGGGGAGTCAGGCGGGTGCGAGGGCCGGCTCGGAGGACTCCGGACGGGAGCTTCTTGCCCACCAGGGTTTCCGCCAGTTCGGCGGCCTCGATCAGGGCATCCAGGTCGATGCCGGTGTCGATGCCCATGTCGTGCAGCATGTGCACCGCCTCCTCGGTGGCCAGGTTGCCGCTGGCTCCCGGGGCGTACGGGCAGCCGCCCAGACCGCCGACGCTGGCGTCGAACTCGGTGACGCCCAGCTCCATAGCGGTGAGCATGTTCGCCAGGGCGGTGCCCCGGGTGTTGTGGAAGTGCAGCAGCACCGGCAGGTGGGCGTTACGGTCCCGGACCGCCGTGACCAGTTCGCGGACCCGCCGCGGCGTACCCATGCCGGTGGTGTCGCCGAAGGCGACGCGGTCCGCGCCGTCGCGGGCGACGCGATCGACGATCGCGGCGACCCGGCGGGGGTCGACGTCACCCTCGTAGGGGCAGCCGAAGCTGGTCGCCACGATCACCTCGGCGGTGGCGCCCGCGCCGTGCAGCAGGTCGATCAGCTCGGCGATGTCGTCGAGCGACTCGTCCGTGGAACGGTTGACGTTGCGGCGGTTGTGCGTGTCGCTGGCCGAGACCACCACCTCGATCTCGGTGAAGCCGGCCGCCAGCGCCCGCTGCGCGCCCCGGGTGTTCGGCACCAGCGCGGAGTAGCGCACCCCGTCGACCTTCTCCGCCCGCTGCCACACCTCGTCGGCGTCGGCCATCTGCGGGATCGCCTTCGGGTGGACGAAGGAGACGGCCTCGATGCGCCGGACCCCGGTACGGGACAGCGCGTCGAGCAGCCGCACCTTGGCGTCGGTGGGGATGGGCTCCTCGTTCTGGAGGCCGTCGCGGGGACCGACCTCACGGATGCTCACGGATTCCGGACGTTGCGCCATCAGGTTCACCTCACTTGGTTCAAGCGTGACACCGGGTGGCGTCAGCGCATCCGGGAGACGATGCCGGTGTCGTAGTCGCCGGAGAGGAACTCCTGGTTCTCCAGCAGCTCGGCGAAGAACGGCAGGTTGCACTTCGGGCCGGCGATCTCGAACTGGGCGACCGCCGCCCGCGCCCGCTCGACCGCCTCCTCGCGGGTCGCGCCGCTGACGATCAGCTTGGCCATCAGGCTGTCGTAGAACGGCGTGACGGTGTTGCCGGCGACGTAGCCGGAGTCGACACGCACACCGGCGCCGGTCGGCTCGTTCCAGGTGGAGATCGTGCCCGGACCGGGCAGGAAACGCTTCGGGTCCTCGGCGTTGATCCGCAGCTCGATGGCGTGACCGCGCGGGGTGAGCGCGTCCGGGTCGAACGTCGGTGCCAGGCCGGACGCCACCCGCAGCTGCTCCTCGACCAGGTCGACGCCGTAGACGTACTCGGTGACCGGGTGCTCGACCTGCAGCCGCGTGTTCATCTCCAGGAAGAAGAACTCTTCGACGAGGGAGCTGTCGCCCTTGAAATCCCGCTCACGCGGGACCAGCAAACACTCGACGGTCCCCGCGTTGCGGTAACCCACCGCCTCGCCCGCCCGTACCGCCGCGGCCAGGAACCGCTCGCGCAGCTCCGGCGAGACCGCCGGGGACGGCGACTCCTCGACCAGCTTCTGGTTACGCCGCTGCACCGAGCACTCCCGCTCGCCGAGCGCCACCACCCGGCCGTCGGCCAGGCCGAGGATCTGCACCTCGACGTGGCGCACCCGGGGGAAGTACCGCTCGATGAGCACCGACCCGTCGCCGAACATCCGCTCGGCGAACGCGCGGACCTTGTCGTACTCGGTGCGCAGCGCCGTCTCGTCGGCCGCCACGCCCATGCCCATGCCGCCGCCACCAGCGGCGGCCTTGACCATCACCGGGTAGCCGATCTCCGCGGCGGCCACCGCCGCGGCCAGGTCGGTCGCCGGTTCGGTGGTGCCGGGCGCGACCGGGACACCGGCCGCCGCCATCAGGTTCCGGGCATTGATCTTGTCGCCCATCGCGCTGATCGCGTCCGCGCCGGGCCCGACCCAGATCAGGCCGGCCCCTTCGACGGTACGGGCGAAGTCCGCGTTCTCGGACAGGAAGCCGTAGCCGGGGTGGATCGCCTGCGCGCCGGTGCTACGGGCGGCGTCGAGGATCGCCTCCACGTTGCGGTAGCTCTGCGCCGGGTTGGCCGGGCCGACACAGACCGCCTCGTCGGCCTCGGTCACGAACGGCAGGCCGGCGTCGGCCTCCGAGTGGACAGCGATCGTCCGGATCCCGAGCCGCCTGCCGGTACGAATGATCCGCCGCGCGATCTCCCCCCGATTCGCGACCAACAACGATTCGATCATCTTCTGCACGGACATGACCCCTTCTCGACGCAAAGCCGGGGTCTCTTCTTAACACGCGTTAAGGTGCGCGCGGCGTGTCAGGCCGGATCGGTGGGCGCGAGCAGGGCCGCGAGGGTCGCGCCGCGCAGCAGTTCGGCACGGCGCCGGCGGTCCACCTCCCCGCCGAGGAACGGGGTCGAGTTCATCAGGCCGAACGCCGCGTGGGCGAGCACCCGGGCCGCGCCGTCGGGCAGGCCGGGGTGCAGCGCGGTCAGCACGGTGACCCATTCCTCGACGTACATCCGCTGGAGCCGGCGGATCCGGCGGCGCGGCTCGTCCGGGAGGCGGTCCAGCTCGTGCAGGTGCAACGCGATCACCGCCGGATGGGCCAGCGCGAAGTCGACATGGAAATCGATCAACGACTCCAACGCGGCACGCGGATCGCCCGGATGGGCGGCGGCCCGTTCCCGCCCGCCCGCGAGCAACCCCTCGCTCACCGGGATCAGCGCGGCGGCGAGCATCGCCTCCTTGCCGGCGAAGTGGTGGTAGAGCGCCGGCCCGGTGACCCCGGCCGCCGCGCCGATGTCGTCCATCGACACACCGTGGTAGCCGCGCGCCGCGAAGAGGCCGACCGCGATCTCCAGGATCTCGTCCCGCCGGGACCGCCGCCGGGCCGCACCCGCCGCCCCCCGTGCCTGCTGTTCCACCGCCACCGGCCCAGCCTAGACCTCGCGTACGAGCCGGGGCAGCCGCGGTGGACTGTTGCCCCGGCTCGCCGTCTCAGTCCTCCTCGATGCCGTGTTCGGCGCGGACCTTCGCCGCCTCGGCCTCCCGGCCCTGCTCGTCGAGCGCCCGGGCCAGCAGCCAGGCGGCCTGCGTGGCCGGGCGGGAACCGGCGGGCAGCCCGGCGAGGACCGGGCGCAGCAGTCCTTCGGCCTGCTCCGGCCGGCCGTCGCGCAGCAGCAGCTCACCGGTCAGCACCTCGACCTGCGCCGCCTCGCCGAACGCCTCGATCGACCGCAGGCGCTCCGGCACGCCGTCCACCCGGTCCAGGGCGGCGGTGATCCGGTCCTCGCCGATCAGCACCCGGGCCACCGCGTCGGCGGCCATTGCCCGCTCGTACGTGAGCACCGGCGGCTCGTCGGCCCCGCCCGGGAGCGCGGCCGCCGCCTCGTCCACCCGGTCGATCGCGGCCACCGCGGCCGGCAGATCGCCGGACCAGTGCAGGGCTAGCAGTTCCCGCCGCCGGGACCGCAGCTCGTCCACCTGATAGCCGGCCAGCCGCCAGGCGGTCGCCGCCGCGGCGAACCGCTGCGCGGCCAGGGCGTCCCGGTCGGCGTCGTAGAGCAGGCCACCTGATTCTTCGAGCACCTGCGCCCGATGGGGGAGGTTGTCCGGCCCGTCCAGGTTCTCGGCCAGCTTGTCGAGCGCGGTGAGCGCCAGGTCCGTCTCGCCCAGCCCCGCGTAGATGCCGGCCAGCAGGTGCCGGCACCGGTCCGCCTCGGCCTGCGCGCCGGCCCGGTCGAGCCCGAGCACCGCCTCCTCGGCCACCTCGGCGGCCTCGGTGAGCCGCCCGGCCACCCGGTACGCCTCGGCCAGCTCCCAGCGCAGCAGCGCGTCGCCGTCGAGCCCCTGCTCGACGCAGAGGGTGACCGCCTCGGCCAGATCCTCCACCGCCTCGCCGGCCCGGTCGGCGGCCATCAGCGCCCGGCCCCGGGTCACCCGCAGCGGCAGGTGGACGCCGGGCGGGGCGACCGACAGCGCCTCGTCACACGCGGCCACCGCGTCGGCCGGATCGTCGGCGGCTCGGGCGTACGCCAGGCAGGCGCCGATGAGCATGTCGGTGTCGCCCAGCTCGCCCGCCAGCCGGCGGGACCGCGCCGCCGCGTCCCGGAACTCCTCGGCCCGCTCCAACTGTTCCAGCACGTGCGTGCGGTGCAGCGCGACCCGGCCGGCCAGCCACGGATCGGCGTCGGCGTCCGGCTCGGCCCGGTCGAGCGCGTCGAGCGCCTCCGCCCACCGCCCGCGGTGCACGTGGGCCAGGGCGAGCCGGTCCCAGCCCGCGGCCCGGTCGCGCGGTTCGCCGTTCGCGGTCAGGTATTCGGCCGACTCCCGGGCCAGAGCCAGCCCTTCGTCCGCGCTCTCGTCGACCATGCTGAGCAGCACACCGAGCCGCCCGGCCACCACCTGCTCGCGCAGCGGATCCGGCACGTCCCGCCATGCGGCGAGCGCCTCCTGGTTGACAGCGATCGCCGCCGGCACGCCGTCGTCGTCCTGGGACAGTTCACCGGCCCGCAGCTCCAGCCGCCAGGCCCGGGTGCTCGCGGGCACGTCGGCGTCGCCGAACCGCTTGTCGTACGCGTGCAACGCGGCGCCCAGACCGTCCCGGCGGTTGGTGCGCCAGTAGTCCTCCGCCAGCCCCAGCAACTCGTCGGCACCGGCGTCGGCGGGCACGGCGACCGGCTGCGCGACGGCCACCGAAGCGTCCGAGCCGGTACGCGGGGCGGGCACCGCCGGGCGACGCATGCTCGCGGAGAGCGGCAGGTGCTCGCCGACCGGCCCGGCCGCCAGCTTGCGGGCGATCACCCCGGACTGGTGCGTGGTGCCGTTGCGCGCGTCGAAGCGCTCGGCCAGCGCCGTCGCCGTACCGGCCAGCTCGTCGGCGAGCGCGCCCGCCGGCACGTCCGCGGCCGGCCGCTCACCGGAGGCGCGGCGGTGCACGGTCAGCTCGGCCGGCACCTGACGCAGCGCCGCCGAGGCGGCGGCCGCGAAGTGCATCGCGGCGGCCGGGGTGGGCGCCCGGTCCAGCCAGTCCAGGTGCCGCTCGACCAGCTCCAACGCGCGCGCCTCGTTGCCGGTGACGGTGCAGAACTCGATGTGGTCGGCGATGTCCCACAGGTCGGCGAGGTGTCCGCGCACCCGCCGGTACGCCTCCCGGTGCGCGTCCCGCGCGGCGTCGGTCCGGCCGGTCTCCCGGTAGGGCGTGAGCAGCGCGGTGAGGATCCCCTGTGGCTGCTCGTTACAGGTCAGCCGGCCGGCGAGCACCGGCTCGGCCAGCGCCACCGCCTCCTCGTGGCGACCGAGCCGCACCAGGTGCGTGACCTGCGTGGTCGGGTCGCAGCCGGCGCAGTCGGAGAGTGCGTCGCGGGGCGTGGTCATCCACTTGCGGTACCACCCGTCCGCCGCCTCCTCGTCGCCCAGGTGCGCGGCCACCAGGTAGCGGTGCTTGTAGACCGCCTGGAGCGAGTGCCCGGACTCGCGGTAGCGCCGTTCCATGTCGTCGAGGACCGCGTACGTCCGGTCCAGCGGCAGCTCCGGGAACTTCACCATGGCGTTGACCATGTACTTGAAGAACCACAGCAGTTGGTGCGTGTAGCGCTGGTGGTAGGGCTGCGGATCCTTGTCGTACTCGGACAGGCACCAGGAGAACGTGACGAAGGACTTCGCCGGTTCGCCGCCGTAGACGTACGCGGTGGTGCCCATGATCCGGGCGGCGAAGGCGAGGTGCCGGTCGTCGCCCGCGTCGGCGCGGCGCAGCAACTGCTCCAGCGCGGCGATCTGCCCCGGGCCGTACGGCATGGATTCGATCTCGTGGTGCATGCGCCAGAGGTCGTCGTCAGTCACGGGTCTCTCCCGGTACGGCCCGGCCGAGGAGGCCGAGGAAGGAACTGTTCAGCAGTGCGGCGTCGGCCGCCCGGATCGGGTGGTGCCCGAGCAGCAGCGCCTGCCCGTAGAGCGCCTCGACGGCCAGCCCGACCAGCTCCGGGTCGGCGAGCGTGGTGACCCGGCGCACCAGCGGGTTGCGGTGGTTGAGCACCAGTTGCGGGCGGTCCGGCGGGGCCGTGGCGGCGAGCGCGTCGAGCACCCCGCCCCACAACTCATCGGCCTTGTCGCGGCTGGCGACGAGCTGGTCGTGGAACGCCGCCGAGCGGGACACCAGGTAGAGCGCGGGGAGCGAGACCGGGTCGTACGCCCGGATCACCACCTCGCAGCCGAGCCGTTCGAGGGCCCGCTGCGCGGCGGTGCGGAACGGCCGCAGGGCCAGCTCGGTCGCCGAGTCGAGGATCTCGAACCGGGTGGTCAGGTCGCTCGGCTCCAACCGCTCGATCAGCACCGAGCGATCCACGGTGGGCAGCCGCTCGATCAGCTCGGTGTCGTACGTGTAACCGCCGTTCACCAGGGCCAGGTCCTGCGCGGCGGCCACTGCGGCGAGCTGGCGGAACTCGTCCAGGCTGGCGGCGTACCGGAGCACGCCGTGGCGCTGCCGGAACTCGGCGAGCGTCATCGTGCCGACGTTGGTGTCCATCGGCCACCACTGGTCGACCAGCCGCAGCATCTCGTCGTCGTGCATCGCCAGCGCCTTGACCCCGAGGTGGTGCACCTGGAGGAACTCGCCGAGCCGGCGCGGGTCGTGCTTCGCCAGCCGGACCAGCCAGCCCCGGATCTGGTCGCCGAGCGCCTCCCGGACGGAGGTGAGCAGCGCGTCCTCGTAGAGCGCCTCGCGGCTGGCGGTGGGACGCAGCTCGCCGGCATCGATCACGCAGTGCGCGAAGAAGGCCCACTCGGGCAGCAGCCCGTCGGCGTGCTCGCTGAGCAGCATCCGCTTCAGGTAGACCCGGTGCCCGGTCCGGGCGGCCGGGTTCACCGCTGTGGGCAGGATGAACGCCACGCCGGTCAGGCCGGCCTCCGGCACCGACAGCGGCACCACGTCGAACGGGACGACCCCGAGCAGTTCCTGCGCGTACCGATGGAGGGCGACGCGGTCGACCGGCGCTCCGGGCGTCGTCGGCCAGGGCGGCGGGCCGGCGGTGGTCGGCGTGTCACCGACCCGGATGTCGACCGGCAGCAGGCCGCCGTAGAGACGGGCCAGCTCGGTGACGGTGGGTACGCCGAGCCACTGGTCGGCGTCGCGCCGGGGCACCAGCGTGACTGTGGTGCCGGGCTCGTCCCGGGCCTGCTCCGGTTCGGCGAGGCGCACCGCGTACCGCCCGTCGGACCAGCCCGTCCAGAGCACAGTGGGCTCGTCGGCGTGCCGGGTGACCACCCGGATCTCGTCCGCGACCAGGAAGCAGGAGAGCAGGCCGATGCCGAACTGGCCGAGGAACTCGTGCCGGGAGAAGCCCAGCTCGTCGCGCTTGGAGCTGCGGCCGATGGTGGCGAGCAGCTCGTGCACCTGCGCCTCGGTGAGGCCGATGCCGGTGTCGTGCACGCGCAGTGTGCCGTCGCCGGTCAGCTCCGGCGGCTCGATGCGGACCCGGGCCGGGGCCTTCGGCTCGGCGGAGCGGCGCGCGGTGATCGCGTCGACGGCGTTCTGGAGCAGCTCGCGCACGTACACCCGCGGACTGCCGTAGAGGTGATGACTGAGCAGGTCGACCACGCCACGGAGGTCGACCTGGAAGGTGCGGTCCAATCGCGCTCCCGGTTCGGATTTCGGCGCTCACCGTACCGGTCAGCGCCGACAGTGTCCGTCCCGTCTCACCCTCGCCCCAACTCCCCGCGATCTTGCACTTTTCGCCCGGGCAAGGGCGTACACAAGGAACGGCGAAGGGGCCGCCACTGCAAGATCAGCGAGGTCAAGGACGAGGGCGGGAGGGAGTGGGTTCGAAGCCGGCCAGGCGGACGGCGATACGGTGGCGGGCCGGCGGCAGCGCGGAGACCACCCGGAGCAGCAGATTCCGCAGCGGTCGCACGGCCGGTGGGACGGCGGCGAGCCGAGTCAGCCCGGCGGCGAAACCGAGCACCTCCTCGGCGAGGGGACGGCGATCGGCGGCGTACCCGTCGAGGGCCTGCGGGCCGGCGGCGAGCGCGTCGCCGAGGGCGACCGCGTCCCGCAGGCCGAGGTTCATCCCCTGCCCACCGGCGGGGCTGTGCACGTGCGCCGCGTCCCCGGCGAGCAGCACCGGGCCGGAGCGGTACGTGCTCGCGATCCGGTGGTGGATCCGGAATCGGGACGACCACGCCATGCCGGTGATCCGGTCGGGCCGGCGCGCGCCGGAGCGGCGGCCGGTGACCACCGGGGAGCTTCCCCCCGGTTACCAGGTGAACGAGGTCTACGGGCGGGGCTGGCAGCGCGGCGACCGGATCGGGCAGGCCGGGTGGACCACCACCGCGGGCGCCGCCGGCACGACGATCGGCGCCGAGGGCGTGGCGGTGCTCGACGCCCGGACCGGGGCGGTGACCCGCCTGCTCGACCTGGGCCGCGAGGACCGGGCGAAGGGGTGCTGCGAGGTGTACGGCTGGACCGCCGACGGCGCGCTGCTGTTCCACTACGACGCCGGGCTGGCCCGGTGGCGGCCGGAGACCGGCGCTGTCGACTGGGTGGCGAGCGACGTCCCGGGCCGACTGTCGATCGCCGCCCGCTGACCGACCCGGAACGCGGCCGGTCCCACCGCGCGGTGACGGCGGGACCGGCCGGGACGCTCAGCGGGTCAGGCCGCCGGGCTGGTCGCCCCTCACGACAGGGGCCCGGACCAGGTTGCCCCACTCGGTCCACGAGCCGTCGTAGTTGCGTACCTGCGGGAACCCGAGCAGGTGGTGCAGCACGAACCAGGTGTGGCTGGACCGCTCGCCGATCCGGCAGTACGCCACCACGTCGTCGGACGGGCTCAGCCCGAGCTGGTCGGCGTAGATGGCGCGCAGCTCGTCGGCGGACTTGAACGTGCCGTCGTCGTTCGCGGCGGACTTCCACGGCTTGCTCACCGCGCCCGGGATGTGCCCGCCGCGCAGCGCGCCCTCCTGCGGGTAGTCCGGCATGTGCAGCATCTCGCCGGTGTACTCGCCCGGTGAACGCACGTCCACCAGCGGCCGGCCGGCCGCCACGTGGTCCATGACCTGCTCCCGGTACGCGCGGATCGGCGCGTCGTTCCGCTCCGGCACCGGGTACGAGGCGCGGGGCCGGCTCACCTTGTCCCGGGTCAGTTCCCGTCCCTCGGCGATCCACTTCTGCCGGCCGCCGTCGAGCAGCCGCACGTCGGGGTGACCGAAGAGCGTGAAGACCCAGAGGGCGTACGCGGCCCACCAGTTGAAGTTGTCGCCGTAGAAGACGACGGTGTCGTCCCGCCCGATGCCCTTGGCCGCGCACATCTCGGCGAAGCTCGCGGCGTCCAGGTAGTCGCGGGTGACCTGGTCGTTGAGTTCGGTGTGCCAGTCGACCTTGACGGCGCCGGGGATGTGGCCGGTGTCGTAGAGGAGCACGTCCTCGTCGGACTCGACCACCACGAGCCCTTCGTCGCCCAGGTGCTCGGCCAGCCACTCGGTGGTGACCAGGCGCTGCGGGTCGGCGTACGACTGGAGGCGGGGATGCGGATCGCTCGGCACAGGCATGATCCCCAAGGTACGCCGGATCCGGGGCGACGGATGTGACACCGGCCCCACCACCTCGCGAAAGGTGGTGGGGCCGGTGCGATCAGGCGATCAGCCCTCGACGATCTCGTAGCGGATGTCGTACGCGGCGGCCGGCGCCGCGGTGGCGGTCACCGTTCCGGCCACGGTCACAATCGACAGCGCGGCGGCGAGCAGACCTCGCCGGCCGTTTCGACGTCGATTTCTGTCAGGCGTGAGGGTCAAACCCCATCCACCCTTTCCCTGATGTCGCCCCGTGCTCGATCGACGGGGGCAGCGGATGCTATCCATCCGGTCGGACATCGGACGATCCCAATAGCCCGGCGAGGTAGCACATCGGACGATCGGCGGTGAAGGTCGAGCCGTCCGGCGGGGGTCAGGCGCGGCGGTGCACCAGACGCCCGGCGACCACTGTGGCCAGGCAGGAGCCGTCCGGACCGAACACGGCGAGGTCGGCCCGCCCGCCGGCCACCAGCGCGGGCGGCCGCACGCTGGGCAGCACCGCCACGTCGTTGCGGGCGGCGGCGGCCCGCAGCGCCGGATCGGTGACGTGCTCCTCGACCACCGCGGCGACGCCGAGCCGGAACAGCGCGTGCACCCGCTCGCGGGGCGTGGGCGCCGGGGGCAGCGGGCCGTCGTGCACCAGCGCCGGCCCGAGAGTGCCGGCCCACCGCCGCACCCGCACCCCGGGGTACGCGCCGGACAACTCGGCCGTCGGCACGATCGCCTCGACCCGGTCACCGGCGACCACGACGGCCAACCCGGCGCGGGGCGGGTCGTCGGCTGTCAGCCGCAGCAGGTCGGCGGCGTGGACGGTACGCACGCTCAGTCGGCGTCGACCGGGCCGAGCACCGGCCGCTTGGCGGTGAGGAAGTCCCCGGAGGACCGCCCGGTCAGCCGACGCTTGAGCCACGGCGCGAGGTGCTTGCCGGCCCAGCGCAGATCGGCGGCACGGGCGGCCATCCACGGGCTGGGCGCCGGGTGCGGCGGGACCAGCAGCCACTCCTCGTCGCAGCCGACGCCGAGCGCGGTGAGCACCTGGGCGGCGACCCGGCGGTGGCCCTCCGCGGAGAGGTGAATCCGGTCGGTGCTCCAGAGCAGCGGGTTGAGGTACGTGTCGTCGGCGTACAGGTCGACCAGGATCGCGCCGTGCCGCTCGGCCACCTCGCCCACCACCCGGTTGAGCAACGCCACGCGCGGGGCCATCATCCGCTGGCCGGGCAGCCGGGACATCACGTCGGCGAACCGGAACAGCACCACGTCGCTGCCAACGGACCGCAGCCGCTGCACGACCGAGTCGAAGCGGGGGACGAACGAGTCCGGGTCGAAGCTGCGGCGCAGCACGTCGTTGCCACCGGCCGCGAAGCTGATCAGGTCGGGCTTCATGGCCAGCGCGGACGGCACCTGCTCGGCCACCACGTTCGGGAACAGCCGGCCCCGGATGGCCAGGTTGGCGTACCCGAAGTCGGGTCCGGCCTCGGCGGCGAGACGGGTGGCGACCAGATCGGCCCAGCCCCGGTAGCTGCCGTCCGGATACGCGTCGTCCATGCCCTCGGTGAAGCTGTCGCCCACCGCCACGTAGCTGCGCCAGCGCACGGCGCCTCCCTCAGACGTCCCGGCAGAAGTGCATCGCACAGTCTGTCACCGCGCGGGCCGATCCCGCTGGCCCTGGACGCCGGACGTGGCGGATGTCTCGACGTCCTGCAACGAGCGGCACCCGGGGGACGAATCGACCAGACACGCCAGCCGGGGCAGAATCCGTCGTCCGGACCGGGGATGATGGCTCCCGTCGTCCGGCCGCGCGGAACCGTCCGGCCGGTCCCGCACACGGCACGAGCGAGGAACCAGATGACGCAGGGGCACCCTCCCGCGGCGGGCTGGCCGCCGCCCGGCAACGCCGACCCCCGGTACGGAGCACCGCCGCCCGCGCAGCCGGTCCCGTGGGGGCCGCCGCCGCCCCCGGCGCCGAAGTCCCGCCGAGGGCTATGGATCGGTCTCGCGGCGGGCGCGCTCGCGCTGGCGGTCTGCGCCGGCACGGCGGTCGGCGTCGGGCTGGGCCTGCGCGGCGACGACGAGGACGGCCCGGCGCCGAAGGCGGCAGCCGGCGCGAACGGCGTCACCGTCACGGACGCCGAGCTGAACGCCCTGCTCGACCGGCACAGCAAGGCGCTGGCGGCGAAGGACCTGGACGGCTACCTGGCCGCGTTCGACCCGGCCCGCGAGGAGCTGATCGCCGGGCAGACCCAGCTCTTCCGCAACCTGGCGAAGTTGCCGCTGTCGGTGGCCCGCTACGAGACGGTCGAGAAGCAGGGCCGCGCCAGCGACGCGTTCGGGCAGGGCGTCACGTTCCAGCTCGACGTCTCGTTCGTGCACCAGTTGGACGGCTTCGACCTGGCCCCGGTCGCCGAGTGGTACCGCTGGACGATCGTCCGCGCCGGCAAGGACGCGCCGATCCGGGTCACCGCTGTGACCGGCGCACCGGCCGGCGGCAACGGCGACTCGAAGACCGTCTACTACCCCGGGCCGTGGGACAAGTGGCAGGAGATCCATGTCGAGCGGACCGCGTACGCCCTGATCATCACCGACGCGGCCCGGGCCGACCTGGCGGTACGGTACGCCCTGGCCGTCGACAGGTCGGTGACGGACAACCTGGCCGTGTGGCGGGCCAACGCGCCGCCCGAACCGATGACGGGCAAGTTCGTCGTCACGTTCGCCGCGGGCAAGGACGAGATGACCTCGCTCTACCGGATCGGCACCGAGAAGGCCACCGCGGCGGGCTTCTCGGTGGGCATGGTCGCGGCCGAGCGCAAGGACGGCAAGGCCACGATCGGCGGCACCCGCATCGTGGTGGACACCACCGATCGCTACTTCACCCGCTCCGGCGGCGACAACGACGCCCGCATGGTGTTGCGGCACGAGATCGCGCACTCGCTGATGACGCTCCGCACCGACCTGGCCGCCGTGGACGAGTTCAACAAGCTCGACGAGTGGGTGGTCGAGGGCTTCGCCGAGTACATCGCCTTCAGCGGCCTTCCGCTGACCGCCAGCGAACGCACCGCGCCGGCCCGGCAGTTGGTCCGCAACGGGTGGAACGGCAAGCTGCCCGGCAACGGCGAGTGGGACAACCCCGACCGGCTGAGCTTCCACTACTGGCTCGGGCACACCGCGATGAACCACCTCGCCGAGAAGCACGGTGAGCCGAAGCTGTTCCGCTTCGTCGAGGCCGTCTACGCCGGCACCCCGACCGACCGCGCCGCCCGGGACGTGCTCGGCGTGTCGTTCGACGAGTTCCAGGCCGGCTGGGCTGACTACGTCCGCGCGCAGGCGCGCTGACCGGGAACGGAGACGACTGATGACGTATCAGCACCAGCAGCAGCCGCCCCCCGCGTACCCCCCGGCGGGCTGGCCGCCGCCGGTGGCCCCGCCGCCCGCGGCGCCCGGGAAACGCGGACGCCTGGCGTTGCTCGTCGCCGGTGGCCTGGTGGCCGTGCTGGCGGTCGCGGGCGGCACCGCCTACGGCGTGTCCCGGCTGGTCGGCGGCGGTGACGGCGACGGGCGGAAGCTGCGTACCGCGTGGGTGCTCGACTTCCCGGAACTGCAGCGCAACGGGCTGAAGACGTACGACGGGCAGGACATGTTCGGCGCCTGGCTGGTCGGCGACGCGGTGGTCCGGGCCCAGCCGGACGGGATCATCGCCTACCGGCTCGGCGACGGCGCCCAGGCGTGGGGTGTGCCCGCGCCACAGGCGACATCGCTGTGCGCGGCGGCGCAGACGCTGGCCGAGGGGCGTGGTGTGGTGGCGCTCGGATCCGCCGAGTCCTGCGACACGCTCGTCGGGTTCGACGCGGCCGGCGGCACCCGGACGTGGCGGGCGACGTTCCCGGTCGAACGCCGCAAGGGCCGGTCCACGGTCACCGCGCCGGACCTGTCGGTGACGAACGGGCAGGTCGTCGTGCGCAGCGACCAGAGCGTCCTCGGGTACTCGCTGGCCGACGGCAAGCGGCTGTGGCAGGCCGACGCCGACCGGCTGCTGCCCGGCCGCGACTGCCGCCTGGCCGACGCGCAGGCCACCGGGGACCAGGCCGTGGTCACCGCGCTCTGCGACGGCGACCGGGGAGCGTTGCTCGGCCTGGACCCGGCCACCGGCAAGCCGCGCTGGAAGCGCGACCTGCCGGCCGCGCAGCAGAGCGGCGGGGTGCTGAGCGCCGACCCGCTGGTCAGCCTGCCCGGCCTGGTCGGCGAGACGTTCGTCGCGCGCGACGCCGCCGGCAAGGAGCGGGCCACCTTCGGCAACCCCGTCGACGGTACGCGGTTCAGCGACCTCGCGGTCAACCGCTCCAACACGGTCGAGGGGCCGGAGATCAGGCCGTACCTGGCCGACGCGGACACGCTCTACCTGCCCACCGAAGCCTCTCCGGTCGGCGACCGGATGCGCCAGGCCAATCAGGTGGTGGCGATCGACCTGGCCACCGGGAAGCGGCGCTGGGTGTCGGCCGGGCACACCGACAGCGAGGTGGAACTGATCCGCCTCGACGATCAGGGTGTGCTGGCGTGGGAGGTGGGCGACCGGCGGGATCTCGCCCCCCGGCTGGTCCGGATCGACCCGGCCACCGGAAAGGTGGACGTGCTGGCCGAGGCGCCGCGTTCGGCCGGCACCGAGGGCAGCGACGCAAAGGTGCTGGAACGCGACGGCACCGTGGTGCTGGTGCCGTGGAAGCAGGTCAGCGCGGACGCGGCGATCACCGTCCTGCGCTGAAACGACGCGGGGCGGGCCACCCCTCGGTGACCCGCCCCGCGTCGCCCGTCGTCAGGCAGGCACGTACGCCAGCAGCGCCGCCCCGCTCAGCCCGGCCGGCTCGGTCACGGTCCCGACCGGCTGGAAACGCTTGTCCAGGACGCTGATACCGCTGTCGCGCCGGACCAGCACCGTGCCGTCGGTGCTGAACAGGATGCTGCGGACCGCGCCCTCGCCGGGCAGCTCGACGGTCTTGCTGATGGTGGTGTCGACCACCGCGAAGCTCCCGTCGTTGCGGGTCTCGTCCTTGTTGATCCAGCCGACGGCCACGTACCGGCCGTCCGCCGAGACGCTGCGGACCCGCCAGCCGTCGTAGCGGGCCGCCTGGACCGCCGGCGGCGTGTAGCGGTAGAACCTCACCTTCGGGTCGGTCGTCGCGTACGGCCGACCCTCGGAGACGGCGGCCCAGTTGCGGCCGTCCGGCGTCCACCATTTCAGGGTCTCGTTGCCGGCGTCGCCGTCGGCGGGCTTGCGGCTGCTCAGGTCGATGAGCGCCATGTGGCCGTCCTGCTGCACCAGCACCCGGTCGTCGGTGTTCCACACGAGCGGGTCGCCGCCGTCGCAGGGCGCCTTGCCGGAGAAGGGCGACTCCGCCGCGATGGTGGCCCGGTCGCTGCCGTCGATCCGGGTGGTCACGAGCGCGCCGGCCTCCGCCCCAGCGCCCCCCTCCACCCAGGCCAGCCGCTCGCCGTACGGGGAGATGGTGATGGTGTTCCGGACGCAGTCGCCGCCGCCGTAGGGGACGCTGGCGCTCACCCGGTCGATGCCGCCCTTGACCACGTGCACCTCCGCGGCCTGCTCGCCGAACGACAGGTAGTACCGGGTGCCGGGCAGTGCGGCGGAGGAGGCGTCCGACGGGCTCGGTGCGGCGGACGACGGTGCGACGGCGGACGACTGCCCGGCTGCGGGAGCGGACGGCTCGGACCCGCCGTCGCCGCAAGCGCTCACACCCACGGCGACGAACGCGGCGGCGGCGAGGGCGGCGACGGTACGCAGTCCGCGGGCGGTGGTGACGATGACGTTCACGATTCGGTCCTCGGGGGTTGGTGGTGCGCGTCTCTGACGCACTCCCAGACGTCGATTTCGTTCTGCGTGGTTGCCGCCTGATCGAGAAAAGTTCGACCGCCTCGACCGCGCTGGAACGACGAGGGGCGGGCCACCTTCCGGTGGCCCGCCCCGATGAGTCGCTCAGCCGAGCGCGTTGACGATCTGCATGTTCCGCAGCGCCGAGGGCTCCGCCCGCTCGGCGAGCTTCTTGCCCGCCGCGTCCACCAGGATCACCGTGTAGCCGTCACCACTGCGGACCCGGACCACCATCGACCCGTCCGGCTGGAAGAAGACCTGCCGCAGTTGACGCCCCTCCAGCGGCAGCGCCACCTCCTTGCCGGTGCGGGTGTCGAGCACGGCGTTGACGTCGAGGTCCCGCGCCGCGTCGCCGTACGTGCCGCTGCGGTCGATCCGGAACAGCGCGATCCGCCGGCCGTCCGGGGAGAGACTGGACAGGTCGAAGGCGACGTACCGGCTGCCCTTGGTGCCCAGGTCCGGAATCGTCCGCCGCCCGTTGCCGTTCCGGTCGGTGAGGACGATCGTGCCGTCGGAGCCGTCGGCGAACGCCAGCGTTCCGTTCGCCGCGAACACGGCGTGACAGCCGTCGAGGCCGGTGACCTTGGTGAACTTCCCGGAGGAGGCGTCCAGCAGGCCGGTGTCGCCGCCGGCGGTCACCCGCACGACGAGCTGTTGCGAGTTCGGCAACCAGACGGGTGACCAGCACAGGTTGTCGAGGCCGTCCCTGAGCTTGCGCCGCCCCGAGCCGTCGAGGTCCGACACCCAGACCGCACCGGCTTCGTCGGCCCACGCCACCCGCTTTCCGTCGGGCGACACCGCGACGTTGAGCACCGCTGCCTCGTACGGGACGCCGAGCAGGCGGACCGGGTCGCCGCCCGGTCGCCAGGACTGGAGACGGACGGTGCTCGTCGAGGACGTGCCGTCCGGCAGCAGCGACGGCCCGTAGACCATCCGCCCGAACGTCGCGGCGGCGCTGGACCCACCATCGGTGGTGCCGTCGGGCGCGGTCGACGTCGTGCGGGACGGGTCGGTGGAGGGCGTACGGGACGGCTCGACCGGCGGGGCGGTGACGGTCACCGAGGGCCCGGCGGGTGCGGGCGCCTGGCTGTTCGGCCGGATCGCCAGTGCGGTTCCGGTCGCGGCGGCCAGCACCACGAGCGCGGCGGCGGAGGTGGCGACGGCCCGCTGGATGCCGAGTCGCCGCGAGGTACGCAGCGCCCGGTCCCGCAGGTCGACCGGGGTGACCTCCTCGGCCAGGTCGGACAGGTCGAAACGCAGTCGGTCCTGGTTCATCGGGCGGTTCCTTCCGTGACGTACAGCTCGGCGAGCTCCGGGGCCACGCTGCGCAGCTTCGCCAGCGCCTTGAACGTCTGGCTCTTGACGGTGCCGACGGTCACGCCGAGTAGTTCGGCGGCCTCGGCTTCGGTGCGGTCCTCGAAGAACCGCAGGACCAGCACGGCCCGTTGCTTGGCCGACAGCCGGGCCAGCGCGGCCCGGAGGGTCAGCCGGAGCGAGGTCTGCTGGGCGTGGTCGGGGGCCGAGCCGCCTCCGCGCGGCTCGGGCATGTCGCCCGGCATCGACTCGGCCACCCGGCGGCGCCGCCACCAGGAGACCTGGAGGTGGTACATGATCTTCCGGGTGTACGCCTCCGCGTTGCCGGTCTCGTGCAACCGGTTCCAGGCACGGTGGGTACGGGCGAGCGCGGACTGGACGAGATCCTCGGCCAGGTACTGGTCGCCGGTCAGCAGGTAGGCGGATCGCAGTAACGCGGCGGTGCGAGTTCGGACGAAAAGGTCGAACTCATTCAGGAGAGGGTCCACACGAGCCGGTCCTTGGGGTCAGGTGGTGCATCAGCGTGACGCCTTCCGAGACGCCACCTGTCCACGCCATGGTTGCCGCCGCCGGTGACTCTTTCCCGACCGGCTCCGGCCGGCGTCAGCAGTCGAAGACCGACCAGCAGATGTCGTTGCGCAGGCGCTGGTCGTCCAGGACCAGGTCACGGATCTCCGCCGGGAGCCGGTCGCGCTGCCACCGGCACTCGTCACGCCCGGCCGCCTCGCCGAGCCCGACGGGCGCCGCCGCGCGTACCGCCTTTATCGCGTACGCGGCGGCGCCGAGTTCGTGCGCGGCGACATGGGCCACGACGGCGGCCTGACCGGCGGCGTACGCGGCGTGGCGGGCCGCCCCGCGCAGGTCCCGGGCCGCGCCCATGGCGTGCCCACCGGCCGTCCGCGCCTGCATCATCTTCACCTCGCCCCGCACCCAGGCCCGGGCGTGCTCGATCGCCTCGCGCGGACGCGGATCGTCCGGCCGGACCGCCTCGAACAGCCCGAGGACGTGCTCGGCGCAGGTGGCCGCCCAGAGCGCCAGCAGGTGGTGGTGCTCGTCGGTGAGCGTCCCGCCCCGGCGGCTGGTGATGAACCGGGGATCGCGGACCGTCGGCAGGATCATGGCCCGGCCTCCGATCCGGCGCCGCCCTGGCGTAGGTCGTGGTCCAAGGTGCTCATGAGCCGGGCGACCCGGCCGCCGCCGCCGGTCACCGGCGGGTAGCGGCGGAGCACGTCGACCAACACGGGTGTGGCGAGCCGCCGGTACCGGTCCAGCACCGCCTCGCCCACGGTCTCGTCGCCACCGGCCTCCAGTTCGGCGACCCGCGCGGCGTTGGCGGCGGCCCGCAGGATGTGACCGACCTGGGTGGCCTTCGCGATCGGGTGCAGATACGCGGCGGCCGCCGCGTCACCGGCGGCCCGGGCGGCCAGACGCACGGACTCGGTGGGAGCGGACCGGGCGGCGCGGTGCGCCTCCAGGGACGCGACCCGCTGGAGTTTCGTCCGGGCGGCACCGCGCACGAACGTCCAGGCCGCCTCGACAGCCGCGCGGGGACGGCCGTCGCCGGGAACCGCCCGCTCGTAGACCGGGAGGACGTCCTCGGCGTGCCGGACCGCGTACCGCGCCACCTCGCGCAGCTCGTCCGTCGTCAGCTCGAAGTCCCCGGGCGCTGTCATGTCGCCGGCATCGTATCGGTGGCGCCGCGCCGGTAAGGCCCCCAGCCGACGAACCTCTCGAACAGCTCGCGCGGGGTCGGCCCGTCCTGCGGGTTGAGGCGGAACAGGTCGTGGGTGGCCTCGTGGTAGAGCCCGGACAGGTAGACGGCCATGTCGACCGGGTGGTCCGCGTACTCGGCCTTGAGCAGCAGGCGGGCCTGCGCGCAGGGCCACGGTCCGCCGCAGGCGCGGCAGAGCCACAGCGGCCGGATTGGCAGGTGGGCGGGCTGGCCCGGCGGGTAGGGGCGCGGCCGATCGGGGTACGGCCCGAGTCGGGGTACCGGAAGGTTCATGCGTGACAGTCTGCTGAGAACGCCACTACGCTCGGAAGTCGTCGGGGCTGGTCCGGGAAAGGGCCGGGAGACCGGCGGCCGACCGGGGAGGGCGTGTGGAGAACGAGCCGACCGCCGAGTTGATCCGCACACAACTGCGGCGGCTGCGCTTACGGGCCGAGCTGAGTCAGGAAGAGTTCGGGAAACTGGTGCACTTCTCCGGCTCCCAGGTGTCGGCGGTCGAGCTGGGTCACCGGCCGCTGGACCGGTTCTTCCTGCGCCGCGCCGACGAGGTGCTGGGCACGGGTGGGTTGTTGATGTCATTGCTCACGCTCGCCGAGCGCGACACGGACGACATGCTCGCCGAGCAGGAAGCAGAACGGCGGCTCGCGGTCCGACTCGACCGGCAGGCAGTGCTCGCCGTCGCCGATCCACCTAAGTTCGTCGCGGTGATCGAGG
The DNA here is from genome assembly GCF_042872445.1 of Micromonospora sp. NPDC005257. Lineage (NCBI taxonomy): Bacteria > Bacillati > Actinomycetota > Actinomycetes > Micromonosporales > Micromonosporaceae > Micromonospora > Micromonospora sp. NPDC005257. The sequence continues at coordinate 213,528 of NZ_JBIAKL010000005.1, read as the reverse complement.
AGACCGTCCTGCGCCGCGCCGACGAGAGCTTTCGCGGGTTGATGAGCCAGCAGGTGGCGCACCTGATTGAGGCGAGCAGCCACCCGCACATCGCGATTCACATCATTCCGGCAGACGTGGGCCTGCATATCGGACTGACCGGGCCGTTCACCCTCGCTCGGGGCGCCGACGGGGGTTGGCTCGGCTACCTGGAGAACCAACTCGGCGGAACAGTGATCGACAAAGATGAGGACGTAGCTATCCTGCTGTCCAGATGGGAGAGCGTCCGAAGCGAGGCACTGTCCCGCCGGCAGTCGATCGAGCTGATGAAGGAAGTGGTCGAGTCGTGGAGCTGATCGGCGCGGTCTGGCGCAAGTCCACCCGCAGCGGCCAGAGCGAGTGTGTCGAGGTGGCGGACAACCTTGCCGGTGTGGTCGGGGTGCGGGACAGCAAGGACCCGACCGGGCCGGTGCTCACCTTCACACCTGATGCCTGGCGGTCCTTCATCCGCGTCAGCCGGAGCCGCGCACCGCGCTGACCAGGACGGTGTGCTTGCGTACCCGGAAGGCGCCCTCGGCGTCGATGCGGGCGCCCACCACCTCCCGCGCCGCCGCCTCCTGCGCTGCGGTGAGCGACCCGATCATGCTGGCGATGTAGGCCAGGATCGGCTCCACGGCCGGAACCGCCAACTCGTCCGGGAGTGCAGCGCCATGCGGGCGGTCAGGTTGCCGGTCGTCGTCGCGTACTGGCTGGTCGCGCGAGCCGACGGAGTGGCGCCACCGGTCATCAGAGATAGAAGCAGAACGGGTGACCCACCGGGTCGAGGAGCACCCGGACGTCGTCCTGCGGCTGGAAGTCCGGCAGCGTCGCGCCCACCGACACCGCGTACGCCACGGCCGCCTCCAGGTCGTCGACCTTGATGTCCAGGTGGACCGACATCTGCTGGTCACCGGGACCGGCCGGCCACACCGGCCGCACGTAGGCCGACTCGTCCTGGAACGCCAGCCAGTGGCCGCCCTCCGGCGGGGCGAGCACGACCCACTCGGGTTCTTCCTCGTGCCGGATCCAGCCGAGCAGCCGCTCGTAGAACGCGGCCAGGTCCTCTGCGGACGGCGCGTCCAGCACCGTGGTCGTCAGCTTCATCAGCGGTCGCTCAGCCATGCCGCATTCCTACCCCATCCTCGCGGCATTTTCTGGCCCGTCCGCGCCACCTCGGCGGGGTGGCGGCATCCGGTTGGCGTCGATACCGCCACCTCGCCGAGCTGGCGACGAGCGGTCCACACGGACACCGAAAGGGGTCGCCCGGCCGTCCACTCGCGCCATAAGCTGCGGCAATGCTGCTGCGCATGTCGACCCTGCTGCTCCGGACCCTGCGCGAGGACCCGGCCGACGCGGAGGTGCCGAGCCACCGGCTGCTGCTGCGCGCCGGATACGTCCGCCGGGCCGCGCCGGGCGGCTACACGTGGCTGCCGCTGGGCAAGCTCGTGCTGGACCGGATCACCGCGATCGTGCGGGACGAGATGACCGCCATCGGCGACCAGGAGGTGCACTTCCCGGCGCTGCTCCCGGCCGAGCCGTACCGGACCAGCGGGCGGTGGACCGAGTACGGGGACGACATCTTCACGCTCGCCGACCGCAAGGGCGCCGAGCACCTGCTCGCGCCGACCCACGAGGAACTGGCCGCGCTGCTGGTGAAGGACCTGTTCACGTCGTACCGGGACTTCCCGGTGACGCTGTTCCAGATCCAGACCAAGTTCCGCGACGAGGCCCGGCCCCGGGCCGGTCTGCTGCGCGGGCGCGAGTTCCTGATGAAGGACGCCTACTCGTTCGACCTGGACGAGACCGGGCTCCAGCAGGCGTACGACCGCCACCGGGCCGCCTACGAGCGCGTCTTCACCCGGCTCGGGCTGGACTTCACCACCGTCCACGCGATGTCCGGCGCGATGGGTGGCTCCGCTTCGGAGGAGTTCCTGGCCGCCACGCCGGTCGGCGAGGACACGTTCGTCGGCTGCACCGCCTGCGACTACGCGGCGAACACCGAGGCGGTGGTGACCCGCGCCCCGGCCGCCGGTGACCCGGACGCGCACCCGTCCACCGAGGTGCACGACACCCCGGAGACGCCGACCATCGCCGCCCTGGTCGAGCTGGCCGAGGCCCGCAAACTGGGCGGGCGCACCGGCTGGACCGCCGCCGACACGTTGAAGAACGTTGTCCTCACGGTCCGCCGACCCGGTGCGGAGCAGGCCGAGCTGTTGGTGATCGGGCTGCCCGGCGACCGCGAGGTGGACCTCAAGCGGGTCGAGGCGGTGCTGGCCCCCGCCACCGTGGCGGTCTTCGAGGACTGGGACGCCCACCCGGAGTTGGTCCGCGGCTACATCGGGCCGCAGATCCTGGCCAAGCACGGCATCCGCTACCTGGTCGACCCTCGCGTGGTGTCCGGCACCGCCTGGCTGACCGGCGCGAACGAGCCGGGCCGACACGCGACCGACGTGGTGTGCGGGCGCGACTTCGTTCCGGACGGCACGATCGAGGCGGCCGAGGTGCGGCCCGGCGACCCCTGCCCGGCCTGCGCCGACGGCGAGCTGACCATCCGGCGGGGCATCGAGGTCGGGCACATCTTCCAACTCGGCCGCCGGTACACCGACGCCTTCGCGGTAGACGTGCTCGGCCCTCAGGGCAAGCCGGTCCGGCCGACGATGGGCTGCTACGGCATCGGCGTGTCCCGGGCGGTCGCCGCCGTGGCCGAACAACACCACGACGACAGAGGGCTGGTCTGGCCGGCCGCTGTCGCGCCGTGTGACGTACACCTGATCGCCGCCGGGAAGGGGCCGCAGCTCGACGCGGCGCTCGACCTCGGCGGGCGGCTCGCCGCCGCCGGCCTGCACGTGCTGGTCGACGACCGCACGCACGTGTCCGCCGGGGTGAAGTTCACCGACGCCGAGCTGATCGGCATCCCGCGCGCCGTCGTGGTCGGCCGTCGCCTCGCCGAGGGGTACGTGGAACTGCGCGACCGGGCTACCGGTGAGCGCACCGAACTGCCGGTGGAGGCCATCGTGGAGCGATTGCGCGACGAGGTACGCGCGACGCACCGCGACGGGGTGTAGCAATCGCGCCACCGGGTACCGCAAACGGATCGACCGAAGCGTTCGGAGGCTCTCATGTTCCGCGTCAGTGACGTCATGACCAGGCAGGTGGTCTACCTCCCGGCAGAGACCCCGTTGGACGAGGCGGCCCGGGTGATGAAGGAGTCGGACATCGGCGATGTGGTGGTGACCGACGGTGCCACGCTCGCCGGCATGCTGACCGACCGCGACATCGTGGTTCGGGCGGTGGCCGAACGCGCCGACCCCGGCAGCACGACCATCGGTTCGATCATCACCCGCGAGGTGGTGATGATCGAGCAGAACTGCACGGCGAACGAGGCGGCGGCGCTGATGCGCGAGCGCAACATCCGCCGGGTGCTCGTGTGCGACAACGAGCGCAAGCTCGTCGGCATCGTCTCCCTCGGTGACCTCGCCATGCAGCTCGACCCCCAGTCGGCGCTCAGCGACATCAGCGAGGCGGCACCGAACATGTGAGGGCGGGCCCCGCTCGCGTGACGCGGGGCCCGCTCGGCACCGTCGCAGGCCCCGCTCGACACCGTCGCGTGGCGACGCGCGGCGGCGGATAGCCTCGACCCATGCCCGAGATGCCGACCAAGCTGGCCGAGATCGTCGACGAGTTCGCCGCCGCGCCCCGCGACGTCGTCCTGGAGATGCTGCTGGAGTTCTCCGACGTGATCCCGCCCCTGCCCGAGGGCGTGAGCCGGGAGGAGCTGGAGCAGGTCCCCGAGTGCCAGACCGCGTTCTTCCTGCGCGCCGAGGTGAACGCGGACAAGACCGTGAGCACCGTCTTCGACTGCCCGCCGGAGGCGCCCACCACCCGCGCGTTCGCCGGCATCCTCGCCGAAGGGCTGGCCGGGGCGAGCGCCGAGGAGGTGCTGGCCGTACCGGACGACCTCTACCAGCGGATGGGCCTGGCGCAGGCGATCAGCCCGCTGCGGGTACGCGGCGGCACCGCCATCCTGGCCCGGCTCAAGCGCCAGGTCCGGGAACAGATCTCCTGACCGGCGGGTTGTCGCTGGTCATGGACATCGAGATCTACGCCGACGTGGTCTGCCCCTGGTGCTGGATCGGCAAGCGCCGGCTGGAACAGGCACTGGAGTCGTACGACGGCGAGGTGAACGTCCGGTTCCGGCCGTTCCAGCTGGACCCGACGCCGGTCACCGAGCCGAAGCCGCTGCTGGAGGCGCTCGGCGACAAGTTCGGCGGGCGGGACAAGGCCGAGGGGATGGCCGCGCACGTCACTGGTGTCGCCGCGGGCGCGGGCCTCGACCTGCGGTTCGACCGCGCCGTGGCGGCGAACACGTTCGACGCGCACCGGCTGGTGCGGTTCGCCACCGAGCACGGCCGCTCCGCCGAGATGGTCGAGCGGCTCTACCGGGCGCACTTCCACGACGGCGTCGACGTCGGCTCGACCGACGCGCTCGTCACGCTGGCCGGTGAGGCCGGGTTGGACGAGAGCGAGGCGCGGCAGTACCTGGAGTCGAACCTGGGCCGCCGGGAGGTCGCCGCCGACCTGAGCACCGCCCACCAGCTCGGCGTCTCCAGCGTGCCGACGTTCGTGCTGGCCGGGAAGTACGCGGTCACCGGCGCCCAGGAGCCGGAGACGCTGCTCGCCGCGCTGCGCGAGGTGGCGCAGCGCGAAGCGGCAGCCTGATGTTTCACGTGGAACAAGATCGATGCGGATGAGGACCTAGGCCGGCTTGGCCAGGTCCTCCACCACCCTCGCCCCGGGCAGCGCGCCGAGCGCCGGCCCGGGCAGGGCGATCTTGCTGTGCCGTACGCCCGATCCGATGATCACGTGCGGCGTGGCGATCACCCGGGAGTCGACGAGGATCGGCCAGTCCGCCGGCAGGCCGATCGGCGTGATCCCGCCGTACTCCATGCCGCTCAACTCGACCGCCTCGGCCATCGGCGCGAAGCTCGCCTTGCGTACGTCGAGCAGCTTGCGGACCACGCCGTTCACGTCGGCGCGGGTGGTGGCGAGCACGACGCAGGCCGCGTACCGGGTCTCACCGCCACGCTTACCGGCGACCACCACGCAGTTTGCCGACTCCGCCAGCCCCACCTCGTACGCCTCGCAGAAGGCGGCGGTGTCGGCCAGGTCGGCGTCGATCGGGGCGACCAGCACGTCGTCCACGTCCACCGGGGCCTCGGCCGGCCACACCTGCACAACCGCGGCGACCGGCGGGGCCAGCAGGTCGAGCCGCGTCCGGGCCGGCTCCGTCTTCAGCGTCCCCATCATGCCGCGATCCTCGCACCCGCCCTGCGGATCGGCCCGCCGGACCCCGGCCCTCGCCCTTCAGTTGGGATTGCTGAGGAACGCGTTCTCCTGGGCGAAGTCCCGGCTCTCGGCGGTGGTGAGCTGCCGGCGGCGCAGCACCTCGGGACGGTTCGCCTCGGCGTCCTCGATGCCGTGCCGGACGCCGACCCGGATCACGCCGTAGAGGAAGACGAACCCGAAGACGTAGAGGACCACTGTGGCGACGAAGACCAGCATGCGGTCACCGTAGGCCGGTGCTGACCCGACCGTTTCTCATCTTCCGCCGGTTCCCCCGTACGTGTCCGCCAGGTAGTCGGCCCAGGTCCGGGTGCCGGTCGGCGTGGCAGTCGTGGTGAGCCCACCCGCGCGCAGTTCCCGCCCGAGACGGCCGGGGATCCGGACCGGCAGCAGCGGACGACGTACCCGGCGGGCCGCCAGCCAGGCGCGGGCCGCCTCGTCGAAGCGCAACACCTCCGGTCCGCCGAAGTCCTCGATCCGGTTGGACGGCCCGGCCAGCAGCAGGACCGCGAGCCGGTCCGTCACGTCGACCGGGTCGACCGGCTGGGCGAGCACCGCGCGGTCCCCGATCACCGGGCCGAGCCGGCTCGCGCCGCTCAGCAGCCCGGCCAGGAACTCCGGGAACTGAGTCGCCCGCAGCACGCTCCACGGCACCGGTCCGGCGGCCACCACCTGCTCGGCCGCCAGCTTGTGCCGGTAGTAGCCGAGCGGCACCCGGCCGACGCCGACGATCGAGACGAACACCAGGTGGCGCACCCCGGCGTGCCCGGCGGCCACGGCCAGACGGCGGGTGCCGAGCACGTCGACGTCGTGGGTACGCCGCTGCGGCGACGACGCCAGGTGCAGCACCGCATCCATCCCGGCGACCGCCTCCGCGAGTCCGGCGCCGGTGGCCAGGTCGGCGGTCACCCACTCGACCCCGTCCCCGGTACGCGGCCGGCGGCTGACCGCCCGCAGCGTGAAGCCCTCGTCCCGCAGCCGCGGCACCGCCACCCGGCCGAGCCGCCCGGTCGCCCCGGTCACCAGCACCCGCATCGCCACTCCTTCCACAAACGCGCAGCCGCCACACCGCGGCTCCACTCTGGGACGGAACGCCGACCCGGATCGTGACAGTCGCCGGCCCGGCATCGCCCTCACCTGATCCTGCGCCATCCGACGGTCCGCCCGGCCCGGATCACCCCGCCCGCCTCAGCCCCGCCCGCCCCTCCTTGATCAATCGGCGAGGAGGGGCGGGCGGTGGGGTGGTCAGGGGGTGGGGCGGGGAACCACTCGGCCGGCCACGGCCAGGCCGAGCAGGCCGCAAACGGCGGCCACGGCCAGCGTGGTCGCGTAGCCGGCCGGGCCGGGGGACGAATTGGCGGCCAGGACCGCGCCGGTCAGCGCCAGCACGGTTGCGGCGGCGAGCGAGTCGCCCAGTTGCAACGCGGAGCTGTTGCGTCCCTGCTCGGCCGGGGCGGAATGGGCCAGGGTGAGCACCGACAGCGACGGATAGAGCAGGCCCATGCCCAGCCCGGCCACCGACCAGCTCAGCACCGCCGGCAGCACCGGCAGCTCTGGGAGCAGCGCGGACGCCACGCCCGCCGTACCGATCGTGATGCAGGCCAGCCCGGCCCGGGGCAGCGTCGCCGCCGAGCGCGGTGAGCTGATCCGGCCCTGGATCCACGAGCCCACCGACCAGGACAGCGCCCCGACGGTCAGCACCAGGCCGGCGCCGGTGGGCGAGAAACCGCGCTCCCGGGACAGCATCAGCGGGATCACCACCTCGGCGGCGACGAACGCCGCCGACGCCAGCGCGCGCAGCCCGATCACCGTCGGCAGCCCTCGTGCCGCGCGCAGGAACCCGGCCGGCAACAGATGCGGTACGCAGGCGAGCAGCCCGGCCAGCGCCGCGGCGATCAGGCCGGCGGCGAGCGCGCCGCGCTGCTGCCCCCCGTAGTGCAGCAGTGCGGCGCTCGCCCCCGCCCCGCAGGCCCAGCCGAGCCGCGCCAGCGCGCCGGCCGGTGGGCGGGTCGCCACGGTCCCGGTCAGCGCCCGCAGCCCCGGCTGGACCAGCAGCGCAGCCGGGATCGCCACCGCCGGCACCGCCAGGAACACCCACCGCCAGCCCAGGTGTTCCACGATCAGCCCGGCCAGTGCCGGGCCGACGAGCGAAGGCACCACCCACGCCGCGGCGAACGCGGCGAAGATCCGCCGCCGCAACTGCTCCGGGTACGCCTGACCGACGACCACGTAGAGCGCCACCGAGACCAGTCCGGAGCCGAAGCCCTGCACCACCCGCCCGACGACCAGCACTTCCATAGTCGTCGCGGCACCGGCCACGACCAGCCCGGCGACGAACCAGACGACCCCGTGCCACATGGCCGGGCGTGGTCCGCGCGCGTCGCACCAGATGCCGGAGGCGACCATCGCCACCACGCTGGAGGCGAACGGGCCGCCGAACGCCAGCGCGTACAGGCCGAGCCCATCGAGGCTGCGTGCCACGGTCGGCATGGCGGTGCCCACCGCCAGCGCCTCGAACGCGAGCAGGGACACCAGGGCGACGCTGCCCACGGTCATCGCCCGCAGGCGCGGCGACCACAGGTCGACGGGTGGATCAGTCGGTACGGCGGCGGTGCTGGTCATGGCGTTCAGCCTCGGCCCTCACCCCCGGTTGAGGTCAACTGTGTCGCGCGTCTCGTCCGCCCGGGGACGCCGGGAACGGCAGGACACCCGGAACGGAGGGAACGGTGGCGCACACGCCGAAACTTCTGCCGTCGGGGTGGCATGACGGACGCCGCGCCGGGAAGTCGGGCCGCCGGGACGAGACCGGGAGGCGAGATGGCGCTGGCACGGTTCGCCGGCCTGCTGCTGTCGCCGACCGCCGTACCGGGAGCGGCCGCGCGCGTCGCGCGTACCGTCGGATCGGCCCTGCCCACGGACGCCGTGCCGGCCCGGGTCACCGAGGTTGCGGGCAGTGTCGGTACGGCCGCGGCCCGGCTGGCCCGCCTCACCGGTCTGACCAGCCGACGGGTGTGGTCGCACGACGGCCGGCACCACATCGAGGTGCACGGCGTCTGCCAGGACGGCGGCGACCGGCTGGCCCGCCAGGTGGAGGCGGCGCTGGAGTCGATGCCGGGCGTCACCTGGGCGCGGGTCAACGCGCCGTCGGGCCGGGTGGTGGTGGCCACCGGGGAGCCGGCGCCGAGACTGCGCGACCTGATCGCCACCGTGGCGCGCGTCGAGCGGGCCAGCCCGTACGAGCCGGACCCGGAGATCGAACCGCCGCAGCCGCCCGAGGACGGCCCGCGCACCGCGCGGACGTTCGGCGCGCTGCTGTCCGACGCCCTCGGGTTGAGCATCTCCGCGGCCACCCGGGTGCTGCCGCTCACCCCCGTTCCGGCCGAGGTGGCCGGGCTGCTCGGCGCGGTCGACCTGCACCCGAAGCTGCACACGCTGGCCGGGCTGGGTATCCGCGCCGACCCCCGGGCCGAGGTGCTGTTCCCGCTGGCCGAGGCGGTGGTGCAGGGTCTCACCGGCGGCTGGGCGGGCATCGTGCTCGACGGCGCACAGCGCGTGGTGCAATGGGGCGAGGGCGCCGCGCAACTGGTCGCGTGGCGGCGGGCCGAGCCGCACCTGACCGGTGACCCGGAACGGGCTGTCGCCCGAGTGCCGGACAGCGAGCGGCCCTGCCCGGTGCCGGACGGGCAGCCCGAGCGGTACGCCAAGCGGGTGCTTCCGGCCGGCGCGGTCGCCGGGGCGGCGGCGCTGCCGGTGCTGGGGCCGAAGCGGGCCGCCGCGCTGGCGCTGTCCTCGCTGCCGAAGGCGCCCGGCTCCGGCCGCGAGGGGTACGGCGCCCAGCTCGGCCGGATGCTCGCCCGGCGCGGCGTGATCGCGATGGACCGCAGCGTGCTGCGCGAGCTGGACCGGATCGACACCGTGGTGCTGGACGCGGCGGTGCTCGGCTCGGACCGGGGCATCCTGGCCGATCTCGCGCCGCTGGCCGACGCCGACACCGGGCAGGTGGCCGCCCGGGCGTTCGCGTTGTTCGACCCGGCCGAGCCGGACGCGGTACGCGCCGCCGACGGCTGGCGGATCGGCCCGCTGGACCGCCTCGGTGCCGACGATCCCGGTGACACCCCGGACAGCGCCCGGCTGCGCGCCGACGGTGGACGGCTGCTCGGGCTGGCCGGGAACGGCCGGCTCGCCGCCGTACTGCGGATCGAGCCGGAGCCCGCGCCCGGGGTGGACGCGCTGGCGTCGGCCGCCCGGCAGGCGGGCCTGCGGCTCGTGGTCGGCGGCGCGGACGACGGCCGGTACGACTTCGCGGACCTGCTGGTGCCCGGTGGTCCCCGGCTCGCCGACGGGGTGCACGACCTGCAACGCGAGGGCGCCGTGGTGATGGTGGTCTCCGGTGAGCGGTCGGCGCTCGCCGCCTCGGACTGTGGCCTCGGCGTGTACGGCCCGGACGACCTGCCACCGTGGGGCGCGCACCTGCTCGTCGGCGACGACCTGCGGATACCCGCCCTGCTCATCGACGCCGCCGGGGTGGCCCGCCGGATGACCGCGCAGAACGTCCGGATCGCGATGGCCGGCAGCGGGCTGGGCGCGCTCGCCGCGTTCACCGCGGACCGGCGACGGCTGCCCCGCCCGGCCCTGGCGGCGGTCAACGGCGCGGCGGCGCTCGCGTTCGCGCACGGCGTGTTCCGGGCGCACCGGCTGCCGGACCGTACCGGAGCCCCGATGCCCGCGCTCACCGCCTGGCATCTCATGCCGGTGCAGACCGTCCTGGACCAGCTCACCACCGACCCGTCCGGGCTGGCCGAGGAGGAGGCGGTCCGTCGCCGCCGCGTCGAGGTCGGGGACGAGCACGGCCCGGCCGGACTGCTCCGCGCGTTCGTGGAGGAGCTGTCCAACCCGCTCACTCCGGTGCTGGCCGCCGGTGCGGTGCTCTCCGCCGCGTTCGGCTCGCTGGTCGACGCGGCCCTGGTCGGCGGCGTGGTGGGCGGGTCGGCGCTGGTCGGCGCGGTGCACCAGCGCAACACCGAACGCTCCCTGGCCGAGTTGCTGTCCCGTTCGGCGGTCACCGCCCGGGTGCTGCGCGACGGCGCCGAGCGGGTGGTGCCCGCCGAGGAGCTGGTACGCGGTGACGTGATCACGGTCAGCTCCGGGGACGCCGTACCGGCCGACTGCCGGGTGCTGACGAGCGACGGGCTGGAGGCGGACGAGTCGTCACTGACCGGCGAGTCGCTGCCGGTGCTGAAGAGCCCGGAACCCGTGGTGGCGGCGGCCATCGCGGAACGGCGCTCGATGCTGTTCGAGGGCACCACCGTGGCCGCCGGGCACGGCACCGCGGTGGTGGTGGCCACCGGCGCGGAGACCGAGGCCGGGCGGAGCCTCGCGATGGCCCGGGAGGCCCCGCCCGCGAGTGGGGTGGAGGCGCGGCTGGGCAAGCTGACCAGCAGCGCCGTACCCATGGCGGCCGCTTCGGCGATCGCGGTGGCCGGGGCGGGGCTGCTTCGGGGCGTACCCCTTGCCGAAACGGCGGCGACCGCCGCGAACCTGGCCGTGGCGTCGGTGCCGGAGGGGTTGCCGTTCCTGGTCAGCGCCGCGCAGCTGGCGGCGGCGCGGCGGCTGGCCGAGCACGGCGCCCTGGTCCGCAACCCCCGGACCATCGAGGCGCTGGGCCGGGTCGACGTGCTCTGCTTCGACAAGACCGGCACGCTGACGGAGGGGAAGCTGCTGCTGGCCGGGGTGGGTACGGGCGACGGCCGGTACGCCGTGCTGGACGAACTGGACGAGCCGCTCCGGTCGACGCTGGCCGCCGCGGTGCGGGCCACCCCGGCCGCCGACGACCCGGACGAGTTGCCGCAGCAGACCGACCGGGCGGTACGCCACGGCGCGGATGCCGCCGGGGTGACCGAGCGGACCGGTGCGGCGGACTGGGCCGCGACGGCCGGGCTGCCGTTCGAGCCGTCCCGCGGCTACAGCGCCGCCGTCGGGCGGGCGGCAGACGGGCTGCTGCTGAGTGTGAAGGGCGCCCCCGAGTCGGTGCTGCCGCGCTGCGCGTCCCGGCGCACCGCCGGGGGTGACCGGCCGCTTGACGCGGCCGGACGCGAGGAGGTGCAGGCGATGCTGGCCGGGCGGGCGGGCGCCGGGCACCGCGTCCTGGCCGTGGCCGAGTGCCCGGTCTCCACCGAGCAGGTGAGCGACGAGCAGGTCGACGGCCTGGTCTTCGTGGGTTTCCTGACCCTGGCCGACGGGGTGCGGGACAGCGCCCGGCCGGCGGTGGCCCGGATCCGGGCGGCGGGTGTGCACACCATCATGATCACCGGCGACCATCCGGCCACGGCCGAGGCGATCGCCGCCACCATCAGCCCGGACGACGGCGGGCAGCGCGTCGTCACCGCCACCGACCTGGACCGGCTGGACGACGCCGCGCTCGCCGAGCGCCTGATGGCCACCGACGTGGTGGCGCGCTGCACGCCCGCGCACAAGGTACGCATCATCCAGGCGTTGCAGCGCCAGGACCGCACTGTCGCGATGACCGGTGACGGTGCCAACGACGCACCGGCGATCCGCCTCGCCGACGTCGGCATCGCGCTCGGCCAGCGCGGCACTCCCGCCGCCCGCGCCGCCGCCGACCTGGTGGTCACCGACGACCGGCTGGAGACGATCATCGCCACGCTGGTCGAGGGCCGGGCCATGTGGTCGTCGGTGCGGCACGCGCTGAGCATCCTGGTCGGCGGCAACCTCGGCGAGATCGCGTTCAGCGTGCTCAGCGCCGCCGCGACCGGCCGGTCCGCCCTGGGTGGCCGGCAGTTGCTGCTGGTCAACCTGCTCACCGACCTCGCGCCCGCGCTCGCCATCGCGGTCCGTCCGCCCGCCGACGACAGCGCCGACCACCTGCTGCGGGAGGGGCCGGACTCCTCGCTCGGCGTCACCATGACCCGGGAGATCGGGCTACGCGCGGCGTCGACCACGCTGGGCGCGACCGCCGGCTGGACCATCGCCAGGTGGACCGGCACCCGCCGGCGTGCCAGCACCGTCGCGCTCGCCTCCCTGGTCGGCACACAGCTCGGGCAGACCGTGCTGGCCGGCGGCACCAGCCCCAGCGTGCTCGCCGCCACCGCCGCGTCGGTTGGTGTGCTCGTGGCGGTGGTGCAGACGCCGGGTGTCAGCCAGTTCTTCGGCTGCACCCCGCTCGGCCCGGTGGGCTGGACCATCGCCACCGGCTCGGCGCTCGGCGCGACGTTCGCCAACGGCACGCTGACCAAGCTGATGGACCGCCTGCCGCAGCCCGGCTCGCATGGGCGTCCCGATCAGGGGTACGGCGAAGGGCATGACGCCTGAGGTGACGTTCGTCGGTACGGCGACGACTGTGCTACGGATCGGCCGCTTCACACTGCTCACCGACCCGAACTTCCTGCACCGGGGGCAGCGGGCGTACCTGGGCCGGGGCCTGTGGTCCAAGCGCAGCACCGATCCCGCGCTGACCATCCCCGAACTGCCCGCACTGGACGCGGTGGTGCTGTCCCACCTGCACGGCGACCACTTCGACCGGGTCGCCCGGCGTGGACTGGACCGGGCGCTGCCGATCCTCACCACACCTCAGGCCCAGCGGAAGCTGCGCCGCTGGGGCTTCGGCGCGGCGGAAGGGCTGCCCACGTGGCGCGCGTACGAGCTGCACCGGGGCGACGAGACGCTGCGGCTGACCGCGCTGCCCGGCCAGCACGGGCCCGGGCTGCTGGACCACGCGCTCCCCGACGTGATGGGCAGCCTGATCGACCTGGAGGAGGGCGGGCAGCGGCGGTTCCGCCTCTACGTCACCGGGGACACGCTGCGCCGCCCGCAGCTCGCCGAGATCCCCGCCCGCTTCCCGGACATCGACGCCATGCTGATCCACCTCGGCGGCACCCGCATCGCGGGCATCCTGCTCACCATGGACGCCCGGCAGGGCGCCGACGTGGTCGAGCTGATCCGGCCGCGACTCACCGTGCCGATCCACTATGACGACTACCCGGTGTTCCGGTCCCCGCTGCGGCACTTCGTCGAGGAGGCGAGGCGACGCGGCTTCGCCGGCCAGGTCCGTACCGTCAGTCGTGGCGAGACGGTCCCCCTGACGCCCTGACGGTTCCTAGTGCCAGGTGGCGGCGGCCCGGCGCAGCCGGTCGTTGATCGCCCGGCCCACGCCGGTCTCCGGCACCGGCTCGGCGACGATCTCGGTCACCCCGGCGGCGTCGAGCCGGTGCAGCGCGTCGAACAGGCGCGCCGCCGCCGCAGTCACGTCGCCGTCCGGCGACAGCACCTCCACCGCCGCCCAGTCACCGTCCGCCGGTGGCTCCCGGAAGGCCAGGAACCCCCGCCGGCCACCGCCGGGCTCGGCCGCCGCGCCCAACCGCAACGGGGTACGCGGGGCGTAGTGCGCGGCGAGCGTCCCGGGCGCGACCGGCTGGCCGGAGCTGCCCTGGCGCACCTCGACCGGGCCGACCGCGTCGACCAGCGCCTCGACCGGCAGCGCGCCCAGTCGCAGCACCACCGGCCGCTCGCCCCGGGCGTCCACGATCGTCGACTCGATGCCGCACCGGGTGGGCCCACCGTCGAGCACCACGTCCACCGCGCCGCCCAGCCCGGCCACCACGTGCTCGGCCCGGGTCGGGCTGAGCTGGCCGAACCGGTTGGCGCTCGGCGCGGCCACCGGCACACCGGCCGCCGCGATCAGCGCCCGCGCCGACGGCTCGTCCGGCACCCGTACCGCCATGGTGTCCAGGCCGGAGGTGACGATCGGTGGGATGATCTCCGGCCGGTCCACGATCAGGGTGAGCGGGCCGGGCCAGAACCGCTTCGCCAGCGCGGCCACCGCCACGGGCACCTCGCCCACCAGCGCGGCCAGGTCGGCGGCGTCGGCCAGGTGGCTGATCAGCGGGTCGAAGCTGGGCCGGGCCTTCGCCTCGAAGATCCGCGCGGCGGCCCGGGCGTCCAGCGCGTTCGCGCCCAGGCCGTAGACCGTCTCGGTGGGGAAGGCGACCAGCCCGCCGGCGCGCAGGACGGCGGCTGCCTCGTCGATGCCGTGTTCGGCCGGCAGGACGCGCGGGGATCCGGTGCTCACACTTCCGACGCTAGCCTGCCCGCGTCGCTCTCCCCGCAGGACCCCGAGGGCACGCCGCCTACCCGCCGTGGTGGGGCCGGGCGGGTCGTGCGGCCGGGCGCGTCGCGGCGGACCAGACATCTCTCTTTCGCCCAGGTGCCGTCATGGCCCGGATTCAGTTGCCGGGTCGGAGGCGGATTCCACGTCGGGGAGCGTGGGGGCGTCGGTCGGGTAGAGGCCGGCGGCGAAGCCGTACACCTGGTCACCGGCCCGGGGAATCTGGGTGAACCGCCGGGCCAGCGCCTGGACCTCCGCCCAGAACTCCCGGACATCCTCGATCGGGATACGGGCGTGCACGAGCGTGCACCGCAGCTCGTCGGCGGCGTGCGCGGCAGCCGCTTCGGCGGCCGCCTCCGCCAGCCCGTTGATCCCGGCTGCCACCCGCTTGTCCTCGGGCCGGCTGAGCGCGCCGACGTAGTAGGTGCGGGCGACGCGCCCGTAGAACCGCTCCTCGATGGCACGTACCCGCCGGGTCCGCACCACGCGCAGCAGACCGGCGTCCACCAGTTGGTTCACGTGGTAGGCCACGCTGCTCTTGGGCCGGCCGACGGCACCGGCCAGCTCGTTCACGGTCGCGGCGCGTTCCAGGAGAAGTTCCAGCAGCGTGCCGCGCAGCGGGTCGGCGAGCGCACGCAACTGCTCCGCGGCGGTCACCACGAGCAGGTCGTCGAGGTCGTAGTCCGGGATCCGCTGATTGACCGACATTTCTCGACCGTTCTAAGATTCTGGTTCGTTCGATAACTCTGGTTCGACAATCCAGGAGTGTAGTGATGGCCGAGATCGTGCTCTTCCACCACATTCAAGGGCTCACCGACGGGGTACGCGCGCTCGCCGACTCGCTGCGCTCCGGCGGGCACACCGTGCACGCCCCCGACTTCTTCGACGGCGAGCGGCCGGCCACCGTCGAGGACGGCTCCGCACTGGTCAAGCGGATCGGCGGCGACGTCCTCGACCAGCGCGCGGACGCGTTCGTCGCCGACCTGCCCGCCGGCCTCGTCTACGCGGGCGTGTCCTTCGGCGCCGCGACCGCCCAGCGGCTCGCCCAGACCCGGGCCGGTGCCCGGGCCGCCCTGCTCTACGAAGCCTGCCTGCCGGTCACCGGCGAGTGGGCGATCGGTCCCTGGCCCGACGGGGTCGCGGTGCAGGTGCACGGCATGGAGCGGGATCCGTTCTTCGGGCTGGAAGGCGACGTGGACGCCGCCCGCGAGCTGGTGTCGATCGTCGGTCCCGAGCGCGGCGAGCTGTACGTCTACCCCGGCGACCGGCACCTGTTCACCGACAGTTCGCTGCCCTCGTACGACGCCGACGCGACCGCGCTGGTGGTGAGCCGCAGCCGCGATCTTCTCAACCGGCTCGGCTGACGCCTACCCGTCACCCCGCAGCCGCGCCAGGGCCGCCGCGTATTCGGCGCCGGTCAACACCCCACGCTCGTACTGCCTGGTCAGCGCGTGGATGTCACGCGCTGCGCGGCGCTCGGAGCGGGTCTCCGGATCTGCTCCGGCTCGTCCGGACGGTCGGCGGGGACCGGGTCCGGCGCCGGGCTCTGCTCCCGGGGCCGGGCGTTCCGGTGGCACTCCCGCAGGGCCGCGAGGATCTCGTCGTAGTGCTCCGGCCAGGTGACCAGCCGGGTCAGCTCCGGGCGGAACGGCCGGATGAGGGAGCCGGACTGCAGCGGCGTCTGCACCGGATCGCCGTCGATCCGCTCGATGACTATCGCGTCGCGTCCCATGTCGAGACCCAGTATCGAACCGGCACCGCTGCGGATCTCCGCAACCGACGCCCACGGCACGGTGGTCGTGTGGAACAGCGAGCGCGAGCGTACGCCGGCGTCGCTGACCCAGACGCCGAGCATCGCGCGGCGGACCCCGACGGCGAGGCCGGAGGCGGCGGTCCACACCCCGCAGAACGTCGCCTCCGGAACCGACAGCAAGCCACGAAGGCCACCGAGCACGAAGAAGACCAGGAGGCCGGCCGTGACCACCGCGCTGCCCAACGCGCCGCCGGTGGTCAGGTCCAGCGAGTACGGACGCCGCCACACCATCATGCCGCCAGGGTGACCGATCGTGTCCAGCGGTTCGCCGCCGAGTCACGGCGCACTCCTGGACCGGCTCGACCGGGGTGGCCCACGGTCACCGGCCCCGCGAGCGTCCACGACGAGCCAGGCCGGCTCAGGGCTCCGCCGGGTCGCCGCTCCGGCCGTGGCCCGCCGCTACCGGTACTGTGCGATCTGGATCAGGTTGCCGCAGGTGTCGTCGAACACCGCGGTGGTCACCGGGCCCATGTCGACCGGCTCCTGGGTGAACAGCACGCCGAGGCCCCGCAGCCGGTCGTGCTCGGCGGCCACATCGTCCACGGCGAACTGCGTCAGCGGGATGCCGTCACCCGCGAGCGCCTCCTTGAACGCCTTGGCGGCCGGGTGCGCGTCGGGCTCCAGCAGCAGCTCCACGCCGTCCGGGGCGTCCGGTGACACCACCGTCAACCAGCGGTACTCCCCGGTCGGCACGTCTGTCTTCTTCACGAAGCCCAGCACCTCCGTGTAGAAGCGCAGGGCCTTGGCCTGGTCGTCGACGTACACGCTGGTGAGGTTGATTCTCATGGGTTCTCCTGGGTGGGTGCGGCGGGCCTGAGCCATCGCTCGGTGATGGACCGCAGCGGGCGGGTGTCGAGGTGGTGGAACTTGTAGCGACCCTGCCGCCGCGTGACGAGCAGGCCAGCGGCCTCCAGAACGTCGAGGTGCTGGGAGATCGCCTGCCGGGACGACGTGACCTGGTGTTTGGTGGCCAACCGGCCGCAGATCTCGAACAGGGTCTGACCGTCGCGCTCGGTCAGCTCGTCGAGGATCAGGCGGCGGGTGGGATCGGCCAGCGCCTGGTACAGGTCGCCCACGTCACCACCATATGCAAGCAGCAGCTTGCCTATCAAGAGAGTTGCCCGCATCGGAGGACGTTCATGCCCGGATACATCCTCACCGGCACTCCCGGCTCCGGTAAGACAGCGATCCTGCGCCACCTGGAGGTCGACGGGTATCCCGTCGTGGAGGAGTCCGCTACCGACGTGATCGCGCTGCACCAGGCACTCGGCCGACCAGAACCGTGGCGTGAGCCGGACTTCGCCGACCAGGTGCTGGCTCTCCAGCGAGAGCGCTGCCGCCGAGCCGAGGCCAACGGCTCGGATGTCGTCTTCCACGACCGCTCACCCCTGTGCACGCTGGCGTTGTGCCGCTACCTCGACCTGCCGGTCCCGTCGGCCCTTACGGACGAGATCGAGCGCATGACGGCGGAGCGCCGGTACGAACGGTCCGTCTTCTTCGTACGCCACCAGGGTTTCGTCGAAGCAACCGCGGCACGCCGGATCAGCTTCACCGAATCACTCGTCTTCGAGCGGGTCCACGAACTGACTTACCTGGAGGCCGGATTCGACCTCGTTGACGTGCCGGCAGGCCCGCTCTCGACCCGGGTGGCGCTGATAGGGCAGGCAGTCGATCAGCCGTCGCCCTGATCCGTTCACCCGAATCGTGTACGCAAAACGGCGAAACGAATTCCCTTCCCTTTCTGCGGGCCGCCGGTAACATCTCCATGTTTTGATCTCCACGGGGAGGACGGTCCCCATGCAGTGGAAAATTCCGGCCGGCGCCCTGGTGGCGCTGGCATTCGTGATTCCGGCGGCACCGGCAACGGCTCAGACCGTGGCGCCCGGGCTGAACGAGTCCTGCCAGACGGTCGAACGCAAGGTGTACAAGGACTTCCGCGAGCTTGTCACCATCGACCTGGACACCGCCACCATCTCCGAGCTGCGGGTGCTGGCGTACCGGCTGCTGGCCGAGGCGCAAGCCGAATCGTTGCCCGTTCTGCCGGGCGCGATCGAGGAGCGGCTGAAGGGCACCTCGGACGACCTTCGCGCATTCCTCAGGAACGACCTGCAGAGGACGTGGTCGACCGCTCTGCGCATCTCGGTGGGCCAGACCTTGACGGGTGCCGGCCCCAATGTGCGGGCAGCCGCGCAAAAGGTGCTCGACAACCCTTCCGACGACGCCTACCTGGCCTACCTGAACGACGACCTGTACGCGGCGCGTGCGCTCGACTGCGCGTCCCAGCCGACGCCGACGCCGACGTCCAAGCCGACGACGGTGCCGAGTGCGACGCCCAGCGCCACGACGACCGTCGTACCGCCCACCGCCGCCGCCTCCACCACCGTGGGCGTCCCCGGCGGTGACGGCGGCGGCGAGGGTGGCGGCCTGCCCGTGACCGGCGCCGACACCGCGACAGCGGCCGGCATCGGCGGAGCGCTGCTGCTCCTCGGCGGCGCGGGCTACGTCATCGGACGCCGACGCCGCGCCCGCTTCGTCGCGTAGCTCCCCGGACGCGCTGAACGATCACCAGGACGAGCTGCCGCTGCTGCTGTCGCCGTACCCGCCACCGTCGCCGTAGCTCCCGCCGATGCCACCGTCTGCCTGCGCGTCCTCGTGGCGTTCGTCGCCGTACTTCCTGATCTTCGTCTTACCGAAGTGATCGCCGGAGCCGCGCGCCCGCTGTCCGCGGCGGGCGCGCTGCTCGCGGCCGAGTTTCCGCGCCGCCAGGCGGGCGCGCTGCTGAAGAGAGAGCTCCGGCCTGCGACGGCGAGTCCAGTCGCACGACCTGCGTCCGCGCGGTCAGCCCGGCTGGACCTCGTCGAAGAGGGCGAGGGCTTCGGCGGGATCCGGGCTCACGAGGCGTTCCAGGCCCGCCGTCGTGACCTCCGCCCACTTGCCGGCCCGCGCCCACATCTGTTCCTCGAAGGCGCGGACCGCCTCGTCCAGATCGGCGGGGCCGGCGGCAACGGACTCGGCAAGTTCGGCACCGTCCAGCATCGCGAGGTTCGCACCCGCCCCCAACGGAGGCATCAGGTGGGCGGCATCGCCCAGGAGTGTCACCCCGGGGACGTGGGTCCAGGTGTGGGACACCGGCAGTACGTACAGCGGACGGTGGGTGAAGGTGGCACCCTGGAGGAGGAGGTCGAGGACGGAATCGGCCCAGCCGTCGAACAGAGCCAGCATGCTCGCCCGGACGGCCTCGACGTCGGCCAGGTCCAGGTTCGTGTGCCAGTCGAGCGGCGCGCGGAAGCGGGCGTACACCTTGACGTGGCCGCCGCTGTTGCGTTGTGCGACGAGAGATCGGTGCACGCCGTAGACCGCCACCGAACCGTCACCGACCAACCGGGCGAGGTCGGGATGGCGGGCGTCGACGGCGTCGAGGGAGGTCTCGATCGAGGTCACGCCGGTGTAGTGCGGCGTCACCGGCGAGACCGCCGGGCGCACCCGGGACCAGGCGCCGTCCGCGCCGACCACGAGGTCGTACGTCTCCGTCCGCCCGTCGTCGAACTGGACCACGACGCCGTCAGCAGTGCCCGGCACGACCCCCGTCACACGCCGTCCCCACTGGACGTCGAGCGGGACGAGCAGCAGGTCACGCAGTTGTCTGCGGTCGATCTCGGGATTGGCCCGCTCGTCCGGCCGCGGTCGCCAGTCGCGCAGGACATTCCCGGCCGTGTCCAGGATGCGCATGGCCTGCCCCTCGGGGCGGGACAGCGCCTGAAACTCCGCCAGCACTCCGGCCTTGGCCAGAGCCAGCTGACCCAGCCCTTCGTGCAGGTCCAACGTGCCGCCCGGCGGACGGGCGTCGGGGCCGGAATCTCGTTCGAAGACGGTGACCGGGTGGCCGTGGCGGTGCAGGACACGAGCGAAGGTGAGGCCCGCGGGGCCGCCCCCGGCCACAGCGATACGACGCCTCATGTCGATGCACTCTACTGAGCCTCACCCGGCATCGCTGGACCAGCAGACGCGACTGTAGCTACGTCCTTGCCTGCGTGAGGAAGGATCGGGCCGCCCGCTCGCCTGAACGGTCACGGGCCCACACCGCCCACCGGGCTCCAGAGCCGGGGAAGACGGTGGCGAATGTTTTCCAGACGTGCAGCCGGTAGCCGTCCTGCTCCCACCAGCGCTCGGTGTACCCCCACGCCTCCGGTATCGGGGTGAGGTGCACGGCGTGTGCCTCGACCGCCGCCAGGCCTGGCGCGTCGTCGAGCGATACCGGCATCCAGGTGGCGCAATCCTGGTAGAGCGCCTCGGCTTCGAGCATCGCGTCGATGCCGGGAAAGACGGGCACCACCGGCGCTGAGTGCGGGCCCGTGAAGCAGTAGACGACAGTGCCGTCGCCGCGCAGCCAGACCGCGTACGGGTGCGCGACGTCGTGCTCGATGAGGTCGGCCATCGCGTCCTGGTCCTCGGGACCGTAGTCGTCTGCCGCCCACGGGGCCGGCAGGAACGTGACGGTTTCTTCGAACGACCAAGCGACGCTGCGGTACCGCAGACCCCCGTAGCGGGCCACCGCTCGCCGGAAGAGGGTCAGCGTTGCCTGAACGTCCACGCCCGGCATCTGACTCAACAACGACCGGAGATCGTCCGTCGCTGGCCCGGTCGACACGTCGAACGACGTTCGCTCCGCGGCATGCCTCAGGAAGCGGACGGCTCTCGGCGACAACCCCGAAGGATCGTCCAGGACGTGACGCATGCCTCCATGATCCCGAGAGCCCGGAAGCGATCCGCTGTGCGGTCCGGCACGTCAAGTCCTCTCGGGCGCCGACCGCCGGCGTCGACCCTCCCAACGGGCTTGTCGCTCGGCGTACGCACGCCGCGCATCCGCCAGAGTGACCGGCCGTTCGGCGTAAGCGCGCCGTGCCTCAGTCAGACTGAGCGAACCGTTGGGACCGCCGCGCACCGTGTCAGCGTCTTCGTCATCCTGCCCGTCGTCCTCCCAGCCGCAGGCGAAGCAGATCTCGAACTGACCTCGCCCTTCGAGCGTCGGGTGCCGACAGCAGGGACACGCGTATGGTTCGCCACCTGCTTCTGCCACTACCGATCGCTGGTTCAACGCCTCGACATACTGCTCGAACCACCTGGTTCGGCGCGCGAGTTCTTCTGCCGAGGGCCCTGCCTGCTCGGCGGCATGCTCGTCCATCCCTCTGTACCTCTCGTTGTCGATCAGGTCGAAGTATCGACCTCAGCCCAGCACGGCCCTACCGCAGGAATGGTGCCCCACGCTCGCTGGCAAGATCGTCAAGCACCTACCTCCGGGCAAACTGGCACCCCGGCTACTGGCCTGCGGCTCGCCCGTGACCACCGCTGAATTCGTCGCCTACCGTGCGGGCTGTGGATCTCGCTGAATGCCTGGAGCGGGTGCTCGAACCAAGGCGAGCGGTCCGGCACGCCTTGGGGACTGCTGATGGTCGGTCGTCTGCCGTTAGGTGCCATTGCTAGCGTTCTCGGCGTGGGCGTAGACGTTGAGCTGATCAGGGTCGAACAGCTGGGTACGAGCCCGCGCCACCGACGGGATTTTGAAGTAGCTGTAGTAGGTGACGCGCACTTCCGGTTCGCTGCCGTGCTTGAGCGCTCGCAGCACAACGGCAGGACTCCGATGTTGGACCGCATCGATCCCTGCGGGCTGCTGGAACTCACGCCCGCCGAGATGACTCAGTTCCTCGGCGAATTGGATGTTCTCGTGGGGAACGTCCAGAACGTCGGCGAGCGCCAGGTGATCGACGCCATTCGTGGGCTTGCCGGGCGATGCCTCGTCGCTCCAGACCTGCGTCTCCGATTCGTCGGCGACTAGCCGTTCAGCGCCGGACCCTGCCGGGACTGCGACACACGGTTCAGGAAGTGTGGACACGGGCGGAATCCGCTCGGCACAGGGACCCCGTCAGTGGCCAGCTCGCTCACGAGCGGGGGGGGGGTAGAGCCTTTCCGGGGAGATGCGCCTGCGACAAGTACGCCGCGGCCCGCCGCAGGACCTCGTTCTCCTGCTCCAACAACCGGATCCGCTTGCGGCCTCGCGCAGCCACTTGAACAACGTCATCGGGTGCACCCCGACGTCCTTGGCGATCTACTCGACCGTCACGCCCGGCTCGCGGTCACGGGCCACCCGAACGCTTGGCTGCACGGATGGCTGTACGGCCCACGCGCACAGCTGGCACGATCAACGGATGGACTTGGCCGACCTGCACCTGAGGTACCTGCTCAACGAGTGGGATCCCATCGGGGTCGCCGAGATTGCGCCGGACGAGTACGACTGCATGCTCGGGCCGTTGTTGGGCAGGTTGGGAGCCGGGGCGGGCCGCGCCGAGATCAGCGAGTTTCTGTGGCACGAGCTTGAAGACCACTTCGGCCTGGACCCGACACGCTACGACGTCGACTCCGTCGCAGATCGGCTTGTTGCCTGGTGGGCTGCGGTCGGACCTACCTCGTAGCGACAGCTCGCACCGTCAGTTTGGAAGATCGTCCCGCCCGGTGGAGCTGTCCGGAACGCCTGGCCGGTTGCGGTGTTGTGGTGCCCGTTCGTGCGGGAAGCGGATCCCGTAGCGGTCCCGGTAGGATCGCCCGGTGGCGATTGAGGGTTGCTCGTGCCTGATCTGCAGCGGAAGTGCCCCAGGCCGGGATGGCGGTACAGCCGAGAAGGTGCGCGAGCACGGCTGGTCGGTGTTGGGTGACCGGGGGGATGGACTTCGCGTATACGGTCGGTCTGTGGCACACCTTCCGTCGTCCAGAGGCAGTGATGTTCGGGCTCGACGGCCAGGGCATGCAGCACTGGCTGAACGCCTACGTGGACCATGCCCGCGAGCATGACTGGCCCGGTGAGAACGAATCGTTCCACGGGGTGATCGAGGACTTCCCCACGCAGCTTCGGCCGGTGCACGACTCCTGGCACGATGCCCTCTTCGGCACGGCGTCCCGCTTCTATCGAGGGGCGGCAGTGCCCTTCCAGCAGTTGGTGTGGCCGGACCGAAACGGCCTCTGGCCCTGGGCGGAAGAAGCCACAGCGAGTAGTCGCGACCGCCAAGCCTTCTCCTGGCTACCGGTCCATGAGCACCCGGCGGGCGGTTGGCGCCTGGTCGGCGAGTTGGAACCAGAGTTCCCGTTCCCCGTCGGCCCAGACTCGTGGGCACTGACCACTCGCGGGATCGCTGGCGGCGCCCGCCCCATCGCCCAAGTGATTCATGACGAGGGCAGCTACGACGTACTTGACGAGCGGGGATATCGCGCGGATGACCTCTGCCTGGCCTTCCTGGGTGAACTCGTACAACGACACCCGCACCTTGCTGGCTGCGCCGATCTCCCCGACGGCCACGTCGCAGCCCTAGAGGCAGAGAAGACCTGGAGTCGGTCGCCGCTATCGCGACGCGACCGCCGTGACAGCGCGCGATCGTGGAAGGATGCCCAACCGATCTGTCGGATGTAAGCATCAGTCGGGACGGATTCGTCAAGCATGTGGTGGGACTAGACACGTCGGCAGTCCGGCCGGTTCCCGGCTGGCGCGGTGTCATCGGTGATGTCCTGCGTGCTGCGGCCCACCGGTAGATGCCACCCGAGACAGGCGGTGTGTGTTGTGGAGCCCAGGGGACTCGAACCCCTAACCCCTGCCTTGCAAAGGCAGTGCTCTGCCAGTTGAGCTAGGGCCCCGTGACGGCGCTCAGCGCAGGTCGGGCGCCGTGGTCGCCTCGTGCCACAGGGCGCGCTCGTCGTTCGAGGCCTTGACCTTCTTGGCCACGACGGCGGCCACACCGACGATGCCGGCCAGGATCAGGAGCTTCTTGAACATGTTGCTTGACCCCTCGCGCTCGACTGCCGTCGGACGACGTGCGGTGGGGCTAGCTGGAATCGAACCAGCGACCTCAGAGTTATCAGCTCTGCGCTCTAACCGACTGAGCTATAGCCCCGCGTAGCGACGAGCTAGGTTAACCCATCGCCTCCACCGCGCCCAAATCGGGGTCCGTGGCGGAAGCACCCGCCATCTCGAACCTACCCGGACGCACGACGCCGGGGCGACCGCTTTACGCGGTGCCCCGGCGTCGACCGATCAGTCCCGCTCGGCGAGCGTCAGCTCGATGCCGCCGACCAGGTCGGCGCAGACGTTGTAGACGAACGCGCTGAGCGTGGCCAGCGCGGTGAACAGCACGACGTTCACCAGGCCGATCAGCGCCGACGTCAGGATCACGCCCTTGGCGGTGATCCTGAAGCCGCCGCCACCCTGGCCGCCGCCGGCGTTCACCAGGTCCGTCAGGCTGTCGTTGACGCTCTTGAACACGCCCATCGCGTCAAGCGCCAGGTAGAGCACGGACGTCGCCACCACGACCACGATGAAGAGCACCACGGACACCGCGAAGGCGAACTTCATCACCGACCAGGGGTCGATCCGCTTCAGGTTCAGCCGGGCCCGTCGCGGTCCGCGCGACGCGGCCGAGCCGACCGAGGTACGCGCGGCGCGTACCGCCTCACCCACGCGCGCGGCGCCGACGGCTGCCGCGCCGCTGATGCCCGGCGGCAGGCCGCCGCCGTTCGTGGGCCGGGCCTGGGCGCTTCCAGGGCTGGCCGGGCGCGAGCCGTCGGGCGACGCCTTCGGGGCGGTGCCCAGGCCGGCGCCGATCCGCGGCTGCGTGCCGGTCGTGCCGGTGGAGGCCCGGCCGGACGCCGACGGCATCCTGGTCGCCTGGGTGTTCGTGGGGTTCGCGGACTTGGCGGCCGGAGCGGCCAGACCGTCGGCCGACGTCGGCGCGTCGACCTTGGTCTCGGTCGAGTCCCGGGAACCGGAGTCCTCGCCCGGCTTGTCCGGAGGCGGGACCATGCCGGGAGCCCGGGTGAACTTCGGGGCAGGCGCGTCGGCGGGAACCGTGGCCCGGCCCACGGCCGCGCGGCCGGTCGCTGGTGTGCCGCCCTGCGCGGCCTCCTCCTCGACCGGGTTGGCCGAGGTCCCCTTGTTCCCCGACTTCGCCTGTGTCTCCGTCATCAACTAGTCCTGTTCGTCAGGCTCGTCGGCATTGCGAGCAATCGCCACGATAGTCACGCCGTCCGGGAGGTCCATCAGCTTGACCCCCATTGTGTTCCGGTCACGCGTACGCCGTACAGGCTTCACCGGAGTCCGGATGACGCCGCCGTTGCTCGTGATGGCGAACAGCTCGTCCTCCGGATCGATCACGACCGCGCCGACCAGGCCACCGCGTCGCTCGGTGATCTTCGCGGTCAGCACGCCTTTACCTCCCCGGCCCTGGACCGGGTATTCCTCGATCGGGGTACGTTTCGCGAAACCCCCGTTCGTCGCGACCAGAACGTCAAGACCCTCTCGCACCACCTCGACGGCGAGCAACTCGTCCTCGCCGCTGAAGCGCATGCCGATCACGCCGGAGGTGGCCCGGCCCATCGGGCGCAGTGCCTCGTCGGTGGCGTTGAAGCGGATCGCCTGGGCGTTCTTCGACACCAGCAACAGGTCGTCCTCCGGTGCGGCCAGCACCGCACCGACCAGCTCGTCCTCATCGCGCAGGTTGATCGCGATGATGCCGCCGGTACGGTTGGAGTCGAACTCCTCGAGCCGCGTCTTCTTCACCAGGCCGTTCTTCGTGGCCAGTACCAGGTAGGGCGCCACCTGGTAGTTCGGGATTTCAATGATCTGCGCGATCTGCTCGTCGGGCTGGAACGCGAGCAGGTTGGCCACGTGCTGGCCCTTGGCCACCCTACTGGCCTCGGGAAGCTCGTAAGCCTTCGCCCGGTAGACCCGACCCTTGTTCGTGAAGAACAGGATCCAGTCGTGGGTAGAGCATACGAAGAAGTGGCTGACGATGTCGTCCTGGCGGAGCGTCGCCCCGCTGACGCCCTTCCCACCGCGGCGCTGTGACCGGTAGAGATCGACCTTCGTCCGCTTCGCGTACCCGGTGCGCGTGATCGTCACCACCACGTCCTCGCGGGCGATGAGGTCCTCCATCGAGACCTCACCGTCGAACGGAATGATCTTCGTACGCCGCTCGTCGCCCCACTTCGCGACGATCTCGCCCAGCTCCTCCGAGACGATCCGCCGCTGCCGCTCCGGCTTGGCCAGGATGTCCTTGAGATCGGCGATCTCCACTTCCAGCTTGGCCAGGTCGTCCAGGATCCGCTGCCGCTCCAGGGCGGCCAGCCGGCGAAGCTGCATGTCCAGGATCGCGGTCGCCTGGACCTCGTCGATGTCCAGCAGCCGGATCAGGCCCTGCCGTGCGTCATCCACTGTGGGCGAGCGCCGGATCAGGGCGATCACGTCGTCCAGCGCGTCCAGCGCCTTGGACAAACCGCGCAGGATGTGCGCCCGCTCCTCGGCCTTGCGCAGCCGGAACGCGGTCCGCCGCCGGATCACCTCGATCTGGTGCTCGACGTAGTAGCGGATGAACTGGGCCAGGTTGAGCGTGCGCGGCACACCGTCGACCAGCGCCAGCATGTTGGCGCCGAACGTCTCCTGAAGCTGGGTGTGCTTGTAGAGGTTGTTCAGCACCACCTTGGCGACCGCGTCGCGCTTGAGCACGAGCACGATCCGCATGCCGGTACGCCCGGAGGACTCGTCGCGGATGTCGGCGATGCCGGCGAGCTTGCCCTCCTTGATCAGCTCGGCGATGCGCTCGGCGAGGTTGTCCGGGTTGACCTGGTACGGCAGCTCGCTGACCACGAGCGCCGGCCGCCCGCGCTTGTCCTCCTCGACCTCGACCACGGCACGCATGCGAATCGAGCCGCGCCCGGTCCGGTACGCGTCCTGGATGGCCGCCTGCCCGACGATCAGGCCGTGGGTCGGGAAGTCCGGGCCCTTGACGATCTCCAGCAGGGCTTCCAGAGTGGTCGCCTCGTCGGCCTCCGGGTGCTCCAGGCACCACTGGACCGCCGCGCCGATCTCGCGCAGGTTGTGCGGCGGGATCTTGGTGGCCATGCCGACCGCGATGCCCTCGGAGCCGTTGATCAGCAGGTTCGGGATCCGCGACGGCAGGATGGTGGGCTCCTTGGCCCGGCCGTCGTAGTTGTCCTGCAGGTCGACGGTGTCCTCGTCGATGTCCCGCAGCATTTCCATGGCCAGCGGGTCGAGCTTGCACTCCGTGTACCGCATGGCGGCGGCCGGGTCGTTACCGGGCGAACCGAAGTTGCCGTTGCCGTCGACCAGCGGGTAGCGCAGCGACCACGGCTGCGCCATCCGAACCAGCGCGTCGTAGATGGCCGAGTCGCCGTGCGGGTGGAACTGGCCCATCACGTCACCGACGACACGGGAGCACTTCACGTACCCGCGGTCCGGCCGGTAGCCGGAGTCGAACATGGCGTAGAGGATCTTGCGGTGGACCGGCTTGAGCCCGTCCCGGACGTCCGGCAGGGCCCGCCCGACGATGACGCTCATCGCGTAGTCGAGGTACGAGCGCTGCATCTCGACCTCGAGGCCGACCGGCTCGATCCGGTCGTGCTGGACGACCGCGGCCAGTGTCTCCGGGGTCTCCGGCTCGTTCGGGGTGGACTCGGGAGTATCGGTCACTGTTAACCCTTATCAGACTCTTCAGTCGTGGTCTCGCTGTGGATAACGGCTGTGGAAAGCGGCCAGGCTGTGGATAACTCTGTGGACTTCCGGGCCGGCCGGTGGATCTCCGGCCGGCCCGGCGCGTCCGTCAGATGTCCAGGAACCGCACGTCCTTGGCGTTGCGCTGGATGAACGACCGGCGAGCCTCGACGTCCTCACCCATCAGGACGCTGAACAGCTCGTCCGCGGTTGCGGCGTCGTCGAGCGTGACCCGGCGCAACGTACGCGTCCCCGGGTTCATGGTGGTCTCCCACAGCTCCGGGTAGTTCATCTCGCCGAGACCCTTGAACCGCTGGATGTCGTCCGGGCGGGCGTTGGGCTTCTTCTGCTGGCGCAGGGCGATCAGCCCGTCGCGCTCGCGGTCCGAGTACGCGTACTGGGCGTCGTCGCCCTTCTTGTTCCACTTGATCTTGTAGAGCGGCGGGGCGGCCAGGTAGACGTGGCCCAGCTCGACCAGCGGACGCATGAAGCGGAACAGCAGCGTGAGCAGCAACGTCTGGATGTGCTGGCCGTCGACGTCGGCGTCGGCCATCAGCACGATCTTGTGGTAGCGCAGCTTCTCGATGTCGAAGTCGTCGTGGATGCCGGTGCCGAGCGCGGTGATCAGCGCCTGCACCTCGTTGTTCTTCAGCACCCGGTCGATGCGGGCCTTCTCGACGTTGAGGATCTTGCCGCGGATCGGCAGGATCGCCTGGACGCGCGGGTCGCGGCCCTGCTTGGCCGAGCCGCCGGCCGAGTCGCCCTCGACGATGAAGACCTCGGACTCGCGCGGGTCGGTGGACTGGCAGTCGGCCAGCTTGCCGGGCATCGACCCGGACTCCAGCAGCGACTTGCGCCGGGCGAGCTTGCGCGCCTGCTGGGCGGCGATCCGGGCGCGCGCCGCCTGGGACGCCTTCTGGATGATGATCTTCGCTTCGGCCGGGTTGCGGTCGAACCAGTCGACGAGCGACTCGTTGCAGACCCGCTGCACGAAGCCCTTGACCGGGGTGTTGCCCAGCTTGGTCTTGGTCTGGCCCTCGAACTGCGGGTCGGTGAGCTTGACCGAGATGATCGCGGCCAGGCCCTCGCGGATGTCCTCACCCGAGAGGCGCTCGTCGCCCTTGAGCAGCTTCTTCTCAGCGCCGTAGCGGTTGACGACGCTGGTCAGCGCGGCCCGGAAGCCTTCCTCGTGGGTGCCGCCCTCGTGGGTGTTGATGTTGTTGGCGAAGGTGTAGACCGACTCGCCGTACGACTCGTTCCACTGCATGGCGATCTCGACCGACATGCCCGTCTCCTCGGCGCCGAACTCGACCACCGTCTTGTGGATCGGGGTCTTGGAGGCGTTGAGGTGCCGGACGAAGTCGGCGATGCCGCCGTCGTAGTGGAAGGTGACCTCGCGGATCTTGCCGTCCTCGTCCTCCGGCACCCGCTCGTCGAGCAGGTGGATCGTGAGGCCCCGAGTGAGGAAGGCCATCTCCTGCAGGCGCCGGTAGATGGTGTGGAAGTCGAAGTCGACGGTCTCGAAGACGTCCGGATCGGGCCAGAAGGAGACCGCCGAACCGGTGCGGTCGGTCGCCTCACCCTTCTCCAGCGGCGTCGGCTTGGAGTGGTGGTATTCCTGCCGCCAGACGAAGCCGTCCTTGTGGATCTCCACGGCCATCTTGGTGGACAGCGCGTTGACCACGGAGACACCGACGCCGTGCAGGCCGCCGGAGACGGCGTAGGCCTTGCCGTCGAACTTGCCGCCGGCGTGCAGCACGGTCAGCGCGACCTCGACACCCGGCTTCTTCAGCTTGGGGTGCAGGTCGACCGGGAAGCCACGGCCGTTGTCCGTCACCCGGACGCCGCCGTCGGCGAGCAGCACCACGTCGATGGTGTCGCAGTGCCCGGCCAGCGCCTCGTCCACCGCGTTGTCGACGACCTCCCACACCAGGTGGTGCAGACCGCGCTCGCCGGTGGACCCGATGTACATACCGGGCCGCTTCCGGACCGCTTCCAGGCCCTCGAGAACGGTGATGGACTCGGCACCGTACTTCTTGTTGTCCTCCGCTGCCACGCTCGGCCACTTTCTCGCACCGGCCGCGCGTGGGGCGCGGGGGCACGGGTTCGGCGGACAGGACGCGACGTCGGCGCGCATGGACCGCCCCTGGGATCGCCAGGCTCGGATCACGTACGCCGGGCGCCGCGGTTGCCCGCGGATCGCGATCGGCTCGGACCCGATGCGGGACTATGATCGAGGGCTCATGCGGGCCCCTGTCCGTCGCTCCGTCTCGGGTCTTTCGTCTCGCCCTCAATCTTACTGTGCGGAGCCGACCAAACCGCCACTCGGCACCCTCTCCGGGGCGGCTGAGAATGCCGTAGCCGGACGAACCGCTCCGCCCGCTACTCCCCCTACACGCCAACGGGCCGATCCCACGCCACCGGCCACCGTGAGCCGCGGCCGGTCGTCCGGCCGGCGATCGGCAGTGCGCCGCCCGGGGGTCGCGGCCGGGCCCGGCGTGCCGTAGCTTTTGCGGCGCCGCCGTTGCGGTCTTGATCTTTTGCGCCCGGAACCGGGACGATCGTCGAAGATGGTCCGAAAACGCTTGGTGAGAGGTGACGCCAGATGGGGCTGGACAACGTCGCGGTGCACTGGCCGCGGACCGGCCGCTTCTACGACCCGGTCGCGCCGGCTGAGTTCGTGGACTTCGGCGAGATCGTGGACGTGCCCCGGATCTCCGCGCCGACCGCGGCGCTCGCCGAGCT
Source organism: Micromonospora sp. NPDC005257 (assembly GCF_042872445.1). NCBI lineage: Bacteria > Bacillati > Actinomycetota > Actinomycetes > Micromonosporales > Micromonosporaceae > Micromonospora > Micromonospora sp. NPDC005257. The sequence continues at coordinate 182,943 of NZ_JBIAKL010000005.1, read as the reverse complement.
GATCGCGAAGACCGGCACGGTACGGGCGACCGCGTACACCGAGTTGGTCGACCTGATCCTCGGGCTGGAGAATGTGCTCTACGCCACGGAGAACGCGGTCGAGGACGAGGACCCGGTGATCGACCCGGAGGGCTGCTCCTGGATCGCCGAGGGTGTGGAGAAGTTCGTCGCCCGGCACCGGCCGTACGGCGAGTCGGTCACGTTCGAGTCGGTGAGCGAGGTGCTGCGCGCGCTGCTCGGCGACGGCCGGCTGGCCGAGCAGCAGCTCCGCTGGCTGGACAGCCGGCTGGACCGGCTGCGGGACGAGAGCGGCGACCCGCCGCAGTGGAACTTCACCTGCGCCGAGCTGAGCGTGCTGGCCGCCTTCTACCGGCGCTGCGCGGAGCGGGGCTTCGCGGTCTACGCGGACGCCTGAGCGGCCGGGCCGGGCCCGCGCGATCCATGCTCGGAGACGGCGGCCGTGGCCCGGTTGGCCGCGGCGATCACCTCGGTCAGCGCCGTGTGCAGGTGCCGCAGGTCGGCCAGCGGCAGGCCGAGGCGCTGCACGATGGCCGGCGGGATCCGCTCGGCCTGCGCCCGCAGCGCCTGCCCGGCGGCGGTGAGCGAGACGGCCAGGCTGCGCTCGTCGGCGGCGTCCCGTTCGCGTCGGACGTAGCCGGCCGCCTCCAGTCGCTTGAGCAGCGGTGACAGCGTGCCCGGGTCGAGTTGGAGCAGCCGGCTCAGATCCCGCCCGGACAGCGGTGCGTGCTGCCAGAGCGCCAGCATCACCAGGTATTGCGGATGGGTGAGGCCCATCGGCTCCAGCAGCGGGCGGTAGACCGCGACGACGCTCCGGGCGGCGACGGACAGCGCGAAGCAGACCTGCTGCTCCAGCGCCAGGGGATCCTCGATCGGATCGGTCACCGCGTCCTCCTCGTCGTCGTTGCGATCGTAGCAACGATTGGTGTACCAATGGTTTGTACACAAAGCAGGGAGAGGGGCGGCGGATGAGCGACGACGAGCAGGTGGGCGACGCCTCCGGCAAGGGTGGCCGCCTGCTGGGCTGGGTGTTCCAGAACCTCGCCGGCCCCTCCCAGGTGCAGGGCGCGGTGCAGGGCGGCTCGAAGCTGGCCCGCGAGGCGTGGAAGCAGGACCTGGAGCGGCGCAAGCAGTGGAGCCGCGAGCAGCGCGAACTCAAGCGCGCCCGGCGTGAGGCGCGGCGTTCGGGCGGTGTCGGTCAGCCGTAGGTGTCGCGGGGGCCGCGCCCGCGTACCCGTCGAGGGCCGCGCGACCACGACGGCGTCGCCGGGCCGTGGATGTGCAGCTTTCGCACGACGTTGTGGCCGACCTCGCTGGCGATCTGTTTGAGCAGCGAGCCCGCCAGCAGGCGCAGTTGGGTCGCCCAGGCGGTCGAACGGGCCTCCACCGTCAGCTCGCCGTTCTCCAGCTTGACCGGACGGCTGTGCTGCGCGACCTCCGCGCCGACCACCTTCTCCCACGCGCCGAAGACCGTCGCCTCGGCCGCCGGCTGCTGCCAGCCGCGCGCCTTCATGAGCTTGTCCAGCACCGCGCCGAGCGGCTGCGGGTCGCGCGGGTCCGGTCCGGGGCCGGAATAGCCGCGCAGCCGCTTCTCGCCGTCGCCGCGGACCGCGCCGCGCCGCCGGGGCGCCGCTGCCTGCCGCCGGGCCTTCGCCGCGTCGAGCACCGCCCGGGCCAGTTCCGGCCCGGCCGCGCCCTCCGGCGGGCTCGCGGCCGGCGCACCGTCCGCCGGTTTCCCCGGGGTACGCGCGTCGCGTCCCGGCCCGAGTCGCGCGGGCGGGAGCAGAACCTCGTCGTCAGACACGCCGCACCGTCCCCTCGCCCACCGCGTACCGGGTGCCGCGCAGCGTCGCCGGCACGTCGTCGTCAACAGCACAGGTGACCAGGAGCTGACTGGCGCCGCCGACCAGCTCGGCCAGCCGTTCCCGGCGGCCGGTGTCCAGCTCGGCGAAGACGTCGTCGAGCACCAGCACCGGCTCGATCCCGTCGGCGCGCAGCAGGTCGTACCCGGCCAGCCGCAGCGCCAGCGCGTACGACCAGGACTCGCCGTGGCTCGCGTACCCCTTTGCGGGCAGCGGGCCGAGGGTGAGGGCCAGGTCGTCGCGGTGCGGGCCGACGAGCGTGGTGCCGCGCTCGATCTCGGCGGCGCGGTTCGCGGTGAGCGCGGCGGCGAGCGCCTCCGCCAGCGCCGCCCGGTCGGCGCCGGGTTCGGGCAGCTCGACCGAGGGCCGATACGCGATGCCCGCCGCGCCGCGGCCGGCGGCCACCGCGTCGTACGCCTTCGCCACGTGCGGGGTCAGCGCGGCGACCAGCTCCAGACGGCCGGCGAGCAGGTCCGCGCCGTGCTGCGCCAGATGCGCGTCCCACACGGCCAGCGTCGACAGGTCGCCGCCGCGTGTGCCGCCGGTCTTGCGAGCGAGGTACGAGGTACGCAGCAGCGCGTTGCGCTGCTTGACCACGCGCTCGTAGTCGGCGCGTACCCCCGCGTAGCGGGGCTGGCGGGTGACCAGCAGGTCGTCCAGGTAGCGGCGGCGCTCGGCCGGGTCGCCGCGGACCAGTTCCAGATCCTCCGGCGCGAACAGCACGAGACGCAGCGCGCCGAGCACGTCCCGGGCGCGCCGGGCCGGGGACCGGCCGAGCCTGGCCCGGTTGGCCTTGCCCGGCACGATCTCCAGCTCGACCAGCAGTTCGCGGCCCTCGTGCACCACCGCGCAGCGGATCACCGCCGAGGTGGCGCCCATCCGGACCAGCGGGGCGTCCGTGGCGACCCGGTGCGAGTCCAGGGTCGCCACGTAGCCGAGCGCCTCGACCAGGTTGGTCTTGCCGACGCCGTTGGCGCCGACGAGCACGTTCGGACCCGGCTCCAGGTCTACGCCGACGCGCTCGTAGGAGCGGAAGTCGACCAGTTCGAGCCGGCGGACGTACACAGGCTGTGGATACCGGTCAACGCTTGTGGACGGCGTGGCCGCCGAACTGCTGGCGCAGCGCGGCAACGGCCTTCATCGCGGGCGAGTCGTCCTGCCGGGAGGCGAACCGGGCGAAGAGCGACGCGGTGATGACGTTGAGCGGTACGGCGAGCCGGACCGCCTCGTCCACGGTCCAGCGGCCCTCGCCGGTGTCCTCGGTGTAGCCGCTCAGCTCGGCCAGCTCCGGGTCCTCGTCGAGCGCCCGGTCCAACAGGTCGAGCAGCCAGGACCGGACGACGGTGCCCTCACGCCACGACTTGAACACGCCGGGGACGTTCGTGACCAGCTCGGAGGCGGCCATCAGCTCGTAGCCCTCGGCGTAGGCGTGCATCAGGCCGTACTCGATGCCGTTGTGCACCATCTTGGCGTAGTGGCCGGCGCCGACCGGGCCGGCGTGCACGAAGCCGAACTCGCCCTCGGGCTTGAGCGCCTCAAAGATCGGCATCAGGCGCTCGACGTGCTCCTGCGCACCACCGACCATCAGCGCGTACCCGTTCTGCCGGCCCCAGACGCCGCCGGAGACGCCGACGTCGAGGTAGCCGATGCCGTGCTCGTTCAGCCGCTCGGCGCGCGGGGCGTCGTCGCTGAACCGGGAGTTGCCGCCGTCGATGATGATGTCGCCCTCGCCGAGCACACCGGCGAGCTCGTCGATGGTGGCGTCGGTGACGCCTGCGGGGACCATCACCCAGATCGCGCGGGGCGACTGGAGCTTCTCGGCCAGCTCAGCCAGGCTCGCGGCGTCGCTGATCTCCGGGTTGCGGTCGTAGCCGACCACCTCGTGCCCGGCGGCGCGCAACCGCTCCCGCATGTTGCCGCCCATCCGGCCGAGTCCTACCAGGCCGAGCTGCATCTGCTCCTACCTCCGTACGTCAGGGTCGTGCTGCCTGCGATCAGCGGGACACGCGGATCGGCATGATGAGGTACCGGTACCCCGGGATGACCTCGCCATCCTCGCCGGCCGGGGAGATGACCGCGGGCTTGAACGCGTCGACGAACCGGAGCAGGGCGTGCTGCGCGCCCAGGTTGGTCAGACCGTCGATGAGGTACTGCGGGTTGAACCCGATGGTCAGCGGCTCGCCGCTGAAGGTGGCATCCATGGCCTCGCTGGCCCGGGCCTCCTCGGTGCCGCCCGCCTCGACCACCAGACCGTCGGCGCTGAAGCTCAGCAGGACCGGTGTGGTGCGCTCGGCGACCAGCGCGACGCGCTTGACCACCTCGATGAGCGCGGAGACGGCGACGCGGGCCTCGGCGTTGTGGTCGGCCGGGAACAGCGAACGCACCGGCGGGTAGTTGGCGCCGTCGAGCAGCCGGCTGGTGGTCCGGCGGGTGCCGCCGGAAAAACCGATCATGCCTTCACCGGCGCCGCCGGAGGACAGCGCCATGGTGACGTGGCCGCCCAGCGGGCCGAGCGCCTTGGCGGTGTCGTGCAGCGTGCGGGCCGGCACCAGCGCGTTGAGGCTGATCTCCGGGTCGTCCGGGTTCCACTCCATCTCACGCAGCGCGAGGCGGTAGCGGTCAGTCGCCAGCATGGCCATCGTGCTGCCGCTCAGCTCGAGGCGTACGCCGGTCATCATCGGCAGCGTCTCGTCACGGCCGGCGGCGACTGCCACCTGGGCCACGGCGGCGGCGAAGGCGGCGGCGTCCACGGTGCCGGCGCTCTCCGGCATCTCCGGCAGCGTCGGGTAGTCCTCCACCGGCATGGTGGGCAGCGTGAACCGGGCGCTGCCGCAGACCAGTTCCAGGTGGGCGCCGACGGCGGCGATGTCCACCGGCTTGGCCGGCAGGGCCTTGGTGATCTCGGCGAGCAGCCGGCCGGAAACCAGGGCGGCGCCGTCCGCGTCACCCTGCACCTCGACGGTGACCTGGCTGGAAACCTCGTAGTCGAAGCCGGAGACCTGGAGGTTGCCGTCGGTCACCCGGAGCATCACCCCGGCAAGTACCGGTACGGAGGGTCGGTTGGGCAGGCTCTTGGCGGTCCACGCGACCGCCTCGGCGAGCGCGTCGCGCTCCACTCGGAACTTCATCAATGCCTCCGCGTCGACGTCAGCGACAACTCTCTCATGCCGACCGCTGCCACCCGTCCCGCCCGACCGTGCGGGTACCCATCGCACCTTAGGGCGCGCGGGCATCGGCTGTGCGCCCGACCCCGTGGATCCAGGTGCCCGGGCGACTGCCGACGGCAGTGCCGTGGCCCGATCCACAGGAAGTCCAACGGTGATGATTGGTTTTTGTTGTTTAGAAGAGATAACTCATCGTCTTCATCGCACCTGTGCAAACTGTGGAGAACCCGCGTCCGCGCAGGTCAGACACGTTATCTACAGGTGGGTTGGCTGTGGAGAACCAGGGGTGGAACTCGTGTCCCGGTCCACAGCCCTCGCCAGCCGCCGGGTTTTCCACGGCTGTCCACCGGTTGTCCACCGGTAATCCACCGGTTTTCTCCCCAGCTCTGTGGACAGCCGCGGCAGCGCCGGCGACCGTCATCCACAGAACCTTCAACAGGCCGCCCACAGCCGTGCCGCCGTCTGGGGACAACGTGACGGTCGTCCCCAGGCGTCCACAGGCTCGTCCCCAGGAGTTGTCCACAGTCTGTGGGTAACCGGCCGAGTGCGAAGCGTGGTTGTCCACCGCCTGTGACACAGGGGCTGTGGACAACGGGTACGAGCTGTGGACGAGCACGCGACCGATCCTGGGCCCTCGACCGGGTCAAGGGTCAACAAGTTCCGTTGTCGGCTTCCCGCCACTCGCCAACCCGGCCCCCCGACCTGTCGCCTCACTCACGTCAGCCGGCACGCCGATCCGCCCACCCGGACGCGGCTCAGGTCGATCATGAGGTTGACGGCGTCGACCGTCCGATTTGTCATAGGCAACCTCATGATCGCCCGTCAGCTCCAGCTGTGTCCGGGCGCCCGGGTTCTCCTGTTGACGAAGGAGTTTGGGACGGAAAACACGCGGTCTGCCTCCACGAACTCCTTGATCTCACCGCCGAAGCGGGGAGCCAGAGGAGGGTGGGACCGCGAGAGGGTCAGGTGTTCTGCTTGATGCGGTTGGTCAGCTCGGCGATCTGGTTGTAGAGCGAGCGCCGTTCGGCCATCTGCTGGCGGATCTTGCGGTCCGCGTGCATCACAGTGGTGTGGTCCCGGCCGCCGAACGCCTGCCCGATCCGGGGCAGCGACAGGTCGGTCAACTCGCGGCACAGGTACATGGCCACCTGACGCGCGTTCACCAGCACCCGGGAACGGGAGTGGCCGCGCAGGTCCTCCATGCTCACGCCGAAGTAGTCGGCCGTGGACACCATGATCTGGTCAGCGGTGATCTCCGGGCCGGCGCCGTCCGGGATGAAGTCCCGCAGCACCTCCTCGGCCAGCGACAGCTCGACCGAGGAGCGGGTCAGGCTGGCGAAGGCGGTGACCCGGATCAGCGCCCCCTCCAGTTCGCGGATCGAGTTCGACACCCGGGACGCGATGAACTCCAGTACGTCCGGCGGGGCGAACAGCCGCTCCTGCGCCGCCTTCTTCTGCAGGATCGCGATGCGCGTCTCCAGGTCCGGCGGCTGGATGTCGGCGAGCAGGCCCCACTCGAACCGGGTACGCAGCCGGTCCTCCAGCGTCGCCAGTTGCTTCGGCGAGCGGTCGGACGTGATCACGATCTGCTTGTTCGCGTTGTGCAGCGTGTTGAACGTGTGGAAGAACTCCTCCTGCGTCCGCTCCCGGTTCTCCAGGAACTGGATGTCGTCGATCAGGAGGATGTCCACGTCCCGGTAGCGGCGCTGGAACGCGCTCGTCTTGTCGTCGCGCAGCGAGTTGATGAAGTCGTTCGTGAACTCCTCGGTCGAGACGTACCGGACCGAGCGCGCGTTGCCGAGCGTCGTGGCGTAGTGCCCGATGGCGTGCAGCAGGTGGGTCTTGCCCAGCCCGGAGCTGCCGTAGATGAACAGCGGGTTGTAGGCCTTCGCCGGCGACTCGGCCACCGCCACGCTCGCGGCGTGCGCGAACCGGTTGGACGAGCCGATGACGAACGTCTCGAACATGTACTTCGGGTTGAGCCGGTTGCCGCCGCTCTCCGTACCGCCGGGGAGCCTGCGGTCGGCCTGGCCGCTACCCGGGCGGCGGTGGTCGGCACCGCCCCGGCCAGGGCCGCTGTCAGTGGCGCCGTCGCGGGGCAGGCCGCGCATCGGCGCGCGGTCGGCGGCCGGGCTCTCCCGGTACCGGGGCTCGTACCCCCCGGCGTCGGGCACGGGCGGCTCGACGCGGGTGCGCTCGTCGAAGGCGCGGCGCTCGGGCGCGGTACGCACCGGTTCGCCGAACGCGGCGCTGAACAGCGTGTCCTGCGCGTCGCGGCCGGCCGGGATCAGGTGCGAGCGGGAAGTGTCGGCGGTCCGCTGGCGGGGTGCCGGCTCGTCGACCGGCTGCTCCGGCCGGGGCTCGCCGTATCCGGAATCGGCGTACCCGGGCTCGCCGTACCCGGACTGCGGGCGCCGTGACGGGTAGGTCGGGGCGGACGGGCCGGGCTGGTCGAAACCGGGCAGTGGAGCGGCGCCGTCGTGCTCGGGCAGCGGTTCCGGGTTGCTGCGGTAGACCGTGCCGGCCGGGCGGGCGGCGGGGTCGTCGGCGACCCGTACGGTGACGGCCACCTGGATCGGCCGCCCGAGCCGCCGGCTCAACGCCTCGGTGATGGCCGGGCGGAGCCGGGACTCGATCACGTCCCGGGTGAAGGCGTCCGGCACCGAGAGCAGCGCGGTGTCCTCGACGATCGCCCGTAGCCGGGTGAGCCGGAGGTATGCCCGTTGTTGCGCGGAGATGATCTCGTCGGCGAGTTCGTCCGTGGTCGCCGTCCACACCGCGGCAAGGTCGGTCGCTCCGGTCACCGTCGTCCCACCCCCTCGCCTGCTCCTTCTCACGCCCGCCCGGACGGCTGACCGGTCGTCATCCACAAGTTATCCACAGCCTGTGTACCGACCGATTGTGGCCGCCCGCCGGACGCGGGTCGGACCTGCCCCCTCGATTCACGGGGGCGTTGAAGCGGGTTCACCGTGCCGAACGATTCAACAGCGTGTCCGGTCTTGCCGATCGGCGACAAACCCCGGACCCCGACGCCGACCGCAATCGCGCACGCTAACAGCGCGGACCCCACAGCATCAACCGGCGACACCCTGACGACCTTGGCAACATCAGTGAAACCGCCCCTTCGGTCGCGGTTGCGCGCAGGTCGGGCGCCTGAGTGTGACGTTGACGGTCATTGCGACCCTGCGTAGGCTGGAGCGGCTGCTCTCTCGCCCTCTGCTAGGGTGATTGATGCTTGCTGTCCGTGGCTGTCATCCCGCATCGCCGGGGCGAGTGTCACGGCAGCGCCGATCGGAGGTCACCGACAGGTGATCTGAACCAGCACACGACCCCGGGCGATCCGCCGCGCGGGGCGTACGACAACGGAGAGCCTGACGTGAGCAAGCGCACCTACCAGCCGAACACCCGCCGGCGCGCGAAGACCCACGGCTTCCGGCTGCGCATGCGCACCCGTGCCGGCCGCGCCATCATCTCGACCCGTCGCTCCAAGGGCCGCGCGCGCCTGTCGGCCTGACGCCGACAGGTCCGGTCCGGGGACGTGGGCAGTCGTGCTGGCAGCCGCGCAACGACTGCGGCGCAGTAGCGACTTCGCCGCAGCGGTTCGCAGTGGCCGACGCGTCGGCCGTGGCGCCGTCGTGGTCCACCTGACCATCCCCGAGCCGATCGGCACCACAGCGACACCCTTGCCGGAGCCGGCGCGAAGCAACGGTGCGGAGACCTCCGCACCCAGCCGCGCCGGCTTCGTCGTGTCCAAGGCCGTCGGCGGCGCCGTGGTCCGCAACAAGGTCCGCCGTCGCCTGCGGCACCTGGTCCGCGAGCGGCTGGCCGAGCTGCCCGCCGGCACCACAGTCGTGGTACGCGCGCTGCCCGCGTCCGCCGACGCGACGTACGCCCGGCTCGGGGCCGACCTGGACGCCGCCCTCGCCGCGGCGCGGTCCTCCCGGGGACGGCGGCCGCGGTGAACGGCCCGACGACGGCGACGCCGTCCCCCACAACCGGTGCCCGCATGCTGCTGGCGCCCATCATCGCGTACCGTCGGTGGATAAGTCCGGCTCTGCCGGCCCGCTGCCGGTTCTACCCGTCGTGCAGTGCCTACGCCGTGGAGGCGGTTTCCCGGCACGGTGCGCTGCGGGGTGCCTGGCTGACGGTCCGTCGGCTGTCGCGCTGCCATCCCTTCCACCCAGGTGGACACGACCCGGTCCCGGAGCCGGGCGACCGCCGCCGTTCCGACGTGACTGGAGCCTGAGTGTTTAGTCTCGACTGGATCTACTACGCGATCTCGTGGATCCTGCTGACCTGGCACTCGGCCTGGGACGCCATCGGAGTGCCGGTCGGGACCGTGATCGGTACGAACTGGGCCTGGATCCTCGCCATCATCTTCCTCGTGGTGACGGTCCGGGTGATCCTGTTCCCGGTCTTCGTCAAGCAGATCAAGTCGCAGCGTGCGATGCAGGCGCTCCAGCCGAAGGTGAAGGAGCTCCAGGAGAAGCACAAGGGTGACCGGGAGACGCTCCAGAAGGAGATGATGGAGCTCTACCGGAAGGAAAAGGCCAACCCGCTCATGGGCTGCCTTCCGATGTTCCTCCAGATCCCGGTCTTCCTGGGCCTGTTCCACACGCTGCGCCGCCTCAGCCCCGACAACCAGGGCAAGACGCTGTACGGCTGGACCGTCGACCAGTTCAACAGCGCCTCCAACGCGACGCTGTTCACCGCGCCGATCTCCGGCAAGTTCGGCTCCACCGCCGAGGAGCTGAGCCGGCTGGGCGCGAGCACCGGCACGGTCAAGGTGGTCGCCGGCATCCTGGTGGTCATCATGATCGCCACCACCTACCTGACCAGCCGGCAGATGATCCTGAAGACCGGGTGGGCCGAGGACCCGCAGCAGCGCATGGTGCAGCGACTGATGCTCTACGGCATCCCGCTGTCGCTGCTGATCTCGGGTGCGATCTTCCCGATCGGTGTGATCATCTACTGGGTCACCAACAACCTCTTCACGCTCGGCCAGCAGCAGTGGGTGCTGCGGAAGTTCCCGCCGCCGGTGACCGCCAAGAGCACCAGCGCCGCCAAGGGCCCGGTGCAGCCGGCCAAGGCCGGTGGCCTGTTCGGCCGCAAGGCGGCGCAGCCGCCGGCGAAGGCTCCGGCCGCGGCGCCGAAGGTGGCCGGCCCGAAGCCGGGCGCCAAGCCGGCCAACCCGAAGAAGGGCGGCAACCGGCCCGCCAAGCGACAGGGCTGAGCCCTCGGGCCACCGGCGCGACGTCGTCGGTGGCCCGTTCCGGCCGCGTGCTGCCATCCGAGAAGTCGGCGCCGGGCCGGAATCGCCGCGCGGAGCGCGGACACGGGCGAAACTGGCCCGTACAGACGTGCCCGAGGGCACCCGGCGAACCTCCCGCCGGCCCCGGGAGACCAGCGGACCCCCGACGGTCCGGCCGAGCGAGTACGGAGATGAGACCCGTGACCGAGACCAGCACCCCCAGCGCCGACCAGTCCCTGGACGAGGAGGCCCCCGTTACCGCCGCCACCGAGACCGAGGACGCCGCGGGCGAGGCCCGGGAGAAGAAGGCCCCGGCCGAGAGCGACCTGTTCCGGCAGAGCGAGATCGCCGCCGACTACGTCGAGGGTCTGCTGGACATCCTCGACTACGACGGCGACATCGACGAGCTGGTGTCCGGTGGCCGCCCGGTCGTCGAGGTGGTCGGTGGCCGGTTGCAGAACCTGGTCGGCCAGCGCGGCGCGACCCTTGAGGCGCTCCAGGAACTGGCCCGGCTGGCCGTGTTCCGCCAGACCGGCACGCCGAGCCGGCTGCTGCTCGACGTCGGCGGCTACCGGGCCACCCGGCGCAAGGAGCTGGCCGCCGTGGCGAAGAACGCGGTCGAGAAGGTCAAGGAGCACGGTGAGCCGGTGCGCCTGGAGCCGATGTCCGCGTTCGAGCGCAAGTGCGTGCACGACGTGGTGAACGCGATGAGCGGGGTGGAGAGCGAGTCCGAGGGCGTCGAGCCCAACCGCCGCATCGTCGTCCGGCCGGTGGCGGACTGAGGTCAGTGATCTCCGACGAGACGACGGCAGGAGCCGTGAGCGGCCCGGGCGGTACGCCGCCCGGGCCGTCGGCTGCGCGCCCCGACCCCACTGTCGACCCGGTCTTCTCCGGCAAGAACGGGACGGCCGAACCGGCGTGCCCGGGAAGGGCCGTGACCGACCCTGGCGAGCCTGCCTTCTCCGGCGAACCGGAGGTGGTGACCGGGATCGAGCCGGCCGATCCCGGGGTGGACGTGACGCCCGCCTTCTCCAGTGAGCCCCCGGCGGAGGTGACGCCGGTCGGCCCGGCCGCGGCGGCCGACCCGTTCTTCGCGGAGCCGTCGGAGGACGGACCGTCCCTGGTGGACGGTCCGGCTGAGCCCGACCCGGCGTCGGCGACGCTTCCGCCGGAACTGGCGGAGGCCGCCCGCGCGCTGTTCGGGGACCGACTCGACCTGGCCGCCGCGTACGCCGAACTGCTCGCCACCGACGGCGTGGTCCGCGGCCTGATCGGCCCGCGCGAGACGCCGCGGCTGTGGGAGCGGCACCTGCTCAACTGCGCGGTGGTGGCGGAACGGATCCCGGAGGGGGCCACCGTGATCGACGTCGGCTCCGGAGCCGGGCTGCCCGGCTTGGTGCTGGCGATCGCGCGTCCCGACCTCACCGTGACGCTGGTGGAGCCGCTGGCCCGGCGCACGACTTTCCTGATCGAGGCGGTACAGCGTCTCGGTCTGACCCGGGACGTGCGTGTGTTCCGTGGGCGGGCCGAGGAGGCGGCGGCCGGCTCGCGCGACCGGGAACCGCTGAGCGCCGACGTCGTGACGGCCCGCGCGGTGGCGCCGCTGGACCGGCTCGCCTCGTGGTGCCTGCCGCTCGTGGTGCCCGGCGGCCGCCTGGTCGCCCTCAAGGGCGCCTCGGCGGCCGACGAGATCGCCGAGCACGCCGAGGCCGTGATCCGCCTTGGCGGCGGGACGCCGGAGCTGCACCGGTGCGGGGACGGCGTGATCGAACCCCCGGCGACTGTGGTCGAGGTGGTCCGGGAGCGCGTGGTCAACCCGCGCCGTCCCAAGAAGCCGAAGCGGTCGCGGGGCGGCCGCCGTCGCGGCGACCGCTGACCGGGTACGCCATTCCGCACGCCCGGTCCGGTCGTTGGACCGGTAGGCGTGACGTGATCGATCACAACCCGACATGGACCCACCACGCCCGTCGGCCGTAGGCTGACCGCGCGTCGATAGTGTGGAAACGGCGGTGCCGGGCGGCACTCGAGCCCGACGGTTCCCGCCGAGCCGATGGCGCCGCGCGCGGCGCGGACGCGATTCGACGGGTGCGGACCGACCATCCGGAGCGGGTAGGGATGACAGGTGCATGACGACGGCAGGTACGACGATCCACGATTGACCGGACCAGGAGGCAAGCCCTCCGCCGACCCCGTTTCACGTGAAACCAACTACCAGGAGTGGACGGTGAACGAGTCCGGCGAGCCGTCCTCTCCGCACCAGCCGGCGAACCGACGGGAGTCGTCGGCCGGCGGCATGCGTCCGGTCTCGTCCGTGCCTGCCAATGTGCCACCGGCCCGCGATCCGCTCGACCCGGCCGACGGTCCGGTGAACGCGCCGACCCCGCGTCCGCCCGCAGTGCGGGCGAACGCCGCGGTACCCACCCGCTACGAACCCCAGCCGCCCGTTTCGGCCGTACCGCACCAGGCTGCCCCCGAGGCCGCCATGGCGCCGTCCGACACGCCACAGGCGGACGGGTGCGGGGACCAGGTAGACGCCAGCACGTACGTTTCACGTGAAACCCCGACGCGCGAAGAGGATGATCCACCGTTGGCTATGGAGGCGATGCGCGCCGTGCAGATCCTGAATCCCAGTGGCGAGGTCACCATGCCGCGCCCCGACCGGACCCGGGTGATGTGCGTCGCCAACCAAAAGGGCGGCGTCGGCAAGACGACCACCACCGTGAACCTCGCAGTGGCGCTCGCGCTGCACGGCAACCGGGTGCTCGTGGTCGATCTTGACCCCCAGGGCAACGCCTCCACCGGTCTGAACGTGCCGCACCACACGGGCGTACCCGACGTGTACGACTGCCTGATCGACAGCGTGCCGCTCGAAGAGGTGGCCCAGGCGGTCGAGGGCATCCCCAACCTGTGGTGCGTACCGGCCACCATCGACCTTGCCGGCGCCGAGATCGAGCTGGTCTCGGTGGTGGCTCGGGAGTCGCGTCTGGCGCGGGCCATCGCCGCGTACCCGGGTCACTTCGACTACGTCTTCATAGACTGTCCGCCGTCGCTCGGCCTGCTCACCGTCAACGCGCTCGTGGCCGCGCAGGAGGTGCTGATCCCGATCCAGTGCGAGTACTACGCGCTGGAGGGCCTCAACCAGCTGATCAACAACATCAACCTGGTTCGCCAGCACCTCAACCCGCAGCTTGAGGTCTCCACGATTCTGCTCACCATGTACGACAGGCGTACGCGGCTGGCCGACGCGGTGGAGCAGGACGTCCGGAACCACTTCGGGGACAAGGTGCTCCAAGCGGTGATTCCCCGCAACGTGCGTGTCTCCGAGGCACCGAGCTACGGCCAGTCGGTGATGACCTACGATCCCGGTTCGCGGGGGGCCACGAGTTACTTCGAGGCCGCCCAGGAGATCGCGGAGCGAGGCGTCAAGGAGCCGGTGAGCCGGAATGCGTAGTGCGGAGATGTCGCTGGGAGGCGTCGTATGAAGAACCGTCCCCGCGGCGGGCTGGGCCGAGGGCTCGGCGCACTCATCCCCACAGGCCCGGTACCGGGCACCGAACCGGCTGCCGTCGAGCCGGAGCCGTCAGTTGGCAGCGCGTCTCCGTCGGCCCCGACCCCGGTTGCCGACGCCACCGCTGCCATAACCGGTGGCGTCGGGAGCACCCCGCCTCCGCCGGCCGAGCCCGAGTCTCATCTGAGCCCGGTGCCCGGTGCCCGCTTCGCGGAGATCCCGGTCGACGCGATCGTGCCGAACCCGAAGCAGCCCCGGCACGTCTTCGACGAGGAGGCACTGGAGGAGCTGAAGACCTCGATCCAGGAGGTCGGCTTCCTCCAGCCGATCGTGGTTCGCCAGCTCGACCTCGAGAAGTTCGAACTCGTGATGGGCGAGCGGCGCTGGCGTGCCGCCCAGGCGGTCGGCCGGGAGACCATCCCCGCCATCGTCCGGGACACCAAGGACGACGCCATGCTCCGGGACGCGCTGCTGGAGAACATCCACCGCGCGAACCTCAACCCGCTCGAAGAGGCGGCGGCGTACCAGCAACTGCTGGAGGAGTTCGGCGCCACGCACGAGGAGTTGGCCCGGCGGATCGGCCGTAGCCGCCCGCAGATCTCCAACACCATCCGGCTGATGAACCTGCCGCCGGCCGTGCAGCGCCGGGTCGCCGCCGGCGTCCTCTCCGCCGGCCACGCCCGGGCCCTGCTCAGCCTGGACAACGCAGAGGCGCAGGAGGCGCTGGCGGAGCGCATCGTGCGCGAGGGCATCACCGTACGCGGCGCCGAGGAACTCGTGCACCTGGCGCTCGCCGAGGAGCCGGCGAAGTCCGCCGCGGCCAAGCGCAGGCCGAAGGCGCACGCCCCGGCCCTCACCGATCTCGCGGACCGGCTCTCCGACCGGTTCGACACCCGGGTGAAGGTCGACATCGGCCGCAGCAAGGGCAAGATCACGATCGAGTTCGCCACCGTTGACGACCTGGAGCGGATCGTCGGGATCATCGGCATGGGCGAGGAGGGGCAGCCCGAGGCGTAGCCCGGCTTCTCAGGTCGTTGATCCGGCCGCACCCCGCCGAGGGGGTGCGGCCGGATCAACGTTTCCGGGCCTTGCCCCGGTCGGGAGGTTGAAGCGAGGGCTCTCGCCTCCCGGTCTTTGAGCGGGCGAGGAGTCTCCCCGACATTGACCGCCGTTTCACGTGAAACGGAGAGCCTGTGGCCGAGCCTGACTGCGGTCGGCCGACCCTGCGGTGGCTTGACGAGCCCGAACTGGCGAGCGGGCGTGTCGGCAGGCGAAGACCGAGGGCCGAAGAGGGCCTAAGGGAGCCAGGGCGTTTGAACGGTGGCGCGCTGAGCGTTGGGGCGCGAAGCGCGGATGCTGGAGGGGTGCCTTGAAGCGCGAGCCACGGCCGTTGGGCGTGCACCGTGCACCGTAAGCCTCGAAGTGCGCGAGCCGCGGCGCGCAAAGCCGCGAAGCGAGCCGCCACGCGGTGAGCCAGATCGCCGCTGAGCCGGGTGAGGCGCCAGCCGGGTGAGGCGCTGAGTTCGGGAGCGCTGAAGTTGGGGACCGCTGAGCCGGGTTGGTCCTAGCTGGGCACGCTGAGCCGGGTTGGTCTTAGCCGTTGCCGCCAAGCCGAGCCGGGAACGGAGTCAAACGGGTGGAGACCGCGAACGGTGGCCGCAAGCGGTTAGCCGGAGAGCCTGACCCTTGGCGTGTAGAGGTCCGACGGCTGTAGTCCGCATCAGCGTGCTCGGGTGGGGCAGCCCGGACCTGCCACCCTCCGGCGGGTCACGCTGAGCAGAGCGCGGCGGGCTCAGGCGCCGGAGTATGGCGACGAAGACGAGCCACGGGGCACTCCTGGCGAGTAGATGCTCCGGCACAGCCTGGCCCCATTCGCCGACGTCACGCGCGGTAGATCCGAGGACCGACACCCTTGGTTCAGACCGAGGCAGTCGAAGGCTCCGGCGATGAGGCCTCCCGCTACCGAACCACATCCAGCCCGCAACTCTTGCGCTCCGGTGTGGTGACTGACGAGGACGGCCGTTTCACGTGAAACAGCAACTCCGATGTCGGGTGCGGCGAAGCCGCCCGATCCAACCGAGGACGCGCTGTCGTTCGGTCGTCGGCTAGACCCTGACCCATGACCGATCGACAGCAGCAGCTCGCACTCGGACAGCTTCAGCCGTCGCCGTGCCATGACTTGCCGCCGGCCAGAAAAGCAGCCGTCTGAGACAAAGCGAGGCGCGGTGCCAACGCCAGCCGCGGAGCAGAGCAGCGACCACGACGCCCGGGCCGTTTCACGTGAAACGAATACCAGAAGCCACCACCGCCGGTGCCGATCCGTCGCTGGATCGTTTGATGAACGGGCCCGGGATCCACCCAGGGTTATCCACAGCGGTTGTCCACAGGCTCGCTCCGTTTCACGTGAAACGGAGCGATGAAACCCTTACTGAGCAGTGCATGACGCGCTGTGCTGGTGATCTCGCCAGCCTGTGGACAACGCGGTGGACAACCTGTGTGCGGTCAGTGGAACGGGTAGGGACAGGCGTCGCCAACTCGGTTAGGGTCAGCGTCGTGCCGGACACCCCTCCCTCAGTTCCCGACTTCACCCAGTGGCCGTCCTTCCCCTTCGAGGGCGATCTCCGCGTCAAGCAGCTCGACGACCCCGTACCGTTCGAACCTCCCCGCCGTGGCGAGGCGGACCGGGAGTGCACCGCCTGCAACGCGCCCGACGAGGCGTACATCTGGGTCGGTGAGCGGTGGCGCGTCCGCGCCATGGACCGGCCCACCGGCCTGCCGATGGTCCTGATCCTGGAATCCCGCTCCCACCTGGATCTGGGCGATCTGCCGAACCTGCTCGCCGCCGAGCTTGGCGTGATGACAGTGCGCCTGGAGCGGGCCGTGCGCTCGCTCGACGGGGTGGCTCGGGTTCACGTGAACCGGTGGGGCGACGGGTCGGCGCACCTGCACCTGTGGTTCCTGGCCCGGCCGTACGGGCGGCTGCAACTGCGGGGCACGTTCCTGTCGCTGTGGGACTCGATCCTGCCCCCGATCTCCGAGGAGCAGTGGCGGGAGAACCTCGCCATGGTTGCCGCGTGGCTCGCCGAGTTCGGCGGCCGTCCGCTGGCCGAGCCGCCGCGCATCCACTGGCAGGCGCCGTCGACTCTCTCCGCGACCTCCCCGGCGAACACCCCTGAGGAGATCGAGGAGGAGTCCGTGTCGGTCATCGAGGCTGCGGACGAGATCCCGGAGTCCGACGCGGTAGCGGACCTCTCAGACCCCTCGACGGACCCCTCGGAGCCCGGCCCGGTGCCGCAGGCCGGCCCGGCGCCGGCCAGCGCGCCGAGCGGCGATCCAACCAGCGACGACGAGGACGAGCCGAAGAACGTCCCGGACGACCGGCCGGGCGCGGGGCGTACCCCGGAGAGCTGAGGTCAGCGGCGGCGGGCGGCGGCCCGGGTCACGAGCGCGCCCAGGACCCGGCCGAAGTCCAGCCCGGCCGCCTGGATCGCCAGCGGCAGGAGCGACGTCTCGGTCATGCCCGGCGAGACGTTCACCTCCAGCACGTGCGGCTCGCCCTCGGCGTCGACGATGAGGTCGACCCGGGACAGGTCGCGCAAGCCGAGCGCGGCGTGTGCGGCGAGCGCCACCTCGGTCACCCGGGCGGTGGTCGCGGCGTCGAGCCGGGCGGGCGCGTGCCAGGTGGTACGCCCGGCGGTGTAGCGGGCCGCGTAGTCGTAGACGCCGTTGCGCGGCACGATCTCGACCGGGGGCAGGGCCTGCGGGCCCTCGCCGAGGTCGAGCACGGAGACCGCCACGTCCATTCCGGGGACGTAGCGCTCCACGAGCGCCGTCTGGTCGTACGCGAAACAACCCACCATCGCGGCCGGCAGCGACGCCGCCTCCCGGACCACGGCGGCGCCCAGTCCCGAACCGCCCTGCGCGGGCTTGACCATCAGCGGCAGCCCGAGGCGCTCGACGATCCGGTCCAGGACGGCCACCGCGCCCAGCTCGGAGAAGCGGTCGTGCGGCAGCGCCACCCAGTCGGGCGTGGGGATGCCCGCCTCGCGCAGCACCGCCTTCGCCGACGGCTTGTCCCAGGCGAGCCGGGACGAGCGGGCGTCGCAGCCGACGTAGGGCACGTCCCAGAGGTCGAGTACGCCGCGCAGCGAGCCGTCCTCGCCGGTGGCGCCGTGCAGGGCGATCACCACCGCGTCCGGGGGGTCAGCGGTCAGGGCGGGCAGCAGCGTCACGTCGGCGTCGCGGAGTTCCGCCTGTACGCCCACCGCGCGCAGCGCGTCGAGGACCCGGCGACCGGAGCGCAGCGAGACGTCCCGCTCGTAGGAGAGGCCACCCGCGAGCACGAGCACGTGCAACTCGTCGACGGAGGATCCGGTCACGGGAGAGGGTGCGGCGGTGCTGTCGGACATGCGGGCATCATGCCAAGTCGGGGCCGGGCGCGTCCGAGCCGCCCTGGCGACGGCGAGGTCCGGCACCGCCGACCGCGCCGAAGACCCTGCGCATGGCGATCTCCTGCTCCATCACCCCGGCGAGCCGGCGAACGCCCTCGCGGATCCGCTCCGGCGTCGGGAAGGAGAAGTTGAGCCGCATGTTGCCGGTGCCGGTGCCGTCGGCGTAGAAGCCGGTCCCCGGCACGTACGCGACGCGGGCGGCAACGGCCCGCGGCATCATCGCCTTGGAGTCGAGGCCGCCGGGCAGCGTCGCCCAGACGAACAGGCCGCCTTGCGGCCTGGTCCACGTGGTGCCCTCGGGCATCAGGTCGGCCATCGCGTCGAGCAACGCGTCCCGGCGCTCGCGGTAGACCTCGCGGTAGACCTTGAGCTGCTGCCGCCAGGGCATGGTGCCGAGGTACGTCGAGACGGCCGCCTGCGCGTAGGCGCTCGGGCAGAGGATCTGTGCCTCGCTGGCGATGACCAGCTTGTCGCGGACCGCGTGCGGCGCCAGGATCCAGCCCACCCGCAGGCCCGGCGCGAACGTCTTGGAGAACGTGCTCAGGTAGAAGACGCCGTCGCGGCGCCGGGCGCGCAGCGGTGCGGGCGCCTCACCCTCGAAACCGAGCTGACCGTACGGGTCGTCCTCCACCACGAGCAGTCCGGCGCGCTCGCAGATGTCGAGCACCCGTTCGCGCCGCTCCTCGCTCAGCGTCACGCCGGCGGGGTTCTGGTAGGTGGGGATCGTGTAGAGGAACTTCACCCGCCGGCCGGCGCGCGCCAGGTCGGCGATGGCCACCTCCAGCGCCTCCGGGATGAGTCCTTCGTCGTCCATCGGCACGTGGGCCACCTGGGCCTGGGCGGCCTGGAACACCCCGAGCGCGCCGACGTACGTCGGGCCCTCGGCGAGCACCACGTCACCCGGATCCAGGAAGAGGCGAGCCACCAGGTCGAGGGCCTGCTGGCCGCCGACCGTGACCACCACGTCCTCCGGTGAGGCGCCGCAGGAGGCGTCGATCCCGGACAGCGACATCACCTCGCAGATCCGCTCGCGCAGCTCGAGAGTGCCCTGGCCGATGCCGTACTGGAGGGTGGTGGCGCCGTGGTCGGAGCCGAGCCGGCCGAGCATCTCGCCGACTGCGTCCAGCGGCAGCGCCGCGATGTAGGGTGCCCCACCGGCGAGCGAGACGACCTCCGGCCGACTGGCCACCGCGAAGAGCGCCCGGATCTCCGAGGCGGTCATCCCGCGGACGCGCCGGGCGTACCGGTCGGTGTAGTCGTCGAGCGTCGTGCCGGTCATGACATCACCTCGATCGGGTGTCGGCGGGGCTGCCGCCCGGTGTGGTACCCGCGATGCCGACATCCATTGGCGGCGGGGGCCGTTTGTCGATCGTAGTCCCCGGTGACGGCGGCGGCACCGGCCGTGTGGACACGTCCACATCCCGGACCCGCCCCCGCCGGTCCGGGCGGGCGTTCGCGCGTTCCCTCCCGTATCGCCGGACAGACGCGTACGATCGCTCGTCGGGAGCAGGAGGGCGCGGGGTCACCGGCGCTCCGAGCCTAGTGGTGGGGTGCGCTCATGTCGCGACGTCTGGTCAGCCTGACCCTCGACACGCTGGAGGACCTGCCTCGATCCTGCCGGCAGTGCGTCTACTGGGAGCTGGATCCGGTCTCCGCCGAGCGGGCCTGCGCCGCGGGCGACCCGGGCCTGGAGAAGGAGGCGTGGGTCTCCCAGACGCTGCTGGAGTGGGGCTCCTGCGGCAAGCTCATCTACGTCGACGGCATGCCGGCCGGTTTCGTCATGTACGCCCCGCCCGCGTACGTCCCGCGCTCGATGGCGTTTCCCACCTCGCCGGTCTCGGCGGACGCGGCGCTGCTGATGACGGCGCACGTGGTGCCCGCCTTCGCCGACGGCGGCCTGGGCCGGATGCTGGTGCAGGGTGTGGCCCGCGACCTGACCAAGCGCGGCATCAAGGCGATCGAGGCGTTCGGCGACGCGAAGTTCGGCGACGACGCGGACGACCCGGCCCGAGCCTGCGTGGCGCCCGCCGACTTCTTCCTCTCGGTGGGCTTCAAGACGGTCCGGCCGCACCCGCGTTACCCCCGCCTGCGGCTGGAGTTGCGAACGGCGCTGAGCTGGAAGTCGGACGTCGAGTACGCGCTGGAGAAGCTGCTCGGCTCGATGAGCCCGGAGACGCTGCTGCGGCCGGTCCGCCCGGCGCCCGCCACCCGCTCCACCGGCTGAGCCGCGGGTCAGTCGACCACGTTGCCGGCGGCGACGATCGCCCGCAGTTCGCTCACGTCGATCGAGCCGGTCGGCACGTCCCGTTCGATCGGCAGGTACATGCGCTGCACGCCGGCCACGATGGCCTCGACCACCCGGTCCCGGAATCGCGGGTCGACGAGCCGCGCCCGGTCGTCAGGTGAGGTGAGGTAGCCGACCTCGACACGTACCGCGGGCATCCGGGTGAGCCGGAGCAGCTCCCACGCCTTGGCGTGGGTACGGCAGTCGCGCAGCCCGGTGCGGGCCACGATCTCCCGCTGCACGAGCCCGGCCAGGCGTTCGCCGGTCGCCGACGTGACGCCGTTGTCGGTGCCGTAGTGGTAGGTGGCCACCCCCTCGGCCTCCGGGTTGGCGTGCCCGTCGGTGTGCAGCGAGACGAACACGTCGGCGCCGAGGGAGTTGGCGAGCTCGGCCCGGTCCGCGTCCGGCAGGCAGTCGTCCGGCGACGGGCCCCGGGTGAGCTGCACGCGTACGCCCGCGGCGGCGAGCCGCCCTTCCAGCCGGCTGGCGAGGTCGTGGACGAGGTCCGCCTCGGTCCAGCGCAGCGTGCCGTCGGGCACCACCACGCCCGGATCGGTGCCCCCGTGCCCCGGGTCGATCACCACGGTCCGCCCGACGAGTTCCGGTCCGGCCTGCCGGATGGCGTCGGACTCGCGCAGCCACTGCGGGCGTCCGCCGACCACCTTCCGGCCGAGGCGGCGCAGCGCGTTGACGGTGTGCGGCCCGCACGAGCCGTCCGGTTTCAGCCCCATCTCCCGCTGGAACTGGGCCACCGCGCGGGAGGTTCGGATGCCGTAGATGGCGTCGGCGCGTCCCACGTCGTACCCCATCTCCAGCAGGCGTTCCTGGAGCGAGCGGACGTCCTCGCCGGTGATCGGCTCGGGTACGGCGTGGAAGAGCGCGCGGGCGCCGAACCGCCAGCGGGCCGCGTCCAGCGCCCGCCAGGTCTCGGCACCGACGCGCCCGTCGACGCTGAGGCCGCGGGACTGCTGGAACGCCCGGACCGCGCGTTCGGTCTCGGCGTCGTAGTCGTCGCCCCCGCTGTCGGCGGGAAGAAGCTCCAGGCCGACGAGCACGGTACGGATCTCGGCCACCGCCGGTCCCTGGTCACCGGGTCGGATCGGATGCACGACGACCCCCTATGCACGGACTTTGGCAGGACCGGAACTCCGACGGATGCTTACGGAGCGTACCGTGACCGGTACCCAGCGGGTTCGTGTTCATGCAGGTCAGGAAAGCGGGAACCCCCGTCACCCGGGCTGGGTGACGGGGGTTCCGGCGCTGTCGGTACGGCTCAGAGCGCCGACTCGATGAGCTTGAGCAACTCGCCCTTCGGCTTGGCGCCGGCGATCGACTGGACGGGCTGGCCGTTCTTGAAGATCGTCAGCGTCGGCACCGACATCACCCGGTAGGCGCGGGCCGTCTCCGGGTTCTCGTCGATGTTCAGCTTGACGATGGTGACCTGGTCCTTCATTTCGCCGGCGATTTCCTCCAGCAGCGGCGAGACCTTGCGGCACGGGCCGCACCACTCCGCCCAGAAGTCGACCAGGACCGGCTTGTCGGACTGCAGCACGTCGCTGACGAAACTCGCGTCAGTGACCGCCTTGGTTGCTCCCACTATGAACTCTCCTCCTCCGAACCTTGCTCGTCGAACTCTCAGCCCTGGATGGTGGCGATGAAGCGCTCGGCGTCCAGCGCGGCGGCGCAGCCGGTGCCGGCCGCCGTGATGGCCTGCCGGTAGGTGTGGTCGACCACGTCACCCGCCGCGAACACGCCGGGCACGCTGGTACGGGTGCTCGGTGCCTCGACCTTCACGTACCCCTCGTCGTCGAGCTCCACCTGACCGCGGAACAGCTCGCTGCGGGGGTCGTGACCGATCGCCACGAAGACGCCCGTGACGTCGAGCACCTTGCTCTCGCCGGTGTGCACGTTGCGCACCCGTACGCCGTTGACCTTGCCGTCGTCGCCGAGGATCTCCTCGACCACGGAGTTCCACTCGACCTTGATCTTCTCGTTGCCCAGCGCCCGATCGGCCATGATCTTGCTGGCGCGGAACGAGTCGCGGCGGTGGATGATGGTCACCGACTCGGCGAACCGGGTGAGGAAGCTGGCCTCCTCCATCGCCGAGTCGCCGCCGCCGACCACCACGATGTGCTGGTTGCGGAAGAAGAAGCCGTCACAGGTGGCGCAGGACGACACGCCGTGGCCCAGGTATTCCTGCTCGCCCGGCACGCCCAGCGGACGCCAGGCCGAGCCGGTGGAGAGGATCACGGCGCGGGCGCGGTACGCGGTCTCGCCCACCCACACGGTGCTCACCGTGTCGGAGCCGATCTCGCCGGTGTCCTTCAGCTCGACGCGGGTCACGTCGTCGGTGAGGAACTCGGCGCCGAAACGCTCGGCCTGCTTGCGCATGTTGTCCATCAGCTCGGGGCCGAGGATGCCGTCCGCGAAACCGGGGAAGTTCTCCACCTCGGTGGTGGTCATCAGCGCGCCACCCGACTGCACGCCCTCGATCACCAGCGGCTTCAGGTTGGCGCGGGCGGCGTAGACCGCCGCCGTGTAGCCGGCCGGACCGGAGCCGATGATGATCAGGTTGCGGACCTCGTCCACTGCCGTCTCCCGATGTGTGTGTTCGTCACCGGCCGCACCGATGTCGATCCCGAGTGCCGACGGCTCAGCGGCGCCGGCGCCTGACTTGCAGAACGTCATCGTACGAAGCGGGGATTCCCGAGCCGGTCATCCGGTGGGTCAGGTCACGTGGCGGGACATGCGTGATGACCGCGTTTTCACCCTACCCGCGTACGGAAGCGCGTGTCCGCGCCGGACCCGGGTACGCCGCACTCCGGCCCGCTCGCCCAGCCCCAGCGGGCGCCGGTCGAGTCCGCGAACGTCACCACGAGCGCCGGAGCGCCCTGGAACCGGGCGTAGTCGACCATGTTCACGGTGAGCGGCCCGGCGGCGTGCTCGGCACCGATCGCGGTGAGGCACGCGGCGAGCGTCTCCGGCCGGGTCAGCCGGTCCAGCCCGCCGAGGGCGCCGACGCGGTACTTCTCGGTGTACAGGGGCGTCTCCGCGCCGTCCTTCGCCGCGCCGGACGGCCCGGCCATGTCCGCCGGCATCGACTTCGCTCGGGCGGGCATCCGGTCGACGGCGAGGCGTTCCGGTGTCCAGTCGGTGTCGCTGCGCAGGGCCGGTCCGGTGGTCCGGTACGGCGCGGCGGCCATCGGCGCCGCCTCCCGGGCTGCCTGGTCGGCCGTACCGCCGTCGCCCGGGTCCGCCAGCCGGCCGACACCGAGCCCCACCGCGGCGACCGACGCCGCGGCCAGGGCCACCGGCCCGGCGATGCGGGCCCAGCGCCGAGGGCGACGGCCGGGGCCGCCGGGCCGGTCGGTACGGGATGCCGTGCCGGGTGGCCGGCTCGGGCCGCCGGACTGCGCCGGCACGAGCGGCGTACCGTCGCGCAGCGCCGGGCCTGCCCCGGCGAGCGCCGCCGTGATCCGGTCGGCCACCGCCTGTGGCATCTCCGGCGGGGAGGACGCGGCCCAGCCGGCCAGGTCGGC
Organism: Micromonospora sp. NPDC005257; assembly: GCF_042872445.1. Lineage (NCBI taxonomy): Bacteria > Bacillati > Actinomycetota > Actinomycetes > Micromonosporales > Micromonosporaceae > Micromonospora > Micromonospora sp. NPDC005257. Next base: position 158,866 of record NZ_JBIAKL010000005.1, on the reverse strand, counting down.
GCCGACCAGCTCGACCGCGTCGGCGAGATTCTCGTACGCGGCACGCCAGGCCGGGTCCTGCTTGACCAGCCGCGCCACGGTGGCCTGCTCGGGGGTGCCGTCCAGCGCACCGCCGAGGTAGTCGGCGAGCAGGTCGTGGTCGACCTCGCTGAACTCCCGGGAAGTCACGGCTCCTCCTGGCTGACGGCCTGACGGGACGCTCCCGACGAGGATCCGACGCCCTCGGGACGCCGACGGTTCCCGGGAGTGAGCGGCGGCACGTCGCCGGCCGGGGCGTCGGTGCCGGTCCGCAGGTGTCCGAGCAGCACGGCGAGACGTGCCCGGCCCCTGGCGCACCGGCTCTTGACCGTTCCCTCGGCGACGCCGAGCACGGCGGCGGCCTCGGCCACCGGGTAGCCCTGCACGTCGACCAGGACCAACGCGGCCCGCTGTTCCGCGGGCAGTGCGGCGAGCGCCTGCCGGACCACGAGCGCGGTGTCGTGGTCGCGGACCGGCGCGGCCGGTTCCGGACCGCCGGTGTGCCGGCCCGGCTCGCCGTCGGTGTGCACCCCGTCGGGCAGTGGGACGGTGGCGTGTGTCTGCCGGCGCCGGATCCGGTCCAGGCAGGCGTTCACCACGATGCGGTGCATCCAGGTGGTGACCGCCGAGTCGCCCCGGAACCGGGCCGCCGCGCGGTGCGCCGACAGCATGGCGTCCTGGAGGGCGTCGGCGGCCTCCTCCCGGTCGCCGATCGTCCGCAGCGCGACCGCCCAGAGCCGGTCCCGGTGCCGCTGGAACAGTTCGGTGAAGGCGTCCCGGTCGCCGGCCACGTGCGCCCGCAGGAGTTCCAGGTCGGTGCGGCCGGGCCGCAGGCCGTCGCGTTCCGCCATCACCACATCCGGTGGAGGTGGCGCGGCGGGGACGGCGGCCGGGTCACGAGCCCTGGACCACGATCTCCTGGACGCCGAGCTTCCAGTTGCCGCTGTCCTTCGCCGGCAGCTTGGTGATCCAGAACAGCAGGTACTGGTACTTCTGGTCCGGCTCGAACGCGTTGAAGATCATCTTGGTGCCGCCGTCCTCGTTCGGCGGACCGATCAGCGTCGAGTAGGCGTTGACGAGCTGCTTGTCGCCGGAGGAGCTGGACGGGAAGTCGCCGCGGGTGCCGGCGCGCAGTTCGACCGTGGCGCCGGTGGCCGAGAGCGTGGCCTCCAACTGCTTGACCGAGTGCGGGGCGCCCAGGTCGATCCAGACACCCATGCCCTTCTTGAGCCCGCCGAACTTGGCGTTCGTCCGGTAGGTGTTTGTCTCCCAGCCCTCGTCGTCGTTACCGTCGATCACCTTCTCGGCGTTGCGCACCTCGGCGCGGTCGCCGTCCGGATCGATGATCCGTACGTCGTCGATGGTGAGCTTGCGGACCTGCGCGGCGGGCTCGGCCCCGCCGGTGGCCGGCGCGCTGTTCGACGGCTGGGCGACCGGCTCCTTGTCGCCGTCGTCGCCACCACCGAGCGCGTTGATGCCGATGAGCAGCCCGACCAGGGCCACCGCCAGCAGACCGGCGATGCCGATGGCGACCTTGCGACCGCCGGCCGCGGCCAGCGGGGAAGGCTCCTCGCCGGGCTCGGCGGTGAAGCGCAGCGGGCCGGCCTGCTCCAGGAACTGCTCGTCGGCCGGGATGTCGAGCCGGCTCAGCTCGGCGGCCAGCACGTCCGACGACGGCGGGGCGATCTCCGGGTCGAGCAGGTCCATGGTCAGGTCGTCGAGGTAGGCCGGCACTCCGGCGCGCATCTGCCGGGGCGCGGCGATGGCGCCACCGGCGTCCCGGACGGCGTCCGGCAGGGCGGCGCGGCCGTGCCCGGCGGTGGCGCCGTGCAGCGGGGCCTCACCGTGCGGCCAGTGCCCGGTCAGGGCGAAGTAGAGCACCCCGCCGACCGCGCGCAGGTCGTTCTCCTGGCTGTCCGCACCGTCGGTACGGGCGTCGGCGAGCACCACCCGGCCCTCGTCGCTGATCATCACGGTGCCGGGGTGCAGGTTGCCGTGCACCATGCCGGTGGCGTGCACGGCGGCGAGGGCGCTGGCGACGGCGTTGCCGATCGCGGTGGCCCGCGCCGGATCAAGCGGCCCGTCGGCGGCGACCAGCTCGCGCAGCGACTGCCCGTCGACCCACTCGCGGACCACGTAGGCCCGGTCGTCCTCGTCGATCGCGTCGTAGACGCCGACCAGGTTGGGGTGGATGACGCGGCTCGCGGCGACCGCGGCCTGAAGCATCTCGGTGGCGGAGTCGCCACCCGGGTAGCGGAGGACCACGGCGACCGGACGGCGCAGCACCACGTCGACACCACGCCAGACCAGCCGGCCCGCGCTGTCGTTGTTGACGTGCTCGACCAGCTCGTACCGCTCGGCGAGCAGCTCACCGACCGTGGGAGCACCGAGGGTCACGTTCGCAGGAGTGGTCTCCTCCGCTTCCTGACCCTCGCCGACCTGGGTCACCCGTCCTCCCTCGGTGATCGCGTCGATCGATGGACCCGTGCTGCTGGGCATGTGGCTTCCCGCTCTGCCTTCGGTGGAACGGCCGACGGTCTCGACACCCGCGTCGATCCCGGTCGTACCCGTCGAGAGCGACCTTACCCGGGATGCCCGGTTCTCCGACATGTCATCTTCCCGCTGTGACCGGCCGGAAGGCCAGTCGCCACTGGCCCCGGCCGGGTCACCCGCCCACCCGGCGGGCGAGCCGGACACGCACCGCCAATCTAGAGGTTGACGGCAACGAGGTGGCACAGGGGCGTACCGGTGCGGCGGTGGAGTGGTTTCCCCCGCCCCGGCCTGCGCTCCCTCGTCCGTACGGTTGGTTGTCCACAGGCCGAGAGGCCCAGTGGACGGGGGAATTCCGAGTTATCCACAGCCGTATCCCCAGGCTGGTGATCCTCGTTCACCGTCGGTCACCGACGGCGTCAACGCCCGAGGCGTCGCCGGACCATCCCGACCACCTCGGTGATCTCGCCGATCCGCAGCACCATGGCGAGTCCGAGGTAGGTCGCGCCGATCGCCGCGCCGCCGATCACCAACTGGGCCGCGGCGGCGAGCCAGCTCAGGTTCTCCGGGTCGCCGGGGAGCACCGCCACCACGAGCAGGCCGACGACCGCCGCGCCGAGGGCTGCCACTACCACCCGGCCGAGCGTCCGCACGATCCCGCCCAGCCCGATCCGGCCCACCCGGGGCCGCAGCAGCATCGCCGAGATGATCGCCGCCGCCAGGTACGACACGGCGTTGCCGAGCATCATCCCGGCCGCGGCGAACGTGTTCGAGAAGAGCAGGAACAGACCCACCTGGAGCAGGACGCGCAGGATCACCACCGGGATGTTGACCAGAGCCGGGGTACGGGTGTCCGGCAGCGCGTAGAACGCGAAGGTGAAGAGCTGGCTGACCGCGAACGGCACCAGACCGAGCGCCGCCACCAGCAGCACTGTCGAGGTGGCCACCGCGTTGTCGCCGGTGAACGCGCCGTACCGGAAGACCACCACCGAGAGCGGGGCGGCCAGCACCGCGTAGCAGACCGCGATGGGTGCGAGCACCGCGCTGACCATCCGGGTGCCGCGGGACAGGTCGGCGGTGACGTCGCCGAACCGGTTCTCGGCGGCGGCAGCGCTCATCCGGGGCATCAGCGCGGTGATGATCGAGACCGCGATGATGCCGTGCGCCATCATCAGCAACAGGAAGACGTTGTTGTAGATCAGCAGGCCGGCGTTGTCGCCGCCGGCCGCTCGGGTGAGCAGGTTGACCACCACGAAGAGGCCGAGCTGGTTGACCCCGACGTAGCAGAACATCCAGCCGCCGAGCCGGGCCAGCTCGCTCAGGCCGAGGGCGCGGAAGTCGAACCGCCACTTCCACCGGAAGCCGACCTTGCGCAGCGCGGGCAGCAGGCCGGCGGTCTGGACCGCGACGCCGAGCAGCGTGCCGCCGCCGATGAGCAGGATCCGGTCCCAGCCCATCTCGTCGGGCTCGATGATCTTGGCGCCGAAGACCGCGATGTAGAGCCCGCAGACGCCGATCACCACGAGGTTGTTCAGGATCGGCGCCCACATCGGGGCGGCGAAGTGCCCGCGCGTGTTCAGCACCGCGGCGATGAGCGCGCTCACGCCGGTGAAGAACAGCATCGGCAGCATCAGGTACGACAGGCCGGTGACGAGGTTCCGATAGTTCTCGTCCTTGCCGCCCGCGTAGATGGCGGTCAGCACCGGCGCGCCGATCATCGCGATCAGCGCGACGGCGGCGAGGGCCAGCACGGCCAGCGTGAGCAGCCGCTGGGAGTACGCCTCGCCCCGGTCCGGGTCCGACTTGCGCCGCCGGACCAGAACCGGGATCAGCACGCTGGTGAGCACGCCGCCGAGCAGGAACTCGTAGACCTGGTTCGGCAGGAAGATGGCTGTGGTGAAGGCGTCGCCGACCAGCGCGCCGCCCAGCGCCGCGCCGATCATCAGGTTGCGGATGAAGCCGGTACCCCGGCTGACCAGGCTGCCGATCGCCATCACCGCGCTGTTCGCCGCGGCGCTGGTCTCGGCGACCACCTCCTGTGGGGGCGCGACGGCCTCGGCGCCGGGCTGGTTCAGCGGATCGGCCGAGATGAAGGTGGCGCCGTCGTCCGGCGGCAGGCCGCCGCCGTGCGCGTTCGCGCTGCGGTAGAGCCCGCCGCTCATCTGCCAGCCTCCAGGGGGTACGTGGCAACCGGGCCCGGCCGGCCCCGCCCAACCGGAACCTTAGTCAACCCGAGCCCGTTACCCGCGCCCGGCGCGGTCGATCCGCCCCCGGCCCGATAGGCTGGCGATCCCATGTCCGAAGCCTCCGCCTCCCACGCCGCCGACCGCCGCGAGCTGACCGCCGCGCAGCGCAACGCCGTCGCCGAACTGCTCCGAGTCTCACCGGTCGCCGACGAGCTGGGCCGGCGCTTCGCCCAGGCCGGTCACGAACTGCACCTGGTGGGCGGATCCGTCCGCGACGCGCTGCTCGGCCGGCTCGGCAACGACCTCGACTTCTGCACCGACGCCCACCCGGACGAGACGATCAAGGTCATCCGCGGCTGGGCGGAGTCGATCTGGGAGACCGGCCGCGAGTTCGGCACCATCGCCTGCCAGCGCGACGGCCTCAACCTGGAGATCACCACGTTCCGGGCGGAGGTCTACGACCAGGTCAGCCGCAACCCGGTGGTGCAGTACGGCACCAGCCTCACCGAAGACCTCAAGCGCCGCGACTTCACCGTCAACGCGATGGCGGTCAGCCTTCCCGACCACCGGTTCACCGACCCGTACGGCGGGCTGGCCGACCTGGCTGCCAAGATCATTCGTACCCCCGGTACGCCCCAGGAGTCGTTCCGCGACGACCCCCTGCGGATGCTGCGCGCGGCCCGGTTCGTCGCCCAGCTCCGCTTCGCCGTCGACCCGGACGTCCGCGCGGCCATGACCGAGATGGTCGGCGACCTGGACCGGATCACCGCCGAGCGGATCAGGGACGAGTTCACCAAGCTGCTCTGCGGCGCCGACCCGATCACCGGGCTGCGCCTGCTCGTCGACACCGGGCTGGCCGAGCGCTTCCTGCCCGAGCTGACCGGCCTGAAGCTCACCATCGACGAGCACGCGCAGCACAAGGACGTCTACGAGCACACGCTCACAGTGGTCAGCAACGCCGTGTCGCTGGAGTCCGACGGCTGCGACTTCGTGCTGCGGATGGCCGCGCTGATGCACGACGTCGGCAAGCCGGCCACCAAGGCGGTCGGCGCGGACGGCCGGGTCAGCTTCCACCACCACGAGGTGGTCGGCGCCCGCCTGACCAAGAGCCGCATGAAGGCGATGCGCTACTCCAAGGAGATCACCTCCCAGGTGGTCAAGCTGGTCGGGCTGCACCTGCGCTTCTACGGGTACGGCCGGGGCGAGTGGACCGACTCGGCGGTGCGCCGGTACGTCACCGACGCCGGTGACCTGCTGCCGCGGCTGCACAAGCTGACCCGGTCCGATTGCACCACCCGCAACCGGCGCAAGGCCGCCCAGCTCGCCGCCGACTACGACGCGCTGGAGGAGCGGATCGCCCGGCTCGCCGCCGAGGAGGACCTGGCCCGGGTCCGGCCCGACCTGGACGGCAACGCGATCATGGAGCTGCTCGGCGTACCGCCTGGGCCGGTGGTCGGCCGCGCCTGGCAGCACCTCAAGGAGCTGCGTCTGGAGCGCGGCCCGCTGGACCGCGACGAGGCCGAGGCGGAGCTGCTGCGCTGGGCGCGCGACGAGGGCATCACCGGTTGAACCACAGTACGACGCCCGCCGGCTCCCGAGGGGAACCGGCGGGCGTCGCCGTCGTCACTGGGTGACGGTGCTGCCGTCCACCGTGTTCTTGCCGTTGGGCTGCGCGTTGCTGCCCAGCCGTGCCAGCAGCCCGGCCAGGTCGATGCCGGTCAGGTCGGTGCCGAGCTGGAGGCCCTGGGCGACGTTGCCGGCCACGGACTTGGTCAGCGACGACGCGCCGTCGGTGGAGATCACTGTCATCTTGTCGATCGCGCCGATCGGGGCGCTCGCCGCGCCGACCACCTCGGGCAGCACCTTGACCAGCAGGTCCAGCACCGCCGCCTCGCCGTACGCGGCGAACGCCTCGGCCTTGCGGGCCATCGCGTCGGCCTCGGCCTGACCCTTTGCGAGGATGGCCGCCGCCTCGGCCTGGCCCTCCCGCTCGACCGCCTCGGCGATGGCGGAACGACGACGCTGCTCGGCCTCGCCCTCCTTGGCGCCCTCGATCGCGTTCGCCTCGGCCAGCGCGGCGCGGCGGGCCCGCTCGCCCTCACCGGTGAGGCGCGCCTGCTCGGCGGAGGCCTGCGCGGCGGCGATGGTGGCCTGCCGCTGCGCGTCGGCGTTGAGCACCGCCGCGTTGCGAGCCGCCTCGGCCTCCTGCTCGACCTTGTACCGGGCCGCGTCGGCCGGCTTGCGCACCTCGGTGTCGAGCTGGCGCTGCTTCAGCTCGGCGTTGCGCTCGGCCACCTTCTGCTGCTCGGAGAGGATGGCCTGGTCCCGCTCGGCCTGGGCGAGCGGGCCGGACGCCGCCGACCTGGCCTTCGCCGCGTCGATCTCGGCCTGGATGCCGGCCTGCTTGAGCGACAGGTTCCGGTTCGCCTCGGCGATCGCCTCCTCGGCGAGCAGCCGCTCCTGCTCGGCCTGCTGCCGGGCCCGCGCCTCGGCGATGGCCGCGTCCTTGAGCACCCGGGCGGCCTCCGGCCGGCCCAGGTCCTGCAGGTAGGACCCCTCGGCCAGGATGTCCTGGAGCTGGAACGTGTCCAGGACCAGGCCCTGGTTGGTCATCGAGTGCTCGGCCTCCTCGGCGACCGCACTGGCGAACGCCGCCCGGTCCCGGATGATCTCCTCGACGGTGAGCCGGCCGACGATGGAACGCAGCGCGCCGGCCAGCACCTCCCGGGTGAAGTTGTCGATCTCCTCCTGCTGGTTCAGGAAGCGCTGGGCGGCGGCCCGGATCGCGTTCTCGGTGCCGCCGACCTTGACGATGGCGACGCCGTGCAGTTCGGTCCGGATGCCCTGCTTGCTCACCGCGCCGCGGATGCTGACGTCGATCCGGCGGCTGGACAGGTCGAGCGACTGGAGCTTCTGCACCACCGGGAGCACGAAGACCGAGGCGCCGAGCACGACCTTCTGACCGGACATGTCGGTGGACCGGGCCCCGTCGGCGGTCTGGGTGGTCCGGCCCTTGCGGCCGGTGACGATGAACGCTTGGTTCGGCCCGGCCACCTTGATCCGGGAGAGCACGAACAGGACGAGGACGACGGCGAGGAGGACCGCGCCGCCGATGGCGACGAGCAGGGGCATGGGGGTTCCTGTCTGTGGTTTGGTGTCAGTAGGTCTCGACGTGCACGCTGGTCTCGCTCAGTGCTTCGACCACGAAGATCCGGGCGCCGACCGGGATCGGCCGGGCGGCGCGGGCGTTGAGCTTCACCGGCTGTCCGGCGAGGTGTACCCGGACCTCGCCGTAACCGTCGCCGGGGATCGGGGTGACCACCAGGCCGATCGCGCCGGCCAGGTGGTCGCGGGTAGGGGTGGCGTCGGTGCGCATGTTGCGGGCCGCGCGGCTCAGCCGGGCCGCCAGCCACGCGGTGGGCACGGCGGCCAGCGCGCCGCCGGCCGCCGCCGCCGCGATCATTCCGGGGGTACGGCCTCCGAGCAACTCGTTGACGATCGCGCCGCCGAAACCGAACGCCCCGGTGAACCCGGCGACCGCCTCCAGCGAGACCGGGCCGTCGACGTCCGGCTGGCCGAGGTGGAGTACTCCCGAGCCGAGCAGGGCGAGGGTCAGCACGCCGACCCCGATCCCGCCGATGATCAGGAAGATGAGCGTCCCGGTGGCCATGACCTGCACGGTATCGACTCCGCGCAACATCGACTTCGCTCAGCGGTCGTCCAGCCCGGCCTCAGAGAGCCGGTCGCCGAGAATGTCGGCGTACGCGCGACAATGGGCGGCATGCGCTGGACCGTGCTCGACTCGCCGATCGGGGAGTTCTCCGTCGGCACCGACGACGACGCGGTGCGCGGCGCGCACTTCGGCCGGGCGGCGGGGGCGGCCGACGAGCCCGGCGACGCGGTGGCCCGGCTGGCGGTGGCGGAGCTGCGGGCGTACTTCGCCGGTGAGCTGACCGAGTTCGGCATTCCCGTGTCGGCACCCTGGGGCTCGGAGTTCGAACGCGCCGTCTGGCGGGAGATGACCCGCATCCCGTACGGCGAGACGACCACCTACGGCGAGGTGGCGAAGGCGCTCGGCGACCCCGGAGCCGCCCGGGCGGTCGGGGTCGCCTGCAACCGCAACCCGGTGCCGGTGATCGTGCCGTGCCACCGGATCGTCGGCGCGGGCGGCAAGCTCGTCGGCTTCGGCGGGGGACTGCCGCGCAAGGTGACGCTGCTGGAGTTGGAGGCGTCCGTGGCGCTGCGGCGAGCCTGGTCCTGACGTACGCGAAGAGAAAGAAGGCCGGGTCCGACGGACCCGGCCTTCTTCGTGTGCTCGTGCGGCGCGTCAGCGCTCGATCTCGCCGGCGATGAACGCCTCGACGGCGGCGTGCGCGTCGTGGTCGGCGTACTGCTCCGGCGGGGACTTCATGAAGTACGAGGAGGCGGAGAGGATCGGGCCGCCGATCTTGCGGTCCAGCGCGATCTTCGCGGCCCGGACGGCGTCGATGATGACACCGGCCGAGTTCGGCGAGTCCCACACCTCGAGCTTCAGCTCCGCGTTGAGCGGGGTGTCGCCGAAGGAACGGCCCTCCAGGCGGATGTACGCCCACTTGCGGTCGTCCAGCCACGGCACGTGGTCGGACGGGCCGATGTGCACGTCGCTCTTGCTCATCTCGTGCGGGATCTGGGAGGTGACCGACTGGGTCTTCGAGATCTTCTTCGAGACCAGGCGGTTGCGCTCCAGCATGTTCATGAAGTCCATGTTGCCGCCGAAGTTGAGCTGGTACGTGCGCAGCAGCTCGACCCCGCGGTCCTCGAAGAGCTTCGCCAGGGCGCGGTGCACGATGGTGGCGCCGACCTGGCTCTTGATGTCGTCGCCGACGATCGGCAGGCCGGCGTCGGTGAACTTCTTCGCCCACTCCGGGTCGGAGGCGATGAACACCGGCAGGGCGTTCACGAACGCGCAGCCGGCGTCGATCGCGGCCTGGGCGTAGAACTTGTCGGCCTCCTCGGAACCCACCGGGAGGTAGGAGACGACCACGTCGACCTGGGCGTCGCGCAGCGCCTGCGCCACGTCGACCGGCTTGGCGTCCGACTCCTCGACGATCTCGCGGTAGTACTGGCCGAGACCGTCGAAGGTCGGGCCGCGCTGCACGGTGACGCCGGTCGGCGGCACGTCGCAGAGCTTGATCGTGTTGTTCTCGCTGGCGACGATCGCCTCCGCGAGGTCCATGCCCACCTTCTTGGCGTCCACGTCGAACGCCGCGACGAACTTCACGTCCGAGACGTGGTAGTCGCCGAAGGTGACGTGCATGAGACCCGGGACGCGGTCGTTCGGGTCGGCGTTCCGGTAGTACTCCACGCCCTGTACGAGGGACGAGGCGCAGTTACCCACACCGACGATGGCGACGCGGACGGAGCCCATAGCGTCTGCCTCCTTCTTCTTCATCACGGCCGCTCTGTCCTGGACGTTCCAGGCGTGGGCGGGCTGTCGTTGTCTCCTCGGCCACCGGCCGTCCCGCGTCGCGGGTCGGCGGGGGCCCGGCCGGAGCGCTCGTTGGCGATGAGCTCCTCCAGCCAGCGGACCTCGCGCTCACAGGCGTCGAGCCCGTGGCGTTGCAGTTCCAGGGTGTACGCGTCGAGTCGCTCGGCTGCCCGGCCGAGCACGTCACGAAGACCTTCGCGACGTTCCTCGATCTTGCGGCGACGACCTTCCAGGATCCGGAGCCGGGTGGCCTGGTCGGTCCGGGCGAAGAACGCGAAGTGCACGCCGAAGCCCGTGTCGTCGTACGTCTCGGGTCCAGCCTGCGCTATGAGCTGGGCGAAGCGTTCCTTGCCCTCCGCGGTAATGGTGTAGACCACCCGACCGCGCCGGCTGGTCAGCGCGGGAACCTCCTCGGCGGTCGCGGGTGCCTCCGCGGCTTCGGTGATCCATCCGGCCGCCTGGAGCCGGCGCAGCGTCGGATAGAGCGAGCCGTAGCTGATCGCCGCCCGGATGGCACCGAGTTTGGCGGTCAGCTCCTTGCGCAGCTCGTAGCCGTGCATCGGCGCCTCCTGCAGGAGGCCGAGGATGGCGAACTCGAGCACGAGCCATCCCCTCTTTCCCCTGCGCGGAGCACTGACCACCGCGATGTATCGGACCGATACATCGCACGTTAGCGGAGAGGTGGGGTCGGGGCAAACCCTCTGCTTACGCGACGCGTTCGTCACGCCTCGTGACCATGGTCGCCTGGGTTCGCCGGAGCGCGTACCCTTTGCCGCATGCGTACGCAGCGCCAGGTAGTCGACTACTCGCTTCAGAAGCGGGCTGTGCTGCGTGAACTGCTCGCCGGGCGGATCGGCACGTACGACGTCTGCGACGCCTCGCCGTACCTGAAGAACGCTGCTCGTTTCCACGGCGAGCCGACCGACCACCGCTGCCCGATCTGCCGCAGCGAGAACCTGATCCACGTCCACTACATTTACGGTGACGAGCTCAAGCAGTCGGCCGGCCAGGCGCGTACCCGGGCTGAGTTGCCCGTCCTGGCCATGACGCTGCGTGAGTTCCAGGTGTTCGTGGTGGAGGTCTGCCCCGGCTGCGACTGGAACCATCTCGTCGAGCAGTTCCTGCTCGGCTGGGACGGTCTGGCGGAGGACGCGGACGAAGCGGTCGCGGCCGACGGCTCCACCCCTCGGCGAAGGCGAGAGGCGCAACGGTGAACACGGCTGTCCCGATCACTGCCGGCCCATTCCCCGGGTGGCACGAACGACAGCCTTTGAGCGCAACTGGTCCGAATAGATCGGATTTGACGGGCGTGCGCCGGCACCACCGGCGGGTAGCGTCCCGTGTTCCAGCTCACGGCAACCCGGTGGCGGCGCCCCCGCGTCCCACCGCGACCGGCAGGGTGTGAGGAATGAACTACGGCGATTCCAGTTCTTCGCGTGCGCGGGCCCAGATCCCGGGCCCGAACGGCGACCCCGGTTCCGAAGGGAGCCGGGGCGGGAACGGTTGGTCCGGCGCGGCGGACGGCGGCGCCTCGGCGCGTGCCTCCGTGACACCGTACGGTGCGGGCGGCCGGGCCTCGGTCGGTCCCGCCGCTCCGGCGCCACGCGGAGCGTCCGGGTCGGCCTCGGTCGGCCGGGCCGGTGCGGGCCGCGCCTCGGTGCCGGTGTCGCCGGCACCCGGTGCCACCGGACGTGCGGGCGCCGGCCGGGCGTCCGTGCCGGTCTCCCCGGCCGCTCCGGCCGGGCGTGCCTCGGTGGGCGCGGCGAGCGTCGGCGCGGCCGGCGTCGGCGGGCGGGCGAGCGTGGGCGCTCGGGCGACAGTCGGCGCGGCGGCGGTCGGTGGCCGCGCCCGGGTGCCCGGCCCTGCCGGCGGCGGTCCCGGTGGCCCCGGCGGCCCGACCGGCCCCGGCCGGGGTGGCCGCGGTGAGGACCCGGCGCGCGCCAAGAAGCGCCGCCGGATCAACATCCTGATCGCCGGCTTCGCCGTGTTCATCATGCTCGCCGGCATGGGTGTGGTGACCTTCACCTGGTACTCCACCAAGGTGGTGCTCCCCGAGGACACCATCCCGCCGTTGTCCACCACCATCTACGAGCGCACCGGCAAGACCGCCATCGCCAAGATCGGCGACCAGAACCGCCAGCTCGTCACCATCGACCAGATCCCGGAGCACGTCCAGCACGCGGTCGCGGCCGCTGAGGACCGGAACTTCTACCGGCACTCCGGTGTGGACTACAAGGGCATCACCCGGGCCGCGTGGAACAACCTCACCGGCGGTGACAAGCAGGGTGCCTCGACCATCACCCAGCAGTACGCGCGCAACGCGTTCGAGAACCTGAACCAGGACACGTACGGTCGCAAGGTGAAGGAGGCGGTCCTCGCCTCCAAGCTGAACGACAAGTACGACAAGCGCGTGATCATGCAGCACTACCTGAACGTGATCTACTTCGGGCGTGGCGCGTACGGCATCCAGGCGGCGGCGCGGACCTACTTCGACAAGGACGTCAAGAGCCTCACGGTGGCCGAGGCGGCGGTGCTCGCCGCGGTGATCAAGCAGCCGGAGCCGAGCGCGACCCACAGGGGCTACGATCCGGCGATCAACCCGCAGGACGCGCTGGACCGGTGGAACTACGTGATCAACGGCATGATCACGGAGAAGTGGCTTGATGCGCCGAACACGCCGCAGCACCCCACCGAGTACCCGAAGAAGATCGCGCCGCCGAAGAAGAACAACGGCGGCAGCTTCGGCATCGACACCCCGTACGGCAACATCGTCAACTACGTCTCGCAGGAACTGCGCGAGATGAAGCTCTGCACGGACAACGAGGCCGAGGCGACCCAGGACCGGCCGCTCTGCGCGAAGGCGCTGAGCCGAGGCGGCTACAAGATCACCACTACCATCGACACCAAGGCGCAGAAGGCGGCGCTCGAGGCGGCCCGGGCGGCGACCAAGGGCTCGGAGCTCTCCGGGCAGCCGAAGCACCTGATGTCCGCCGTGGTCGCGATCGACCCGAAGACCGGCGGCGTACGGGCGTACTACGGCGGTGACAACGGCACCGACTTCGACTACGCCGGCAAGAACATCGACAACGGTGTGCTGGCCGGTGGCCACTCGCCGGGTTCGAGTTTCAAGATCTACACGTTGGCGGCGGCGCTGGACAACGACATCTCGATCAAGTCCCGCTGGAAGGGTAAGGCCTTCAAGCCGGAAGGCTTCAAGGACAAGATCAGCAACGCCGGTAACGACAATCCGGACTGCGGCGACTCCTGCACCCTGGAGAGGTCGACGCTGCTCTCGCTGAACGTGCCGTTCTGGCACGTCGCCGAGAAGATCGGCCCGGACAAGGTGGTCGACATGGCCAGGCGGGCCGGCGTCACCACCATGTGGCGGACGGACACCAGTCCGGCGAAGGCGTACGACCTCACCAAGGTGAAGGCGGCCGACGTCGCCCCGGAGCCGTTCTACTACAACGTCGGCTTCGGCAAGTACCCGATCACCGTGCTGGACCACGCCAACGGCATCGCCACCTTCGCCAACAAGGGGCGCTACAACAAGGCGCACTTCGTCTACAAGGTCCAGAAGCAGAACCCGGCCACCGGCAAGTGGGACACGCTCGGCGGCGAGAAGCTGAAGCCGGAGCAGCGCATCCGCCCGGAGGTCGTCGCGGACGTGACCGCCGTGCTGGAGAAGTACCCGGCCCAGGTGAGCCGCCGGCTGGACGACGGGCGCAAGGTGGCGGAGAAGACCGGTACCTGGGAACTCGGTAACGGCACTGCCGACAACGGTGACGCCTGGATGATCGGTTACACCCCGCAGCTCGCCACAGCGGTCTGGATCGGCAACAAGGGCGCCCGCAAGGCGATCAAGGACGACCAGGGTAAGAGCATCACCGGTTCCCGAATGCCGGGCGCCATCTTCCAGCGCTTCATGAACGACGCGCTGAAGGGCCAGGACAAGGAGGACTTCCCGCCGCCGGCGAACATCGGCAAGGACGACGCCGGTAACGGCGAGGCTCCGCCGCCTCCGCCGACGAACGAGCCCGGCCAGCCCGGCCAGAACTGTGACCCACTGGGCCTGTTCTGCCCCGGAGGCACGCCCGGCGGCGGCAACCAGGGCGGCAATCCCGGCGGTGGCAACAACCCCGGTGGCGGGCTCCCCGGTGGCGGTGGACGTCCCGGCGGTGGCGGTGGCGGTGGCGGGTTGCTACCGAGCACACCACCGACACGACAGAACTGACGCGTACCACCTGACGGCGGCGGCCGGATCCCTGAGTGGGTCCGGCCGCCGCCGTCTCCACGGTGGGCCGCGCCGGTGATGACCGCACGGTGACGTCGCCGTGGCCATCCTCGCCAGGATCTGCTCATTCGATACGAGCCGAGCGGACGGGCGAGAAGATGCAGATGCTGAGCAGAACGCGACGGAATCCGGTCGGCACCTCGGGGCGGGCCTTCACGCGCCTCGGCGCGGTCGTCGCCGCCGCCGTGGTCACCGGGACGATGGTGGCTCCCGGTGCCGCCTCCGCGGCCACCACCGGCTGCGGCAGTTCCTGTGACGGCAAGGACCCGCAGACCTATGTGGCGGTCGTCGGTCAGGCCGGCTACTGCTACCAGGACGGGAGGACGGTGGCGACCTCCACCGACGTCGAACTGCGGTACAGCCCCTGGTGCCGCACGGCGTGGGCACGATGGACCGGCGGCGGGGGTTACCTGACCGGGGTCCTGATCCGCAGCTACGCGGCCGACGGCAGCTTGCGCAAGACGTACTACGACAACGGGACCTCGGGCGACTGGTCGTTCATGGTGAACGACAAGGGCATGACCGCGCAGGCGTGCTGGTATTACTACGACGACGAGACGATGACGACCCGGCACGTCCGCAACTGCACCGCCAAGTACTGATCCTGGATTCGACGCCGCCCGCTGCCGTACCGGGCTGCGGTCGGGAAACCGCGATCGGACGGGACGACGGCGGCCGGCCATCCGGGCTCGGCCGCCGTCGCTGCCCGAGGCGGAAGGCGGTTCAGGCGAGGGCTACCGTCAGGATCGACAGCGCGCGTGTGGTCTCGGTCAGCGCACGTCGCAGCGCCTCGGCCGCCTCCCGGTCGAGGTGGAAGCCGGTCGAGGAATCCCCGCCCTGCCCCACCAGGATCCGGCGCTCGACCTCGTGGACGGTGACGCCCGGTGCGATGCCCAACTCGGTGTCGAGCCGGGCGCGCAGCTCACGGATCACGGCCAACGACTCGGCCGTCCGCCCCGCCGCGTGCAGGGCCTCGGCCAGCTGACAGTGCAGACTTTCGTGATAGGGATGGCTGTCGACCCAGGATTGCAGTTCCGGAATGGTGGCGGCACTGTTTCCCTGGGCGAATTCCAGCGCGACCAGGCGCTCGATCGCCCGCAGGCGCGATTCCTCCCAGCGGACGGCATCGGCCTGAAGTGCGTCGGAACGGACGTCCTGCATGGCCTTTCCGCGCCAGAGCGTCAGCCCTTGCCGGAGGAGATCAGCGGCGCGCGGGAGGTGACCGTGGCGATGGGCGATCTCCGCCTCGGCGCAGAGGCTGCGGAACCTGAGCCCGTCGACATGCTCCTCGGCCGTGGTCAGCTGGTAGGAGTCGCCGTGTCGCCGGACCTGCTGATCAGGCGCGTTGAGTGAGACCACTGAGCGGAGGCGGCCGAGTCGGTTCTGGATCTGCTGCCGAGCGGTCGCCGGGGGATCCTCTCCCCATACGATGTCGATGAGGCGGTCGATGCTGATGTCTCGGTTGGCATTTACGACAAGGCCGGCGAGCAATTTTCGACTTCGCTCACCGGAAATTCTAACCGTCTTGCTTTCCGACCACATGGCCAAAGGGCCAAGGAATCGATATTCCATTCTTTCCCCCGTGGAGCTGCGCTTCCTGGCTCTGGCGAGCCGCGCTCAGCATAGCCCGCGGTCGATGGCGGTCAAGGGATTCATAAGGAGCTAAAGGGTGCAAATCGAGCCAGTCTGTGAGGAGGTGCTTGCCGCAGGCAAGCTTCACCGGAGCGAGACCGGCAAGCTCGCGAGGGTACTCGTCCTCTCGAGCCGGTTGCGGCAGGATGCATTGCCATGAGCATCCAGCCGATCCCGGGTACTGGCGAAGCCGGCCCGAGCGACCACCCGTCCCGGTCGGACGGTTTCGTCCGCGGCGCCTCGGAGGCAATCGGTGGGCCGCTCGGCGACCACGCCGTCGCCCTGGACCAGCCAGCCGACCGGGAAAGCCGGTTCTGGACCGCCGGCCGGATCGTGCTGGCACTCGTCTGCCTGACGCTGGCCCTGCACTGGGTGCAGAAGTCGCCCTGCCAGGACGGGGCCTGGCAGAACAACGTCCAGTACACCCGCATGTGCTACACGGACGTGCTGGCGCTCTACTACGCCGAAGGGCTCAACGAGGGCAAGGTGCCCTACGCCGACCACCCGGTGGAGTACCCGGTGCTGACCGGCTATTTCATGGGCGCGCTCGGCCTGCCGGTGCACGCCCTCGGTGCCGACAACCCCGGCATCAACCAGGGCCAGTGGTTCTACAACCTGAACGCGCTGGTGCTCGGCGCGCTCGCGGTCGCCACCGTCGCCGTGATCCTCAGCCTGCGCCGACGGCGACCATGGGACGCCGCGTTGTTCGCGCTCTCCCCGGCCCTGGTGCTCACCGCCACCGTCAACTGGGACCTGCTCGCCATCGGCCTGGCCGCGTTCGGCCTGCTGGCGTGGGCGCGCGCCCGACCCGACCGGTACGCGCTACTGCTGCCCGGACTGGCCGGCGTCCTGATCGGACTGGGCGGCGCGGCCAAGATGTGGCCGCTGTTCCTCCTCGGCCCGATCCTGGTCCTCACGCTGCGCGCCGGCAAGCTCCTGGCCGGCCTGGCCGCCACGGCGACCGCGCTGGTGACGCTCGTGGCGGTGAACCTGCCGGTGGCGATCCCCTACCGAGAGAACTGGGAACGCTTCTTCGATCTGAACACGACACGCCCCATCGACTGGGGCACGCTCTGGTACATCGGCCGCTACCTGGACGGCCGGATCAGCCCGTCCGCGCCCGGGGAACTCGGGCCGTTCGAATGGCTGAACGCCAACATCTCCACCCTCAACTGGGTGTCGTACCTGCTCTTTGGCCTCGCCTGCCTCGGCGTGGCCGGGCTGGCGCTGCTCGCCCCGCGCCGCCCTCGGCTGGCCCAGCTCGCCTTCCTGGTGGTCGCCGCGTTCCTCATCTTCAGCAAGGTCTGGTCCCAGCAGTTCGTGCTCTGGCTGCTGCCGCTCGCGGTGCTCGCCCGGCCGCGCTGGGGAGCGTTCCTGGCCTGGCAGGTCGCGGAGGTCTGCTACTTCGCCGCGTTCTACGGCGAACTGCTCGGCACGGCCATGTCCCGGCCGGTCTTCCCCGAAGGCGTCTTCGTGCTGGCGTCGAGCCTGCGACTGATCACCGTGGCGGTGCTCTGCGGGCTCGTTATCCGGGACATCCTGCGGCCCGAACTGGACGTGGTCCGGCACACCTACACCGACGACCCGGACGGCGGGGTGCTCGACGGCGCAGCCGACGCACCCTGGTATCAGCGCTGGCGCTCCCGCGCTTCTGCCGGCCATCCCGAGCCCCAGGCCGTCTGAACGACGTGGGTGGTGGCACCGTTCGAGGCGGATGAGTGGACGGTGGACGGCTGTCCATTCCCGCTCCGGCCGGTGGTCGAGCAGTCGACCACCGGCCCGTCGCGTCGGGCGTGAGTCGACGCCGGCGGGGGAGCGACCAACTGCCGGTCGTCGGTGTTCATCATCAGAGTCTGCACGACCTCGGACAGGTTGCTGAGAGTGGACTGAATCTCCCGGAGCATCGGAAGGATCGCCGGCGGGTGCTGCTCGGTCGTCTCGTCCGATCGCAGCAGGTCGTCTTCGAGGCGGAGCAGCGCCGGGCCGGGGCCGAGTCCCAACTCCTGCCCGAACCGCCGGCGGAGCCGCTGGAGCACCTGCAGTGCTTCGGCCGTCCGGCCGGTGCGGTGAAGCGCGCGCGCCAGGCAGCCGTGCATGTACTCGTTATACGGATAGGACTCGGTCCACAGACTCAACTCGGGGATCAGTTCACCGTGCCGGCCCTGGCTGAACTCCCATTCGGCCAACTGTTCCAGGGACCGCACCCGCATCTCCTGCAGATGCGTGGCCTCCCCGACGAGGCGTTCGGAACCGATGTCCTCCAGCGCTTCCCCGCGCCACATCGCCAGCGCCGTCCGGAGACGGGCGGTCGCGGTGGACAAATTGCCCGCCCGCGCGAATTCCGCCGCGACCCGGTATTCGGCACGGAAGACGCGTTCGTCGACCGATTCATCTTCGACCTCGAGCACGTAGTTGCAGCCGGAGCGCCGCACCGTATGCAGGTGCTCGTGCCGGATCAGCCAGGAATTGATCCGGCCCACGCAGTTCTGCACCTGTTGACGCGCGGTGACTGGCGGGGAATCCGGCCAGACCACGTCGATCAGGCGATCCACCGACACGCTCTTCGAATTTCCGATCAACAACGCTGCCAACAGTTTCCGCTGACGTGAGCTCGAAATTGAGATAAAGGAATCCCCACTCCGGACCGTCAACGGCCCGAGTATTCTGAACCGCAGCACCCCTACGCTCCCCGTTAGTAGTCAGGCGACTATGGCAGTGAGGATCTTGCTAGTCAAGGGATGCCGGACTGTAAAGTGCGACCATTCGGGCGAACCATGCCCTTATGTCACAGCCGATAGACGACCGCCTCGCCGACCTGCTCCCGGGTGACCCCCGGCGCATCGACCGGCCGGTCGAGCATCCCCTCCCACGGAGTGCCCGCCAGTTCGTCGCGCAACACGATTACGTTCTTCACGCCTATCTGCCGCAGGTATTCGACGCTCGCGTATTCCGGGAAGCTCACCGTCGCCTCCCGGATCTGCGCCTGGGAGCGCGGCGTGAAGCCACTGCCGCCGTTGACCATCGGCTGGAACCGGTCGGTGGACCAGAGCATCACCGGCTGGTCCAGGTTCTGGCTGCTCGGCAGCACCAGCATCGGGCCGTCCACCGTGCGCAGCGCCGCCGGCTGCTGCGGCACCACCGGCTGCGGCGTGGCGTTCAGCCCTTCCACGAGCACCAGCGCCAACGGCAGCAGCGTGGCCAGGCGCAGCCACGGGCCCGGCCACGGCGGCACCCGCTCGGCGGCCAGCTCGCGGACCCGCATGCAGAACGCGGTGACCGCGCCGGCCGCGAGCAGACCCAGCAGCAGCGTGGTCCAGAGCATCATCCGGCCCGGCGTGCGCAGCCCGCTCCAGCCCGGCAGGTAGTCGAACAACGGCACGTAGGTGAACCGGCCGCCGAAGAACCGGGTGCCCATCGCCAGCGCCATCGTCACGAGCACCCCGGCGAGCAGGAAGATCCGGTGCCGGACCCGCCAGACCGAGAAGAACAGGCCACCGGCGGCGAGCGCGTAGAGCGCGAAGCCCGGCAGCAGCGTCATCTCCGGGTGCCAGGGCAGCACGGCGCGGGCGCCCTCGTGCAGCCCGCCCCAGACGCGCGACTCGGCCGGCGCGGTGAAGAACCCGCTCGCGGGTGGTGAGTAGAGCCCGATGTCGCCGAGCGTCCGCTCCGCGTTCGGGTGCATCTCGGCGACCTTGAAGTAGGGCACCGCCAGCGCCGCGCCCACCGCGGCGAAGGCGAGCCCGCCGAACACGTCGGCCAGGAACAGCCGCCGGCCGAACGGACGCTTCACCCGGCGCCGCCGCACGAACCACAGCACCACCGAGACCAGCACGGCCCCGGCCAGCATGTACGCGAACGGCAACCCGATGCCGAACCCCAGGCTGAGCTGCCATGCGGCCACCAGCCACCCGGCGAGCGCCCAGCCCGCGTGCCGGCGACGCGGCCGGTAGCCGTGCCGCAGCGACCAGCCGTGACCCCGGGCCAGCATGGCCAGCGCCAGCGGGATGCCGCCGTTGGAGATGATGTGCAGGTGCCCCGCCTGGGCCAGCAGCCACGGCGCGTAGGCGAAGCTCGCCCCGGCCACCGCGCCGCCGATGCGGCCCGCGCCGAGCTGCCGGGCCAGCGCGTACGCGCCGAACGCGGCGAGCGCGTGCGCCAGCACGAACATGATGTTGTAGCGCAGCACGGCGTGCTCCGGGCCGACCCCGATCAGGCCGGCCGGGGCGTACCCGAGGAGCGTGTCGGAGAACGCGAAGCTCCAGTTCTCCGGATAGAACGTGTTCGCGTGCCACAGCATCGCCGGGTCGGTGCGCAGGATGCGCCCGGACCACGCCATCTGCCACGCCTGCAGGCTCGGATCCCAGTAGTCCTGCGGCAGCGTGTGCCGCGGATAGCGCAGCGTGGGCCACGTCATCGCCGCGGCCAGCGCGAGCGCGGCGACGGCGGCGAGCGTCCACTCGTGCGCCAGGAAGCGGCCGACCGCGCGGACCGCCCGGCGTGGCCGGCCGAGCACCGGCTCCGGCGCCGGCCCGAACGCGGACCAGGGGTCGGCGGGCTTGTCGCCGTCCGTACCCGCTGCCTTCCTGTCCCCGGCGTCCGCCTTCTCGCCGTCATCGGCGTCGCCGCCGTTCGGCCGGGTGTCGTGGGCGTCGTCCTCGTCGGCGGCGGTCCCGTCCCGGGCCCCGGCTGTCCTGCCGGCCCCGGTTGCCCTGCCGGGCTTCCTCGTCTTGCCGGTCTTCACCGCCGGGGCGGCGGTCTCGTCCTCGACGGAGCTGCCCGCAGGACTCCCGGCCTGGTCGGACGAGGACGCCCCGGCCGTCTCCGTGTCGTCCTCGCCGGACCCGATCCCCGTGGTCCCGCTCTCGCCGGGCGGGGTCGCCCCGGCGGTGTCGTCCGGTGCGCTCGCGCCGTCGTCCGGCCGCGTCCCGGCGCGGGACCGGCGTCCGGTCGTGCCGGACTGCTCGGTCGTCACGCCGCCGCGCCCAACTGCCCGCGCAGGAACGCGATGTCGGTGGCCTGGCCCTCGACGCCACCGGGGGTCTCCACGATCACCGGTGCGCCGGCCGCGCGGATCACCGCCACCAGCAGCTCCGGGTCGATGGTGCCTCCGGTGAGGTTGTCGTGCCGGTCCTGGCCGGAGTTGAACGCGCCCTTGGAGTTGTTCGCGTGGATCAGGTCGATCCGGCCGGTGATCGCCTTCACCCGGTCGACCAGGCCCAGCAGTTCCTCACCGCCCGCGTACGCGTGGCAGGTGTCCAGGCAGAAGCCGACCTCGTAGTCGCCGAGCGCGTCCCAGAGCCGGGCCAGGGAGTCGAGGCGCCGGGCGCAGGCGTTGTCACCGCCGGCGGTGTTCTCGATCAGCACCGGCAGCGGGAACCCGCCGGAATCCGCCGCGTACGCGAAGGTCTTGCGCCAGTTGTCGAAGCCGACGGCGACGTCGTGGCCGGCGTTGACGTGGCCGCCGTGCACGATCAGCCCGCTGGCCCCGACGTCGGCCGCCGCGGTGGCGTGGGCGAGCAGGAGCTTGCGGCTGGGGATGCGGATGCGGTTGTTGAGCGTGGCTACGTTGATCACGTACGGCGCGTGCACGTAGATGTCGACGTCGGCGGAGCGCAGACGCTCGGCGTCCTCGCGCGGCTTCGGGGCCTTCCAGCCCTGCGGGTCGGCCAGGAAGAACTGGACCGCCTCGGCCTGCCGGGCGGTCGCCTCGGCCAGCGGGTCGGTCGGATCGACGTGGGCTCCGATTCGCATGCTGGGCAGCCTACGTCGCGCCTGCGACGGTCGGCGCGCTCGCGCGAGGCGTCCGGCGGGTCGGACGCGTCACCACCGGGCCCGGCGGTCGTTGTCCGAGATGGGATCGATGGTCGACGCTCCGCCCGCACGTGGTCCACAGCACGTACGGGCGAGGGTGGACCCCCGGCAACGGGACGCCCCGCCGTGCGGCCCGGCGCGACGGGGCGGGATCCGCTCGTCATTCCGGTACGGGAGACCAGCAGTAGGACCAATTCTTCCATTTGCCCCAAGTGGTGACGAGAGCCATTGTATGGTCAGACCAGGTGACAACACGATAAAGCTCCGCGGGGCGTCTTCGATCCAACCTCATCGGTGTGGTCGTTCCTCCCCAGGTCCCACCCAAGGAATGCGGACGGGACGCCCCGCGGTCCCGTGGACAGGGGTCCACCTCTCATCCGGAGGTGGACCCCTGTCACGCATCCGGCGCACCGGAGCCACCGGCGCGGCCATGATCGTCCGGACCGGCTATTCTGGTGCGGTTGTCCGTGTCCGGCCGGGTTCCCCCGGCACCGGCGCGGGCAGCGACGCACGACCTCCTGCCACGGAAGGACCGTGGCCGCTTAGCCCACAGGAGGTGAGCACGTCTTGCGTCACTACGAAGTCATGGTGATCCTCGACCCCAGCCTCGAGGAGCGCACCGTCGCCCCGTCGCTCGACACGTATCTGAACGTGATCCGGACCGCGGGTGGCTCGGTGGAGAAGACCGACGTGTGGGGCCGCCGGCGCCTCGCGTACGAGATCAACAAGAAGGCCGAGGGCATCTACGCCGTCATCGACCTCCAGGCGACGCCGGAGGCCGTTGGCGAGCTGGACCGTCAGCTCCGACTCAACGAGTCGGTGCTGCGCACCAAGGTCATCCGTCCGGAGATGCGCTGAGCATCTAGACCCGGCACGTCCGGATCAAGCCTCATCCACGCTGTCGTACGGCTCTGGGAGCCTGTACGGCACAACGATGAGTGCGCGAGGAGATGGTCATGGCAGGAGACACCACCATCACGGTCATCGGCAACCTGACCGATGACCCCGAGTTGCGATTCACCCCCTCCGGCGCGGCGGTCGCCAAGTTCCGGGTCGCTTCGACGCCCCGCTTCATGGACAAGGCCTCCGGCGAGTGGAAGGACGGCGAGCCGCTCTTCCTCTCGTGCACGGTCTGGCGCCAGGCCGCCGAGAACGTCGCCGAGTCGCTGCAGCGCGGCGCTCGCGTGATCGTGTCCGGCCGGCTGCGTCAGCGGTCGTACGAGACCCGTGAGGGTGAGAAGCGCACCGTCATCGAGCTGGAGGTCGACGAGATCGGCCCGTCGCTGCGCTACGCCACGGCGAAGGTGCAGAAGATGTCCCGCTCCGGTGGCGGTGGCGGCGGCTTCGGTGGTGGTGGCGGCCAGGGTGGCGGCGGAGGCAACTTCGACGACCCCTGGGCCTCTGCTGCCCCCGCCCCCTCCCGCGCTGGTTCGGGCGGCGGAAACTTCGACGAGGAGCCCCCGTTCTGATGGCGCCGAGCGCCCGCGATCGCAAACCAGGAGCAAGAGCAATGGCGAAGGCTGCGGCACTGCGCAAGCCGAAGAAGAAGGTGAACCCGCTCGACAAGGACGGGATCACCTATATCGATTACAAGGACACCGCGCTGCTGCGCAAGTTCATCTCCGACCGCGGCAAGATCCGCGCTCGGCGGGTGACCGGCGTGACCTCGCAGCAGCAGCGGCAGATCGCCCGTGCGGTCAAGAACGCCCGTGAGATGGCGCTCCTGCCCTACACGGCCACGGCCCGCTGAGAGGAGGCACGGACATGAAGATCATCCTGACTCAGGAGGTGTCCGGTCTCGGCTCTCCGGGCGACATCGTCGAGGTGAAGGACGGCTTCGGCCGTAACTACCTGCTGCCGCAGGGCTTCGCGATCACCTGGACCAAGGGTGCGGAGAAGCAGGTCACGGTCATCAAGCGGGCCCGCTCGGCCCGCGAGATCCGCGACCTCGGCCACGCCACCGAGGTCAAGACCCAGGTCGAGGGCCTGAAGGTCAACCTGAAGGCCCGCGCCGGCGACGGCGGTCGGCTCTTCGGCTCGGTCACGCCGGCTGAGATCGTCGACGCCGTGAAGGCCGCCGGCGGCCCGGCCCTGGACCGCCGCCGGCTGGAGCTGCCTGGTCACATCAAGGCGCTCGGCTCCTACCCGGTCAGCATCCGGCTGCACCCCGAGGTGACCGCCAAGTTCGACCTGAACGTGGTCAAGGGCTGACACCGAAGCACGACGTGAAAGGCCCGCACCGGCAACCGGTGCGGGCCTTTTCGCAACCTGGCCGCTCGACCGAAGCGGCTCAACCGAGCGGCTTGCCCGTCACCGCGCTGATCACCACCGTGGACAGCCCACCACCCACCACCGCGGCCGCCAGCGCCACGGTCGCCGACCGCCACGTCGTCCCGACCTGCCGCAACAGCACCGCCACCACCAGACTGCTCACCATCGCCAACCCGAACCGCGGCGCCGCCGACAACAACGACTCCAACGCGTGCGCACGCGGCGAATCACAGCCGCCACCGGTGATGTCCGTGACACACCCCGCCGGCGGCTGGCCACTCAGGAAGAGCAGACCGACCACCAGCAGCACCGCCGGCATCAGATAGCACGCCGCCGTGTAGACCAGCGGACGCAACGGGCCACCCGGATCCGGATCCAGCAGGTCGTCTTCCAGTCGCCGGCCCCACGAACCGCCGCCGATCGTCTCCACCTGCCGCCGCAACGTCCACGGCGCGGGCTCCACCGGGCGACGACGAGGCGCGGTACGGGGACGCGGCGCCGAATACGCCACGGCAGGCGAGCGCGGTGCCGTCGACGGCGTCTCCATCCACCGCGGATCGTCACCCGAGAGCCGGGTACCCGACCAGAACGCCTCGGCCCGCTCCGGCGACGCCCAGCCCTCCCGTACCGGCGGCGCCGAACGGTCCCACGGATCGGCATTCGCGTACCGGTCGTCGGTGTCCCGCACCGGCTCCAGGAAACCCGTATCGGTGAACCGGTCCCACTCACCCGTGTGCTCCGTACGGTCCCACCGGCTCTCCGCCCGACCCCAGCCGCTCGCGGGCACCGACCGGCCCCAGGCATGCAGCCCTGACGCGTCCCACGGATCCACAGCGGGCGGCTCCACCGGCTCACGCTCGGCCGCCCGGCGACGCTGCCACGGATTCGCCGCCGGCCGCGACCGGGCTGACTCCGGCTCCGCCGCCTTCGCGGACGCCGCCGTCCGTCCCCAGGTGGCCTCCGGCTCCGCGGCCGTCGACGGCGACCAGCCCGTATCCGGCGCCGCCGGCCACTCGGCATCCGACGCCGGCCGGGACCACGCGCCGTCCGGGGCCGCCGACCGCGACCAGGCCGAGTCCGACCCCGCCGGCGGCCAGGAGGAGCCCGACGCCGACCGACGCCGCCGATCCGTCGGCAGTCCGGCCTCCGGCCCGGCCGGCCCTTCGCCCGAACCCGCCGACTCCGGCAGCCCCGACCAGGTCACCTGCGGCCGGCGCGTCGCCGCGCGACGCGGACGACTCCGGGGCGCCGCCCCCGACACCGGCTCGTCGTCCTCGTCCGCCCGCCGGTTGCCCACGTACCCCCGCTCCTGCGGGGCGTCCATCGTCCACTCGGCGGTGTGGTCCGACAGCGGACCCGCACCGATCGCGCGCAGATCCCGCCGGGTGCCCGCCGACGAGGGCTTCTCCACCTCGTCGTCCGGCGCGGCATGCCGCCCGCCGCCGTCCGCGCGACTCACCCCGGATTCCAGCGCCCAGCGAGGAAGGTACGTCTCCACCGGCTCGTCCTGGCCACGCTCGATCGCCCGTCGCCGGCTCGCCGTGCGACGGCCCTCCAGCGCGTACGAGTCGACCCGGCGCCGACCGGCGGGCTCGTCCCAGGAACCGCTCGGCCGTCGCTCGCGCGGGCTGTCCTCCCCGCTTCCCCAGTCCTGGTGTCTCACGGCCGGAGCGTGACCTCTCTCAACCCGAAAGTAAACCCGCTGTCCCAGGTGTCGCCGTTCGCAGCGATAGTACGGGACGAACGACGACAAAGCTCAGCCGGAAATCTTTCGTCCACAGGGTGGGGACAGGAAAACCGCAGGTCAGAGGCGATAGGCCCGGATTTCCCCATCACTTATCCACACCCCGGTGCACACCCTGCGCACAGGAGGGGGCACCGGCGTCCACAGGTTGTCCCGAGGCTCGTCCACCGGCCTTGTTGAGCGGCTGACCTCGGGTTCCGTATCGTTGTCCCCCGACCGCCGGGCGATGACCCCCGATCGACCGGAGGGTCGGCGCGGAGTTGTCACACCCGGGCGATAGAGCTGGACTCGATCCGACGCAGCGAGGGGGGAACCCGTGTCGGTCACCGACGAGACGCGTGCGGAACGGGCCGGGGGACAAGCGCCCGAGCCGCCGCCGCGCGATGCGCCGTTCGAGAAGACACCACCGCAGGACGTCGCCGCCGAGCAGTGCGTACTCGGCGGCATGCTGCTCTCCAAGGACGCCATCGCCGACGTCGTGGAGATCCTGAAGACCAACGACTTCTACCGCCCGGTCCACGCCACCATCTTCGACGCGATCCTGGACATCTACGGACGTGGCGAACCCGCCGACCCGATCACCGTGGCGGCCGCGCTCGCCGACTCCGGCGACCTCGCCCGGATCGGCGGCGCCCCCTACCTGCACACGCTCATCGCGAGCGTGCCCACCGCCGCGAATGCCGCCTACTACGCCCGCATCGTCGGCGAACGGGCAGTGCTCCGCCGACTGGTCGAGGCCGGCACCCGGATCGTGCAGCTCGGCTACGGCACCGGCCCGAGCGGCAGCCGCGACGTCGACGACATCGTCGACCTCGCCCAGCAGGCCGTCTACGAGATCACGGAGAAGCGTGTCAGTGAGGACTTCGCCGTCCTGGCCGACATGCTCCAGCCGACGCTCGACGAGATCGAGGCGGTCGGTGCCCAGGGCGGGATGATGACAGGTGTGCCGACCGGGTTCACCGACCTCGACCGCCTGCTCAACGGCCTGCACGCCGGCCAGCTCATCATCGTGGCCGGCCGGCCTGGTCTCGGTAAGGCGCTTGCACTCGACACCCCGCTGCCCACCCCACAGGGCTGGACCACCATGGGTGAGGTGCGCGCCGGCGAGCAGCTCCTCGCCGCGGACGGCACTCCGACGACGATCACCAACGTCTTCGACGTGATGTACGACCGCCCCTGCTACGAGGTCGAGTTCTCCGACGGAAGCGTCATCGTGGCGGACGCCGAGCACCTGTGGAAGACCACCACCCGGGCCAGCCGACGTCAGCCGGAGGCACGCCGGCGGCACCACTGGGCCGAGCCGGCGTTGGCGAAGGTGCGGGAGGCCGAGACTGCCGCATCCGCCGAACCGCACCGGCTGGTCACTCTCGCGGAGACCCTGGATCAGGTCGGCCCGGAATTCCGCAACGTGCTCCACACGGTGGCGCAGACGATGGGCTCCAACGGCCGGGTCACCACCCGACCGGTGACCCGGGCCGGCAAGACACGCAACTGGACGGCTCCGGGCTACCCGGTGGGCGCGTTGGTCTCCGGCCTCCGTGCACGCGCGGAACGACCGGTGAACGCCGGCAGCCGCGCCGAGCACGACGGGATCGTCACGACGGCGCAGATCGCGGCCACGCTGCGTACCGAGACGGCCGACCGCCGTCTCAACCACGCCGTGCGGAACTGCGCGCCGCTCCGACTTCCGGAACGCGATCTGGCCGTCCCGCCGTACACCCTCGGGGTGTGGCTCGGCGACGGGCACACCGGGGCCAGCCGCTTCACCACCGCGGACGCGGAGATGCTCGACCTCGTGGCCCAGGACGGCTTCCTGGTATGCCCGAGCGGCCCCATGGTCTACAGCGTGCAGCTGCCCACGCCGGCCAGGACGGTGGACCGCACCTGCGTCGACTGCGGCGGCTCCACCCGTGCCCTGCGGGAGAACCCCGGAACCCGCCGCTGCGCCGAGTGTCACGAGCGGAACGGCTCATTCCTGGCCCTGCTCCGCCGAGTCGGGGTGGCCTACGACAAGCACATTCCGCGGGACTACCTACGCGCCTCCGAAACACAGCGCCGGGCGTTGCTCGCCGGTCTCATGGACACCGACGGCACGGTGGCGCCGACCGGGAACCTGCAGTACACGTCCACCTCGCGGCGCCTGATCGACGGCGTTCGGGAACTCGTCGTCAGCCTGGGCTACCGGTGCACCATGACCGAGCGCAAGGTGCGCGGCCGTACCGAGGAATCGTCGATCGCATACACGCTGAACTTCTCCACCCCGGACACGGTCTTCCGGCTGGACCGGAAGCGCACCGCTCATGCGGCCCGACGCCGGACGTCCTCGGACGTCCGCTCCCACTCGCGGTTCATCGTGGATGTTCGTCCGGTGCCGAGCGTGCCGGTGCGTTGTGTGACGGTTGACAATCCCGACCATCTGTATCTGGCGGGCCGCTCGATGATCCCGACGCACAACAGCACGGCGAGTATGGACTTCGCCCGAAATGCGGCGATTCGCGCCAACCAGGCGGCGGCGATCTTCTCGCTGGAAATGAGCAAGGTCGAGATCGTCATGCGACTCCTCTCGGCCGAGGCGCGCGTGCCGCTGCATGTCCTGCGCAGCGGGCAGCTCTCCGACGACGACTGGACCAAGCTGGCGCGCTGCATGGGCGAGATCAGCGAGGCG
Organism: Micromonospora sp. NPDC005257; assembly: GCF_042872445.1. NCBI lineage: Bacteria > Bacillati > Actinomycetota > Actinomycetes > Micromonosporales > Micromonosporaceae > Micromonospora > Micromonospora sp. NPDC005257. The sequence goes on along the minus strand of NZ_JBIAKL010000005.1, from coordinate 130,288 downwards.
CCGCTCTTCGTCGACGACACGCCGAGCATGAACCTGATGGAGATCCGGGCGAAGGCGCGGCGGCTCAAGCAGAAGCACGACCTGAAGCTGATCGTCGTCGACTATCTCCAGCTGATGACCTCGCCGAAGCGCACCGAGAGCCGGCAGCAGGAGGTCGCGGACCTGTCCCGTGGCCTGAAGCTGCTGGCGAAGGAGGTCGAGTGCCCGGTGATCGCGGTGAGTCAGCTGAACCGTGGGCCCGAGCAGCGTACCGACAAGCGGCCGCAGCTTTCCGATCTGCGCGAATCCGGCTGCCTGACGGCCGACACCAGGCTCGTTCGAGCCGACGACAACTCGGAGATCACTCTCGGGGCGCTTCTTGCCGGGAACCTGAGGGAGATCCCCGTCTGGGCACTCGATGAGGGTCTCCGCTACACCCCCCGAACGCTCACGCACGCCTTCCCCAGCGGAACGCGCGAGGTCTTCCGGATGACCCTTGCGTCCGGCAAGCAGGTAGAAGCGACTGCCAACCATCCTTTTCTCACGTTCGGCGGGTGGCTGCCACTGCGAGAACTCACGGTTGGCACTCGGCTTGCGGCGCCTCGGCACATTCCGCCGCCGTTGAACATCCAGCCGTGGGCCGAGGCGGAGGTGGTGATGCTGGCACACCTCCTCGGGGACGGTTCGTTCGTCCGTCGGCAGCCGATCCGCTACGCGAGTTGCGACGAGGCCAGCCTGGCGGCAGTGACGAAGGCGGCCACGCACTTCGGGATCACGGCTGTGCGAGACGACTACCCGGCTGCCCGAGTGACCACGCTCCGGCTACCGGCACCATTCCGGCTCGCCCGCGGTCGGCGGAACCCGATTGCCGAGTGGCTGGACGGTTTGGGCCTGTTCGGGCTGCGGTCCCACGAGAAGTTCGTGCCCCCAGCGGTGTTCGGTCTGCCTAAGGAGCAGATCACCCTCTTCCTGCGGCACCTCTGGGCCACCGACGGGTCAGTGACCGTCAACAAGTCCGGTCGAGGAGGGCGAATCTACTTCTCCTCCACCTCGCGCCGGATGCTGGAGGACATCTCACGCCTGCTGCTGCGCTACGGAATCTCTGCTCGGTTGCGACAGGTTCCGGTCACTAAACACCGGCCGCAGTACACCCTGGACATCTCGGGTCGTGACGACCAGCTCCGCTTCCTTCGGGAGATCGGTGTGCACGGCGAGCGCGCCAACGGGTGCGTGGCGCTGCTGGTGATTCTCGAATCCGTCGTCAGCAATCCGAACGTGGACACGGTGCCCAAGGAGGTGTGGTCACGGGTTCGCGAGGTCCTGGCGGAGCGCGAGACGAGTCACCGAGAGTTCGCGGCTGCCGTCGGCACCCAGTTCTCCGGCAGTGCGATGGGGAAGCGTGCGCCCAGCCGGTCACGTCTCGTCAAGGTCGCCGCAGTCCTGGATTCCGTGGATCTTGACCTGCACGCGACGAACGATGTGTTCTGGGACGAGATCGTCTCGATCGAATCCGTCGGCGAGAAGGACGTCTACGACGCTACGGTGCTCGGCACGCACAACTTCATCGCCAACGGCATCGCCGCGCACAACTCGATCGAGCAGGACGCAGACGTTGTCATTCTTCTGCACCGCGACGACTACTACGACAAGGAGTCGCCGCGAGCGGGCGAGGCGGACTTCATCATCGCCAAGCACCGGAATGGCCCGACTGACACGGTGACGGTGGCGGCCCAGCTGCACCTGTCGCGCTTCGTGGACATGGCGATCGTCTGAGCGGCGTCAGCCGAGCAGCGGGAACCAGCCCGCCGCCTCGCCCAGCTCCAGCCGGTCCCGGTCGGTGAGCGGCACCCGCCCCGCCGCCTTCAGCAGGAATTCGTGGTCGTCCCAGCCGGCCGGCCGTACCGCGTCGTCGCTGAGCAGACCATCCATCGCGGTCGCCGCGACCCGCGTCGGGTCTGCCGCCGGTCGCGGCGCGTCCGGCAGGTCCACCACCAGGTCCAGGTGATGGATGACCGCCTCGGTGGTCAGGGTGGCGAGCAGATGGGGTACGCGCAGCACGTGCCCCTGCGTGGTCACGTACCCGTCGGGGTCTGCCGTGGCTGCCGCGCGGACGGCGGCGGGCGCGGTGTCGGCCCAGAGGCGGACCACGCCCGTGGGCCGGTCGAAGGCGACGGCGGACCGGCGGGCCCACCAGGCGTGCCTGATGCCCGTGTCGTCATCGCCGGGCGTGAAGGCACGCCAGTAGCTGACGTCGTCCACGTCGGCCGGTCCGGGTGCGGGGCTGGCCAGGGCGACGAGTGCGCGCTGGGCGTCGCAGAGCACGTGGAAGAGCAGGTCGGCGACGAGCCAGCCGCGGCATCGGGTGGGCCGTTGCAGGCCGGCGTCGTCGAGCGGGCTGACCACTGCGGTGATGCCGTCGTACGCCTGGGCCAGCGCCTCGTGCTGCCGGATCGGGCTCATGCCGTGCAGCCTGCCACGCTGTGGCGGGTGCGGCACGCCGACGAGCGCGCCGGGTCGGTGCGGCGCACCGACCCGGCGTGCGTGTGGTCGGCGGTCAGTCGAACAGTTCGCCGAGGAAGCCGTGCTTCTTCTTGCGCCGGTAGTGGCCGTGGTAGCCGTAGTGCTGCTGCTGGCTGTGGCCGTACGCGGGCTGCGCGTAGCCGTGGCCGGGCGGCGGCGGCGGCGGCGGGGGCGGGGGGACGGCGCCGTAGCCGGGCTGGTGCGGCGCGGCGGCGGGCGGGGGTGGCGGGGGCGGCGGGTAGCCGGCACCGGTCGGCGCGGGCTGCTGCGGGGCGCCGCCGTGCTGCCGGTTCCAGTTGGCCTCGGCATCGAACAGCTTCTCCAACTCGCCACGGTCGAGGAAGATGCCGCGGCATTCGCCGCACTGGTCGATGACTACTCCGCTGCGCTCGTACTGGCGCATTTCTCCGCGGCACTTGGGACAGGTCATCTGCATGACAACGAAGGTACCGGGTGTTCTCACGCGGGGGCGGTCAGCGCCTGCGTGACCTCGTCGTCGGAGACCTCGTGAAAGTCCTCGTAGTACGCGCCGACGGCGGCGAAGTCGTGCGGGAGCCGGCTGCTCACGACCGTGTCGGCGTCGGTGGCGAGCATGTCGTACGCCTGCTCGGAGCCGACCGGGACGGCGACGAGGACGCGGGCGGCTCCGAGGTGGCGGGCGACCTGGACGGCGGCGCGTGCGGTGGCGCCGGTGGCGAGTCCGTCGTCGACGACGACGGCGGTGCGTCCGGTGAGGTCGAGCGGTGGCCGGCCGCCGCGGTAGCGCTGCTCGCGGTGTTCCAGTTCGGCCTGTTCGCGGCGGCGGACCTGGGCCCTGTCGTTCTCGCTGATCCGGCCGGCGACCATCTCGTTGAGGACCTGCACGCCGCCGGGGCCGAGTGCGCCGTACGCGACCTCGGGCGCCCAGGGCACGCCGAGCTTGCGGACGACGAGCACGTCGAGTGGTGCGCCGAGCCGGTCGGCGACCACCCGGGCGACGGGTACGCCGCCGCGGACCAGGCCGAGCACGATGACGTCGGGTCGGCCGGCGAGGTCGGTGAGGCGTTCGGCGAGTTCCCGTCCCGCCTCGGCCCGGTCGCGGTAGGTGGTCATCCCTCAGGTGTACGCCTTCCGGCCGGATCGCGCGGGGCGGTTGCCGGGAATGCGGCCGGGTCGTCCGGTCGGGTGAGCGCCAGCGCGGGGGCGAGGACGAGCAGGGCGGCCGGGTAGAGCAGGTACCCGAAGCGGGTGGAGGGCATCAGCAGGATCGCGGCGAGCAGCCCGTACCCGCAGATGAGCGCCGTGGCGGCGGCGGTGCGGGGCGGGCGGCGCAGCAGCCGGGCGGCGATGGCGAGTCCGGCGGCGACGAGCAGCGCGGCGGCGACGGCGCGTCCGGCGGGGAGGGCCTCGGCGATGAGGTGTCCGGGGAACGGCGACTGGGCGGGGCTGGTGACGAGGCCGTGGCCGAGGGGGAAGCGCAGCACGTTCTCGACGAGGGCGTCGCGGTCGACCAGCAGCACCGGGAGCAGGGCGAGGAGGGGGAGGCCGAGGGCTCCGAGGGCGGTGCGGGGCGCGGCCCGGCGCGTGGCGGCCCAGCAGATCAGGACGACGGCGACCGGCCAGGCGAGGAGTTTCAGCGCGCCGGCGGCGCCGACCGCGAGGCCGACCCGGCCGGGTCGGCCGGCGGCGGCGAGCGCGAGGGCGAGCAGGCAGAGCGCGAGTACGGGGAGGTCGTCGCCGCCGGTGGCGAGGGTGAGCGCGCAGACGGGCAGGACGGTGGCGGCCTGGACGGCGCGTAGGACTGCGGCGTCGCGGCGGGGTGCGGCGGGGCCGCCGTGTGCGCGCAGCGTGGCGACGAGGGCGACGAGGGTGAGTGCGGTGACCACTGCGAACCAGACGCGGGAGTCGGTCCACCAGGCGTCCACGGCGGCTCTGGGCAGTCCGAACAGTGCCATGCCGGGCTGGTAGGGGGTGTAGCCGAGGAGTTGCTCGCCGGGGGGCAGGGCGGCGATGGCGTCGGGTCCGAGGTAGGGGGTGCCCTGCTCGGCGAGGCGGGCGCCGGCGTGTTCGACGACGATCACCTCCTCCTGGGCGCGGTCGGTGCGTCCGGCAGCGCGTTCGACGCTCTGGGTGACGACGGGCAGCAGCGCGGTGGCGGCCCAGGTGAGGCCGGTGATCGTCCACCGTGCGGGCAGGCCGGCCAGGGGGGTGCCGGGGTGGCGGCGGTAGGCGAGCAGTTGGGTGGCGGCGGCGAGCGTGGCGAGCGCGTACCCGATGGTGGCGACGGCGCCCCAGGCGCGGTGCGGAGGGAGCGTGGAGGTGGCGGCGGTGATCGCGGCGAAGGCCGTGGCGGCGGCGTAGAGGCCCAGGTCGAGGGCGAGGCCGCCGGCTGCGGCGTCGAGCGCCGACCAGCGGCGGGAGAGGGCGGTCGGTCGGTCGGCGAGGGCGGTCACGCGGGCCAGTCTGGCAGACCGGTGGTGTGCCCCGGCCGGGTCAGGGTTGCCGGGCGTCGCCGGTGGCGGCGGGGGGTGAGGGGCGGGTGCGGCCGGTGCGGCGGCCGGGGAGGCGGATCACGGCGCCAGCGTCGTGCAGTGCCGGTGCGAGCGCGCCGGTCCGGCCGCCGTGGCCGCGTTGGAGGGTGGCGAGCAGCGCGGCGGCGGGCAGTGGCCGGGCGAACAGGTGGCCCTGCCCGGCGGCGCAGCCGAGTTCCCAGAGCGCGCGACGTTGCGGTTCGCTCTCCACGCCCTCGGCGACGACTGTGAGGTCGAGGCTGCGGCCGAGGTCGAGGGTCGAGCGGATGACGGCGGCGGCTTCGGGGGCGGTCTCCATCGCGCCGACGAAGCTGCGGTCGATCTTCAATTCGTGTACGGGGATGCGGGAGAGCAGGGAGAGCGACGAGTATCCGGTGCCGAAGTCGTCGAGTGCCAGCCGGACGCCGGAGTCACGTAGCCGGCTGAGTACGCGGTCGACCACGTCGAGCTGGCTGAGCGTGAGTGTCTCGGTGAGTTCCAGTACGAGCCGGTCCGGCGGGAGGTCGTGGGCTCGTAGCCGGGCCAGCACCGCGCCGGGGAAGCGGGCGTCGAGGAGGCTGCGCGGGGACACGTTCACCGAGACGGGCAGGTCGAAGCCAGCGTCGCGCCAGGAGCCGGCGGCGATGAGCGCCTGGTCGAGGATGGCCTCGGCGAACGCGGGGAGCAGCCCGGAGCGTTCCACCGCTTCGAGGAAGCGCAGCGGGTCGATGAGCCCGTGGGTGGGGTGGTGCCAGCGGGCCAGGGCTTCGGCGCCGATCACCTGGCCGCTGCCGAGGTCGACGATGGGCTGGAAGTTGACGGTGAACTCGTGGTCGGCCACGGCGCGGGGCAGTTCGCCGCCGAGGGTGAGCCGGCTCAGGTCGGCGGTGTCGCGGGCGGGCGCGTAGGTGGCGACCCGTTGGCCGGCTCGTTTGGCCTGGTACATCGCCACGTCGGCGCGGCGTAGCAGTTCCGCCATGCCGCCGGTGGCGGGGGCGACGGCGATGCCGCCGCTGGCCTCGACGCTGATCCGCATGCCGTCGAGGTCGAGCGGGTCGTGCAGCGCCGCGAGCAGGGCCTCGGCGCGGTGGGCGGCGACGGCCGGGGCGGGCAGGCCGCGCAGCAGTACGGCGAACTCGTCGCCGCCGAGCCGGGCGACCAGGTCGTCGGGGCGGGCCGCGTCGCGCAGCCGTTCGGCGACCTGGATGAGCACCCGGTCGCCGGTGCCGTGGCCGAGGGTGTCGTTCACTTCCTTGAAGTGGTTGAGGTCGATCAGCACCAGGGCGGTGACGCCGTCGGCGTGCCGGGTGGTGAGCTGGGCGCCGCCCTCGTCGAGCAGGTGCCGGCGGTTGGACAGGCCGGTGAGGGCGTCGTGGGTGGCGGCGTAGGCGTGGTCCTCGGCGATGCGGGCGAGTTCGGCGTACGCCTGGGCGTTGCGGACCGCGGTGCAGAGGGCGGAGGCGAAGGTGCGCAGCGTGTACTCCTCCCGTTCGGAGAATTCCACCGGCCCGGCGAACCGTAGCCGCAGCACGCCGACGTCGACGGTCCGGTCGTGGCCTTCGAGGCGGTTGGTCAGCACCGAACCTTCGATCGAGCTCGGTTCACCGGCCGGGCCGCGGTAGGTGATCGCTCCGCCGACGCCGCGTACCACCAGCGCTTCCTCACGCAGTTCGATTTCCACCTCGTCGGCGGAGAACAGCTCGGTCGCCTGTGTGACGGCCGTCGTGAGTACCCGATTCAGATCGACTACATTCAATGCGTCGGTCGTCCGGGCCAGCCGTTGCCAGGCTTCCCGTTCGGCGCGATTGCGAAGCCGGCTGGAGTAGGCGAGATGCAGGCTCAGCACGAGAGGGGGTACGACGATCAGGAAGGTCGGGTCGATCCGGAGGATGAGCAGCGTGCACACGATCACCGAGAAGCGGGCGAGCACGCTCGCCAGCCGGAGGTCCCACTGCTCCCGGAAGCGCTTGCGGATCGGCGTCCCGGTCGCGAAGGCCAGGACCGGGAAGGTGAGCAGCTCGTCGAGGGCGACGACTGTCACGTAGGCCAGCACCAGGGCGGGCAGTGAGCGGCTGATTGGGCCGGACCAGGGCCAGGACCAGCCGGCGGCGATGAGGACCAGGCCTCCGGCCGCCGCCAGCGTCATCTCCTTGGCGATACCGAAGACCAGCTTGATCGGGGGGAGGCGACCGATGAGGCGGGTGACGGCGACACCGACGCCGGTGGCGATGACGACCCATGGCACGGGTGCGACGGCGAGCCCGATCACGGTTGCCGCGTCCGTCCAGGAAACGCCGTGGGTGGTGGCGCGAATGCGGATTCGCACATTCACCGTCGCGGCCGCGGCGACCAGAAAGGCGATCGTCGCCGCGCGGGTGACGTCCTTCTGGGTGACCAGGTCGCCGGCGGCGATCAGGTGGATGCTCGCCAGCGTGGCCAGGCCGGCCAGAAACACGACGAGACCGACAAGCAGCAAGAGCCGCCGATCGGTCCCATTGTCGCGTGCGTGGGCGCGAGTCACGTGGTCTGCCTCCACCGCGCTCGTTCGTAGCGGTGCGTGTGTCCGTACTCTACGGCCCGCTCAGGCGCCCTCGGAAGTTCGCTTCACAGCCAGTCGTTGCCGCGCATGGCCTCGCCCCTTCGTTCGACCCCCGGAACCGGCGCTGCCGGCCCATCCAACGTCGAACATGTTATGGCTTTTAGGCCCTGATACATCCCATTAGATGTCCATATGCGCATATTGCGCCAATGCACCTGGTTCTTGTTACGCTCGGTCTTTGGTTGGAGACTGAACGCGTATTCAGTGCATCCTTTCAAGTGGGATTATCAAGCTCCTCCGCACCGGGTGTCTGTAGCCGTTCGGTTTCCCCTTACGTAACATCCGCCACGACAACTCACTGAAAAAGCCTCGTCGCTCTCCGGCACCGGAACGTCGGCGGAGTATTGAGTGCTATCTTCCATAAGTCTGCATTTCGCACGGTCCACCCGGGTGCGGATAATTTTGATTCAGCGCGTTCGGCGCGCGCGGAGGAACAGTTGGTGGATATCCGGCTGCTGGATAGGGTCGGGCCGTGCCCGAAACCACGCAGCTCACCCACGTCGACCCGGCCGGTGCGGCCCGGATGGTCGACGTCTCCGCCAAGCCGGTCTCGGGCCGGCTCGCGGTCGCCGCCGGCCGCCTCCGCACCACGGCCGAGGTGGTGGAGCTACTGCGCCGAGACGGCCTGCCCAAGGGCGACGCGCTCGCCGTCGGCCGCCTCGCCGGCATCATGGGGGCCAAGCGCACACCCGACCTGATCCCGCTCTGCCACCCGATCGCGCTGCACGGCGTCACAGTCGACCTCGACCTCACCGCCGACACGGTGGAGATCACCGCCACCGCGAGGACCGCCGACCGTACGGGCGTCGAGATGGAGGCGCTGACCGCGGTGGCGGTCGCCGGCCTCGCCCTGGTCGACATGGTCAAGGCGGTCGACCCGGCCGCCTCGGTGGACGCCGTCCGGGTGCTCCGCAAGGAGGGCGGCAAGACCGGCGAGTGGGCCCGGCCGGAGGACCGGCCGTGATCCGGGCCCGGGTGATCGTCGCGTCCAACCGGGCCGCCGCCGGAGTCTACGAGGACACCAGCGGCCCGCTGCTCGTGACCGGGCTGCGCGAGCTGGGGTGCGAGGTCGACGCCCCGGTGGTGGTGCCGGACGGCGAACCGGTCGGCGACGCCCTGCGCGCGGCCCGCGCCGACGGCGTCGACGTGGTGCTGACCAGCGGTGGCACCGGCGTCACCCCGACCGACCGCACGCCCGAGGTGACCCGCGAGCTGCTCGACTACGAGATCCCCGGCATCGCCGAGGCGATCCGCGCGCACAGCCGCGACACCGTGCCGACGGCCGCGCTGTCCCGAGGGCTGGCCGGGGTGACCGGCCGGACGCTCGTGGTCAACCTGCCCGGTTCGCGCGGCGGCGCCCGCGACGGCCTGGCGGTGCTCGGGCCGATCCTGCGCCACGCCGTGGACCAGCTTCGCGGCGGCGACCACTGAACCCGCGCGGCACGTGTCCCGGCGCTAGGCTCGCCGGATGAGCACGGAAACCGAAGCCGCCGCGGCCGAGGCGGGCACGCCACCCCCCGCCGGGTGGGATGAGGCCCGCTCCCGGGTGTACGCGGTGGGGCTGTCCGCCGCGCTCCCCGCCGTCGCCCGCCCGCTGGCGGAGGCCGACGGGCACACGCTGGCCGAGCCGTTGAGCACGCGCACCGATCTGCCGGCGTTCCCGACCTCCAGTGTGGACGGCTGGGCGGTGCGGGGTCCCGGGCCGTGGCGGGTGGTCGGGCGGGTGCTCGCCGGGCACACCCCGCCGCCGCTGGAGGCGGACGGCAGCACCGTGGAGATCGCCACCGGCGCGATGGTGCCCGAGGGCACGACGGCGATCCTGCGGATCGAGGAGTCGACACGTACGGCGGACGGCCTGGTGACCGGCACGCCCCGCCCGGCGCCGGAGTGGCGGGAGCCGGGCGAGGAGGCGTGCCTCGGGGAGGAACTGTTGCCCGCCGGCACGCCGGTGGACCCGGCGGTGATCGGCCTGGCCGCCTCCTGCGGGCACGACACGCTGCGGGTCCGCCGCCCGCCCCGGGCCGCGCTGCTGGTCTTCGGCGACGAACTGCTCACCTCGGGTCCGCCCGGCGCCGGGCGGGTCCGGGACGCGCTCGGTCCGTCGGTGCCGGCCTGGCTGCGCCGCTACGGCTGCCAGGTGCGCGCGGCCGACGTGGTCGGCCCGGTCGCCGACACGCTGCCCGCGCACGTCGCTGCGGTGCGGGGCGCGCTCGCCAACGCCGACGTAATCTGCACCACCGGCGGCACCATGCACGGCCCGGTCGACCACCTGCACCCGACGCTGGAGGCGCTCGGCGCCGACTACGTGGTGAACACGGTGGCGGTGCGCCCCGGCTTCCCGATGCTGCTCGCCCGGCTGGTGGACGGCGACGGGCGGGTCCGGTTCGTGGCCGGCCTGCCCGGCAACCCGCAGTCGGCCGTGGTGGCGCTCGTGTCGCTCGTCGCGCCGCTGCTCGCCGGTCTCACCGGCCGGCCGATGCCGGTGCTGCCGCAGGTGACGCTCGCCGAGCCGGTTGCCGGACGCGGCGCCTACACCCATCTGGCGCTGGCCCGCTGGGACCGGGTCGCCGGGACCGCGTACCCGGTGCGGCACGTGGGCTCGGCGATGCTGCGCGGGCTGGCCGGCGCCGACGGCTTCGCGGTGATCCGGCCCGGCACCAGCGGCGCGGCCGGCGACCGGGTGCCGCTCGTGCCGCTGCCGCTGACCCCGGGGGAGCGATTCGGGTGAGCGTGACGAACGAGCCGACGGGAGACGTCGTGACGGTGGGAGCAGGCGTGGTCCTCGGCACGGTCACGGACCGGCCGCTCGACCTGGCCGCGCACGAGGCGGCGGTCACCGACCGCCGGGCCGGGGCGGTGGTGTCCTTCCAGGGCGTGGTCCGCGACCACGACCACGGGCGGGTGGTCACCCGGCTGGAGTACGAGGGCCACCCCACCGCCGAGGCGGTGCTGCGCGAGGTGGCGGCCGAGATCGCAGCCGACCCGCAGGTGTACGCGGTGGCGGTGTCGCACCGGATCGGCCCGCTGGAGATCGGGGACGTGGCGCTGGTGGCCGCGGTCAGCACGGCGCACCGGGCGGCCGCGTTCGTCGCCTGCGCCCGGCTGGTCGACGAGGTGAAGGCGCGGCTCCCGATCTGGAAGCGCCAGGTTTTCGACGACGGCACCGAGGAGTGGGTGAACTGCCCCTGAGGGCTCAGCGGCGGGCGGCGAGGGCGGCGGTGCGGCCCAACCGGTCGTGGTAGAACGCCGGCTCGGCACCGGGGCGCCACGGCAGCGCCGTGACGAGCACGATCAGCGCGATGGCCAGGGAGTTCTCCATGAGCGCGCCGAACAGGCCGTCCTGGTAGTGGGACACCTCGGGGAGTTGGTGCTCGTACGGCCAGATCGGTGAGATCAGGAACAGCAGGTAGAGCCCGAGCGCGCCGGCGCCGTGGCGGAGTCCGGTCAGCGTCGGGTACCAGATCGGCGGGCGCAGCGCCGGCACGCCGTTGGCCGAGGGGCCGCCGGTGCCGCGCAACGGCAGGCCGCGACTGGCTTCGCGGCGGCGTACCGCGGCGTCGGCCAGCACGATGATCGCCGGGATGACCCAGATCAGGTGATGCGACCAGGAGATCGGGCTGATCACGTTGGCGGTGAGCCCGACGAGCGTGAACGCGGTCAGCTCGTCGCCGTCGGCGCGGGCGCTCATCGCCCGGGACAGGCCCAGCGCCAGGACCAGCACCGAGAACGCCAGCCAGAGCAGGCCGGGCGTCTCGATCGAGTCGTAGAGCCGCGCCAGCAGTCCGGCGAGGGACTGGTTGGCGGTCATGTCCGCCGCGCCGACCCGCTCGGTCTGCCAGAGAACCCCGGTGAAGTACGCGCGGGACTCCTCACCGAGCACGCCGAACGTCGCGATGGTCACGCCGATCGTGGTGCCGACCGCGGTGAGCGCGGCCCGCCACTGCCGGGTGAGCATCAGGTACACCACGAACAGCGCCGGGGTGAGCTTGACCGCGGTGGCGAGCCCGATGCCCACACCGGCCCAGGCGCCGCTGTAGACGAACCGGGCCAGCGGAGAGTCGGCTGTCTCATGGTGGGTGCCCCGCTTGGCCCGCCAGCGCAGGCCCACCATGTCCGCCATGATCAGCGCAAACAGCAGCAGATTGATCTGCCCGTAGCCGAGCGTCTCCCGGGACGGCTCGATGGCGACGGCGAGCGGGGTGGCGATGCCGACGCTGAACCAGAGCGGCCAGCCGAGCCGGTCCACGATGGGACGGAGCAGTGCCGCGAGGACGACAGCGAGCGCGCCGATGCTGGCCATCCCGTTGACGAAACCGGCGCCGTTGACCGGGAGCCAGGACATCGGCAGCATGACCAGCGCGGCGAACGGCGGGTAGGTGAAGCCCAGCGTGGTCGAGGGCGCGACGAAGTCGTACAGCCCGTCGCCACCGGCCCACCACAGCACCGCGCCGTGGTAGATCTTCATGTCGAAGAAGTTGTAGGGCCGTCCGAAGGCGCCGATGGCGAGCCACGCCGCGTACGACACGGCGGCGACCACGCCGAGACGCACCACGATCCGGCGGTCGACGCGGGAGGCCGGGGCGAGGCGGTTGGTCCGTCTACCGACTGTCGTCGGCATGGCGTGGCCACCCCCGTACCAAGGTCGTCGTACCCGTTCAGGTCCAGAACGGAGCCTAGAACGGCGCCTCACGTTGCTGCCTCCCGCGTTACACGACCGTGTCCGATCCCACACGTGTTTGCGACATTTCCACCGCGTTAACGGGTGTCGGACGGTTCAGGTGATTGGTGGCCTTGGCGGGGGGTGGTGGGCCGTACGAAACGCCTGGTCAGCCGGGCATCCGGCGGGCGGTCGCCGCGGAGCGCACGGCGATCTTCGCCTCGCGGCGCGCGGTGCGGACCGCACGCTTCACCGACCGGCGCGAGTGGTCGATCCGGTGGCCCGCGCGCCAGCGCAGCCCCGGCTTGCCCTCGGTGTCGGCGGCGGCGAGGAGGAGGCCACCGAGCAGGCCGAGGTTCTTCAGGAAGTGGACCTGGTTGCTGGTGCGCGTGGCCGGGTCGTCGTTGGTCCAGAAGGGGTGACCGGCGGCGGTGGTCGGGATCAGCGTGCCCGCGAGCACCAGCGCGGCCGGCCGGGTGAACCGGCCGGTGGCGAGCATCAGGCCGCCGGCCAGCTGGGCGGCGGCGTTGGCGCGGATGAGCGAGACCGTGTCGGTGGGGATGCGGGGGTGGACGTTCCGGATCAGCGGGGCGACCTTCCCGGTGACCGGTTCCGCGGCCTGCACCACGCGTTCCGGGTTGCGCAGGTTGCGGGCGCCGCTGACCACGAAGATGCCGCTCAACATGACTCGGGCGAGGGAACGCACGGGCTTCATGGCTCAGTCTTACCCCGTCGGCGGCGTCGTCATCCCCGCAACACACGAAAGGTATGGGCCGACGTGGACGTCCGAACGGTATCGATTTCAGCGACAGTCGCGGATGGACCCGTCGCGTTCGGTAAGGTCGCGCGGGTGACGACGCTGCGACTGCGCCCGGAGGGCCCGGCCGACGAGGCGCCGGTGGCCCGGGTGCTGGCCGCCGCCTTCGCCCGGCCCGACGTGGCCGCCCCACCGGAGGTGGGCCTGGTCGAGGAGTTGCGACACAGCCCGGCGTGGATCCCGGAGCTGGCCATGGTCGCCGAGTACGGCGGCGAGGTGGTGGCGTACGCGCTGCTCACGCGCGTCGGCGTACGCACCGGACGCGGCACCTGGCCGGCGCTGGCACTGGGCCCGGTGGCGGTGGCCCGGCACCGGCAGCGGCTGGGGCACGGGACGGCCGCGGTTCAGGCGGCGCTGGATGCCGCGACCGAGCTGGGGGAAAGGCTGGTGGTGGTGCTCGGCGATCCGGCCTACTACCGGCGGTTCGGGTTCGGCCCGGCGGCCCGGCTCGGCCTCACCAGTCCCTGGTCCGGGCTGGGGGAGCCGTGGCAGGCGCTGGTGCTGCCGCCGTCGGCGAGCGACGAGCCACCGCCGCCGGCCGGCGAGGTGGTCTTCCCGGCGCCGTGGTCGCGGGTCTGAGTCGACGCGGCCGGGCCGACGCGATCCGAGCCGACGCGATCCGGACCGTCAGGCGGGCTGGGTGCGCAGGTAGCGGCCGAAGTGCGGCACCGTGAACGCCACGGTTCCCCGCTCACCGGAGTAGATCAGCCCCTTCTTGATCAGCGCGTCCCGTGCCGGGGAGAGACTGGCCGGCTTGCGGCCGAGCGCGCGCGCGATCTCGGCGGTCGGCACCGCCGCGTCCATGTCGTCCCGGCCGCCCTCCTCGCCGTCCACCAGCGCCAGCGTGGCCATCGCGCGCATGTACTCGCGTTCGGCGGGAGTGGCCCGCTCGAAGCGGGAGCCGAAGAACCCCACCGCCAGCTCGGCCTCCGCCTCCGGCGCGGCGACCCGGACGTCCGCCGCGGTGATCGGTGAGCGGGGCGCGTGGTCCCAGGTGGCCTTGCCGTACGCCTGGACGAAGTAGGGATAGCCGCCGGACTTCTCGTAGAGCAGATCGAGGGCCTTCTGCTCGTACTCGACCTCCTCCCGCTCGGCCGGCGCGCAGAGCGCCTGGTCGGCGGCGATCCGGTCGAGCCGGTCGATGCGCTGGTAGCGGTAGAGCCGCTCGGAGTAGGACTTGGCGGCGCTGAGCACGGCCGGCAGGTGCGGCAGGCCCGCGCCCACGACGATCAGCGGCGCGCCGAGCTGGGACAGCTCGTGGCAGGCGGCGCAGAGCGCGGAGACGTCCTCGGCGCCGACGTCCTGCATCTCGTCGATGAAGATCGCGATGCCGGTGCCGACGTCGGTGGCGACCGCCGCCGCGTCGCTCAGCAGCTCGACCAGGTCGATCTCGATGTCGCCGGAGTCGGCGCGTCCGCTGCTGGCGGGTACGTCGATGCCGGGCTGCCAGCGGTCGCGCAGCTTGGGCGCCGCACCGCCCCGGCCGGTCGGCCCGGAGCGTTGCGCGAACGCCTTGAGGACGCCGAGGAACGCGTCGATCCGGTCCGGGGCACGGTGCCGGGGCGCCAGCTCACGGACCGCCATGTGCAGCGCGGCGGCGATTGGCCGGCGTAACGACTGGTCCGGCCGGGCCTCGATCTTGCCGGTGCCCCAGAGGTGGTTTATCGCCTCGGAGCGCAGCGTGTTGAGCAGGACCGTCTTGCCCACTCCACGAAGGCCGGTGAGCATCAGGCTGCGTTCCGGGCGACCGCGGGCGACCCGTTCCAGCACCACGTCGAAGACGTCCAGTTCCCGCCCCCGCCCGGCGAGTTCGGGCGGGCGCTGGCCGGCGCCCGGGGCGTACGGGTTGCGGACCGGATCCACGAATCGCACAGTATCGGGTTCTCTAGCGACCAGGCTAGATGCGCGTAGAGGCGGCTACCGCGTGTCGGCGTCGAGATAAAACTAGGGCTGTCTAGCGTGGATGCTAGACAGCCCTAGTTTTGGTTACCGACCCGCGTGGAGCGTCAGCGGCGCTTCAGGCAGAGCACGAAGTCGAGCGCGTCCAGCTCGCTGTCGAAGAAGTACCAGTCGGTGTAACCGGCCACCTTCCCGCACTTCGCCTCCGCGTCCTTCTTGCCGCTCGTCGCGCCGTCGATGCGGCGCAGCACCTCGTACGTCTTCGGGCCGCAGTCGGCGATCACCAGCTTGGGCTGACCGCCGCCACCCTCGTTGGCGACGCACTGGCCCGCCTTGACGAAACGCGGATCGGTCGAGGAGGCCGGAGACGCCGTCGTGGGCGTCGTGTCGGCCGGTTCGCTCGGCGCCGCCCCGGTCGGATCCGCGGCCGGCGCGGTGGCGGCGGTCGTGCCGCCGGTCGGGCTCTGCTCGTCCCGGCCCAGCATCCAGTACGCCCCGGCGCCGCCCAGCAGCAGCACGGCCAGCACGATCACGACCACCAGCAACGGGCCCTTTCCGCGCTTGGGCGGCGTCGGCTCGGCGTAGGGCGGCCGGCCGGCGTCGTACTGCGGCCCGGCGTAGGGGCCGGCCGGGTGGCCCTGCTGCGGCGGTCCGGGGGACCAGGCCGGACCCGGCTCGTAGCGCTGCGTCGACGGGCCGTACTGATCGGCCGGCGGGCCGTACCGGTCGGCGGGCCCGTACTGCTGGGTGGGCGTTCCGTACTGGTCGGGCGGGCCGTACTGATCGGCGGGCGGGCCGTACGGCCGCGCGTCCGGCGGGCCGTACCGCGGATCGGGCTGGGCGGCGTAACGCGGGTCGCCCTGCGGGGGGTAACGCGGGTCGGGCTGCGGGGCGTAGCCGTCGTCGCGCCGTCCCCACGGCTCGGTAGAGCCACCGCCCGGTGGACCGAAGTTCGACATGAACGCCTCCTGCGTACGCCAGTGCTGAGGGGCCGGCCACCAACTGGCGACGCCGACGCCGTGGCCACCGTAGCGTGGTCCCACGATGAGCTCACGCCCCACGAGTGCGACGAACCTCGTCGATTCCGCGGCGCCACCGGCCGGACCGCACTGATCTGGGCAGTCCTCGTGCTGGTCTGTCCGCTGCAGGACTCGCCCACGCGCAGCCCGCGCCGGTCCCCGCGACCAGCCGTCGACGGGACGGCCGGGAAGCCCGCCGGGCGGTAGCGTCCCGCCCCGTGTCGGCGGTGCTGGTGACAGGGGTCGCGCTGCTCGGTGCGGCGACCGGATGGGCTGCCGTCCCGGTCGGCCGGTCGATCTGCACGGATCGGATCGCCGGGAGACACACGCCGAGCCGGGAGGCGTTCGCACTGGTCGGCGGCGTGGTCTTCGGCGGGCTCGCCGCCGCCCGGGGCGCCGATCCGGCGCTGCCCGCGCTGCTGCTCGTCGCCGTCGCAGGGCTGGTCCTCGCGGTCACCGATCTGACCGCGCTGCGACTGCCGGACCCGCTCGTCGGCGTGGTCGCGCTCGTGGGTGGCCTCGGCCCGGCCGCTGTCACGGCGGTCACCGGCGAACCGCGCCGCCTGGCCGTCGCGGTGGCCGGGGCCGCGCTCTCCTTCACCGGGTACGCGCTGCTGACGCTCCTGCCCCGCGCCCGGCTCGGCTTCGGCGACGTGAAGCTCGCCGCGGCGCTCGGGCTGCCGCTGGGCTGGCTCGGCTGGCCGGCCCTGCGCCTCGGGCTGCTCCTGCCGCACGTGCTCGCCGGAGTCGCGGTGCTCGTCCTGCTCGCCACCGGCCGGGTACGCCGGGACACGCCGGTGCCGTTCGGCCCGGCGCTGCTCGGCGGCGCGTGGCTCGCCGCCGTCCTGACCTGACGCGGGCCGCTCAGATCAGCCGGAGCTGGTGGTCCTTCGGGCGGCGGGGCTCGGCGGCGTCCAGGCGCTCGAACAACGCCGGGTCGATCACGTCGAGGAACGGCGACGGGCGGGTGTCGCGTTCCGCGCCGTGCCGGGCACGCCGGCCCGCGTGGCTGACGTAGAGCCGGTCCTGCGCCCGGGTCAGCCCGACGAAGAACAGCCGGCGCTCCTCGGCCACCGCGTCGTCGTCCGGCTCGGCGCCGGGCCAGCGCAGCGGCAGCAGGCCGTCCTCGGCGCCGACCAGGAACACCACCGGGAACTCCAGCCCCTTCGCGGCGTGCAGCGTGAGCAGCGTGACCGCCTCGGCGCGCGGGTCCAGCGCGTCCACCTCCGCGCCGGTGGCGAGCTGGTTGAGGAACAGGTCGAGATCGTCCTCGCAGCGCCGGGCCAGCGGGGCGAGCAGGTCCACCGCCGTACGGACGTCGTCGGGGCGTACCGCGCCGGAGCCGTCGAGCGTGGGCACGGCGAAGCGTTCGGCCACGATCTGCCCGGCCTGGCGTACCCGGGTGGCGAGCGGACCGTCGAGACCGGCGTGACGCAACTCGCGGGCGATGGCCGGCACACCGGGGCGGTCGCGTAGCCGGTCGTGCGAGCGCTTCTGCACCGGGATGTTCGCCCGGGCCAGCGCGTCCACGACCGGCGCGGCCTGCGCGTCGGTGCGGTACAGCACCGCGATGTCGGAGAAGGACAGCGAGGTGGCCCGCCCGTCGATCCGGCCCGAGTCGAGCGAGCGGTGGGACAGCCCGCCGACCAGCTCGTCGACGGTACGGACCACGAAGTCGGCCTCGTCGGCGACCGAACTGGCCGCGTACCGGCCGACCAACGGCGCCTCCGGGTCGAGCCGGGCCGGGTCGAGGCGACGGCCGCGCACCAGCGACGACGGCGCGATGGCCTGCACCGCGGCGGCCAGGATCGGCGCGGAGGAACGGTAGTTGCGGTTCAGCCGGACCAGCCGCGCGTCGGTGAAGTCCTGCGAGAAGCGCAGGAAGTAGCCGACGTCGGCGCCCCGGAACGAGTAGATCGCCTGGTCCGGGTCACCGATCGCGCACAGGTTCCCGTCCGGCGGGCTGAGCAGCCGCAGCAGCTCGTACTGCACCGCGTCGACGTCCTGGTACTCGTCGACGAAGATCCACTTCCAGCGCTCGCGGTACTCGCGGACCAGCTTCCGGTCCCCCTTGAGCAGGGCCACCGGCAGCGTCAGCAGCTCGTCCAGGTCGACCAGGTCCCGCTTGCGCAGCAGCGCCGCGTACCGCTCGTCGTCCGCACCGGCCTCGGCGCGCGCCGCGGCCCGGTCCGCGTCGTCGGCGATCCGGAAGTCCGCCGGCAGCCCGGCCGCCGCCGCGTTCTCCCGCAGCACGGTCAGGCCGAGCGAGTGGAACGTACCCACCGTGACGTCCTCGGCGACCGGGCCGAGCAGCCCGTCCAGCCGGTGCCGCAGCTCCTCGGCGGCCCGCCGGGTGAACGTGATCGCCAGGCACTGGTCCGGGAAGACGTTCAGCTCCG
This sequence comes from Micromonospora sp. NPDC005257, assembly GCF_042872445.1. Taxonomy (NCBI): domain Bacteria; kingdom Bacillati; phylum Actinomycetota; class Actinomycetes; order Micromonosporales; family Micromonosporaceae; genus Micromonospora; species Micromonospora sp. NPDC005257. Next base: position 111,910 of record NZ_JBIAKL010000005.1, on the reverse strand, counting down.
CGCACAGGTACGCGATCCGGTGGGTCAGCGTCCGCGTCTTGCCGGTGCCCGGACCGGCCACGATCAGCAGCGGACCACCCGGCGCGGACGCGGCCACCCGCTGCATCGCGTCCAGCCGGTCCAGCAGACCGGTGCCGACCTCCTCCATCCCGGCGAGCATCGGCTCGAACGGCTCGTGCGGCGACGGTGGCGGCGCGATCGGAGGCGCGGGCGGCGGCGTGCGCCTCGGCTCCGGCCGGGCCCCCGCCGGGCGCTTGGCCTTCGGCTTCGGCGCCGGCTCCGCCGGCCGCCGCTGCGCTGGCACCGGTACGTCGAACAGCGTCTCCTGCCCCGCGCCGGCACCCGGGCCGCCCAGTTCCGCCGGATCGAACAGCGTGATCACGCCGTACTCGCCGTCGTAGCCCGGCACCCGGCGCACCTCGCCGCGGCGCAGCCGGCCGATGCCCTCCGCGAGCAGCTCGCCGCCGACGCGGCCGATCTCCTCGACCGGGGTACGCGTGAGGATCTCCAGCTCCGGGCCGAGCGCGGCGATCAGCTCGTTGAGCTTGCCCTCGACCTTCTTCGACCGTGCGCCGACCCGGTTCAGCTCGCCCAGGATCTCGGCCAGCGGCACCAGATGCGTCACCTCGCGCGCGTGCGCCGGACGGTGCCCGGCCGGCCGGTCCGCCAGCTCCTCGACCCGGCTGAGTACGCCCACTGTCAGCGGCTTGCCGCACTCCGGGCAGCGTCCACCGGCCTCGCGGGTCCGCTCCGGCGACCAGTTCACCCCGCACAGCCGGTGCCCGTCGGCGTGGTACTTGCCCTCCTCCGGGAAGAACTCCACGGTGCCCGCGAGCCCGTCGCCGGTACGCAGCGCCTCGCGGATCGCGAAGTAGTCGCGGGCGGCGGTGAGGACGGTGGCCTCCCGGGCCAGCGCGGGCGGCGAGTGGGCGTCCGAGTTCGACACCAGTTGGTAGCGGTCCAGGCTGCCGACCCGCCAGTTCATCTCCGGGTCGGACGACAGGCCGGTCTCCACCGCGAAGATGTGCCCGGCCAGGTCGGCGTAGCAGTCGGCGATCGCGTCGAAGCCGGACTTCGAGCCGAGCGCGGAGAACCAGGGCGTCCAGATGTGCGCGGGCACCAGGAAACCGTCCGGGCTCGCCTCCAGCGTGATCTCCAGCAGGTCGCGGGAGTCCAGCCCGAGGATCGGCCGGCCGTCCGAGCCGAGGTTGCCGATCCGGCCCAGCGCGGCGTTGAACCGGGCCACCGCGTCCAGGTCCGGCAGGTAGATCAGGTGGTGCACCTTGCGCGTGCGGTCGTCGCGCTTGTAGATCGTGGAGATCTCCACGCTGAGCATGTACCGGACCGGGTCGGCCTCCGCCTCGCTGGCGAGCCGGGGCGGCAGCCGCCGGGCGACGTCCCGCTCCGCGTCGGGCGAGAGCCGGTACAGGCCCGGCTCGGCCGGGTGCAGTGTCTCGCGCAGGTGGTCGTACCAGGCGGGATGGGTGAAGTCGCCGGTGCCGAGCACGCCGATGCCCTTGCGCCGGGCCCACCAGGCCAGGTTCGGCAGGGTCAGGTCGCGGCTGCACGCGCGGGAGTACTTCGAGTGGATGTGCAGATCCGCGACGTATGGCGGGAGGCCACCGGGGGGTGCGGCGCTGAACGGAGGCACGCCGCATCCTGTCACGTCCGGTCCCCCGCCCGCCCGCCGCCACGCGTACGGGTGACCTGAGCAATGCGGTGCTGGACTCGGCGGCCCCGGCACGCTATTGCGCGCGCAGCTCGACGAGCGTCACCTGGGGCGGCGCGCCAACCCGCACCGGCGGGCCCCAGAAACCGGCGCCGTTCGTGACGTAGACCTTCGTGCCGTCGACCTCGCCGAGCCCGGAGACCACCGGCTGTTCGAGTTTCACCGCCAGGTTGAACGGCACCATCTGGCCGCCGTGGGTGTGCCCGGAGAGTTGGAGGTCGACGCCGAACTTCGCCGCCTCCTGCGCTGCCACCGGCTGGTGCGCCAGCAGCACCACCGGCCGGCTCGGGTCGCGGTCGCCGAGGGCGGCGGCGTAGTCGGCGGGCCCGGCCACCCCGGTGCCCTCGGCGCTCACGTCGTTCACCCCGGCCAGGTCCAGCACACCGCCCCGGGCCTGGATCTCCTGCCGCTCGTTCTGGAGCACCCGCAGGCCGAGCCGGTCCACCTCGCGGACCCACTCCTCCACGCCCGAGTAGTACTCGTGGTTGCCGGTGACGAAGAAGCTGCCGTACCGGGACTGCAGGTCGCGCAGCGGCTCGGCGGCCTCGCCCAGTTCGGCCACCGTGCCGTCGACCAGGTCACCGACCACCGCGACCAGGTCGGCGTCCATCCGGTTGATCATGGCAACGATCCGCTCGGTGTGCGCCCGGCCGCGCAACGGTCCGAGGTGGATGTCGGAGACGGTGGCGATGCGCAGCCCGTCCATGCTGCGGGGCAGCTTGGCCAGCGGGATCTGCACGCGGTCGAGCTGCGGTGGACCGATCGCGGTACGCACGCCGTACCCGGTGATGCCGGCGGCGGTGAGTCCGGCGAAGATCGCCGCCCCACGGGCGAGCAGCAGCCGCCGGGAGGGGTCGTGGTCCGGCGCGTCGGTACCGGCGGGCGGCGCCTCGGTGGGGTCGACCGGCGGCGGCGCCGGACCATCCGCGGTGGCCGCGCCGACGAGTGCGGGCGCGGGCTCGGGACCGGCGGTGGTCGCCGAGCGGGCCCGCCGGCGCAGCACGAGCCGGGCCACCGCGGTCGGCGCCTCCAGCACCAGCAGCAGCACCAGCAGGTAGAACATGAGCGCGACCCAGAGGTAGCCGGGCCAGGCCAGCCAGTACCAGCCGGTGCGCGTGCCGGCCAGGGTCACCGGTACGAGCACCGCCAGCGCCGCGATCGCCACCGTGCCGGCCCGCCGCCACCGCCCGGGGCGCATGGTGTCCCGGACCAGCCGCTTCCACAGGTAGAAGTGGATCAGGCCGATCACGAGCACGACGAAGCCCAGGAATGTTGCCGTGGCCAGCACGTGTGCCCCCCTCAGCCGCCCGCGAAGGGCGGCAACACGTCCACCGTCACCCCGGCCGGCAACAGCGCCCGTCGATCATGACAGGCGACGCCGTCGACCAGGAAACTCGCCGCCGTCAGCACCACGCCGAGGCGTTCGCCGTGCCGGGCGGCCAGTTCGTCGAGGAGTTCGTCCAGCGACCGGCCGGCGGATGCGGTCTCCTCGGATCGTCCGGCGGCCGCCCGGGCGCCGGCGAAGTAGCGGACGGTCAGCTCCACCCTCAGCCTCCGATCGCCGACATCGAACGCGCGGGCTGGAGGAACGTCGGGTCGTCGATGCCGTGCCCGGCCCGCTTGACCCACATCGCCGCACGCCAGCGCCGGGCCAGTTCCTCGTCGTCCGCGCCGTCACGCAGCGCGCCGCGCAGGTCCGACTCCTCGGTGGCGAACAGGCAGTTGCGCACCTGGCCGTCGGCGGTGAGCCGGGTGCGGTCACAGTCGCCGCAGAACGGCCGGGTCACGCTGGCGATCACCCCGACCCGGGCCGGCCCGCCGTCCACCAGCCACGTCTCGGCCGGCGCCGCACCCCGATCGGACGGGTCCGGGGTCAGCGCGAACGCGGCGCGCAGTGAGATCAGGATCTCGTCGGCGGTGACCATGGTCGAGCGGTCCCAGCCGTGCTGGGCGTCGAGCGGCATCTGCTCGATGAACCGCAGCTCGTAGCCGTGCGCCAGGGCGAACCGGAGCAGCGCCGGCGCCTCGTCGTCGTTCGTGCCCCGCATCAGCACCGAATTGATCTTCACGGGGGTCAGCCCGGCGTCCGCCGCGCCGGCCAGCCCGGCGAGCACGTCGGCGAGCCGGTCACGACGGGTCAGCGCGGTGAACCGGTCCCGGTCCAGCGTGTCGAGCGAGACGTTCACGCGGTCCAGCCCGGCCGCACGCAGTGCCGTCGCCATCCGGGCCAGGCCGATGCCGTTCGTGGTCAGCGAGATGCGGGGCCGGGGCGTGAGCGCGGCGACCGCCGCGACGATGCCCGGCAGGCCCGGCCGGATCAGCGGCTCACCGCCGGTGAAGCGCACCTCGGTGATGCCGAGCCGGGTCACCGCGACACCCACCAGCCGGACGACCTCGTCGTCGCTGAGCAACTGCGGACTGGCCAGCCAGGGCAGGCCCTCCGCCGGCATGCAGTAGGTGCAGCGCAGGTTGCACTTGTCGGTGAGCGAGACCCGCAGGTCCTGGGCGACACGGCCGTACCGGTCGGCGAGAAGGCCGTCGGTCGTCGTCCGGGGGGCGCTCATCCGTCGACCGTAGCGCGGTCGAGCCCTCGGAGGGCGGCCCGAGCGGTGGAGCGCACGGCATCCGCGTATGCCGCTCCGAAGATCGCGGTGTGCACGAGCAGCAGGTGCAGTTGGTGCAGCGGCACACGTTCCCGCCACCCGTCACCCGGCGGCCACGCCTCCCGGTAGGCCGCCATGATCCGATCCAGGTGCGGAGGGCCACCGAACAGCGCGAGTTGCGCCAGGTCGGTCTCGCGGTGCCCGCCGTGCGCGGCCGGGTCGACCAGCCAGACCCGGTCGTCGGCACCCCAGATCAGGTTGCCCGGCCAGAGGTCGCCGTGCAGCCGGGCCGGCGGCTCGTCCCCGCCGAACTCGCCGATCCGGTCGACGACCTGCTCGACGAGCGCCGTCCCGGGTCGGTCGAGCGCGCCGCCGTCGACCGACATGCGCAGATAGGGCAGGAGACGGCGCCGGGCGAACCAGTCCGCCCACGGGCCGGGGTCGGGCGTGTTGTCCTGCGGCAGCGCGCCGATGAAGCCGGCCCAGTCCGCGCCGAAGGCAGGCGCCCCGGCGCGGTGCAGCCCGGCCAGGTCGCGGCCGAACGCCTCCGCGGCCTCCGGCGTCGGCTCGCCGGGCTCCACCCAGTCGAGCGCGAGCAGGCCGGGCAGAGTGACGATCACGTCCGGTACGGGCACCGAACCGGGCTCGCGCAGCCAGCGCAGCCCGGCCGCCTCGGCGGCGAAGAAGCCCTCCGGCAACGGACGCGCGGCCCGTTCCGGCCAGGTCTTGGCGAACACCGAGTGCCCGTCGTCGAGCGTGAGCCGGGAGGCGGCGCAGATCTCGCCGCCGGAGACCGGGGTCTCCCGGATCCGCTGGTGGGTCAGGAAGGTCGGCAGGTGCTCCGGGTGTGCCCGCAGGTACGCCAGGTCCATGTGCGCAAGGTAACGGGTACCCCGGACATCTGTGTACCTTGCGGCGTCGCCGATCGCCGCTGACCTGCGCCGATACGCTCCGTATCTGTGGATGGACCGCGTGTCGTCCACAGGGGCCGACGCGGTGTCGTCCGGCCGCCCAGGCTCCCGGCATGAACTCCACCGAGCCAGCGCGCCTCTCCGTCCGCTCACCCGCCGACATGGTGGCGGCCGTGCCCTACCTGCTCGGCTTCCACCCCGCCGACAGCATCGTGGTGGTCGCGGTACGCGGCCGGCGCGTCTTCTTCGCCGCCCGCGGCGACCTGCCCGCACCGGGCGCCGATCCCGGTCCGGCGGCCCGGCACCTGGCGCAGGTGGTGGCCCGGCAGGACGCCGATGCCGCCACCGTCGTCGGCTACGGTCCGGCTTCCCGGGTGACGGGGATCGTGGACGCGATCGGCGAGGCGCTGACCGCCACCGGCCTGGTGGTGCTCGACGCGCTGCGGGTCACCGAGGGCCGCTGGTTCTCCTACCTGTGCGCGGAGCCGTCCTGCTGCCCACCCGATGGCACCCCGTACGACCCGGCCGCCAGCCGGGTCAGCGCGGCGGCGGTGTTCGCCGGTCAGGTGGCGCTGCCCGACCGGGCGGCGCTCGCGGCGCAGGTGTCCCCGCTCGGCGGGCCGGTCCGGCTCGCCATGCGCCGGGCCACCGCCCGGGCCCGTCTCCGCCTGGCCGCACTCACCGGACGGCCGTCCACGCCGACGGCCGGGAGTCCTCCGGCGGGCGGCGCACCGGAAGGCGAGCCCGGACCGGCCCCGGAGTCACCGGTCCGGGCCGACGGTGCCGGCGTGGGTGGGGAGCCGTCGGTCCCGGTGGCCGGTGCCGGATCGGGCGGTGAGCCTCGGGCCGTGCGGACGGCGGGCACGGCGGCCGTGCGCGCCGCCTTCCGCCGGCAGCGGCGCGGTGAGCGGCTGGACGACGACGAGGTGGCCTGGCTGACAGTGCTCCTCACCCGCGTGGCGGTGCGCGACCACGCGTGGTCCCGCACCGATGGCCGGGACGACGACATCAGCCTCTGGACGGACGTGCTGCGACGCGCCGAGCCGGACCTGATCGCCGCGCCGGGATGTCTGCTCGCGTTCGCCGCCTGGCGATCCGGATACGGGGCACTCGCGGCCGTCGCCCTGGAACGGGTGTTGTCCGCCCACCCCGGCTATTCGCTCGCGGTGCTGCTCGACGAGGCGCTCCGCCGCGGCGTCGCCCCGGCCGCGCTGGACGGGTGGCCGGATTCCGACGGCGGCGCGGTCCTCCGGCGTCGCCGACGCCGGCCACGCGGGTGAGCCGTCACCCGCCGACGCGCTCCGCGCCGGTGTAGACGTTCATGGTCGGCCCGCGCAGGAAGCCGACGAGCGTCATGCCGGCCTCCTCGGCCAGCTCGACCGCGAGCGTGCTGGGTGCGGACACCGCCGCGAGCAGCGGCACACCCGCCATCCACGCCTTCTGGGTGAGTTCGAAGCTGGCCCGTCCGGAGACCAGCAGCACGTGCCCGGCCAGCGGCAGCCGCCCTTCCCGGGTGGCCCAGCCGAGCACCTTGTCCACCGCGTTGTGCCGCCCGACGTCCTCGCGCAGCACGACCAGCTCCCCGTCGGGGGTGAAGAGACCTGCGGCGTGCAGGCCACCGGTGCGGTCGAAGGCGCGCTGCGCCGCGCGCAGCCGGTCCGGCAGCCCGGCCAACAGTTCGTCGCTGACCGCCAGTGGGTCGTCCCGCACCACGAACTGCGAGCGGGTCCGCACCGACTCGATGCTCGCCTTGCCGCACACGCCGCACGAGCTGGTGGTGTAGAAGTTGCGCGACGGGTCGGTGACGGGCTCGGGCACTCCGGGCGAGAGCACCACGTCGACCACGTTGTAGGTGTTCGGGGTCTCCGCCCCGGCACAGAGTTGCGCGGTGTGCACGTCCTCCGCCGACCGGATCAGTCCTTCGGTGAGCAGGAAGCCGATCGCCAGGTCCAGGTCGTCGCCGGGCGTACGCATCGTCACCGCCAGCGGCCGGCGCCGGCCCGGTCCGGCCGCGCCCACGCGGATCTCCAGCGGTTCCTCCACCGCCAGGGTGTCCTGCCGCCGGATCCGTCCTCGGCCGTTGTGCCGCGCGCCGAGGTCGATCCGCAGCACAGCATGCCTGTCCGTCGCCCGTCCCATGCCGCCATCCTCCCCGGGCGCCCCGCCGCCCGCACCTCGCCCCACACCTTTCCGCCTCGCCTGTGCGGCCTGCCCTGCCCGGCCCGATGATCGCCACCACTTCGGCGAGGAGCGGTCGATCGACGTCGGAACCGCCGCACAACGCCGGCCCGAGCCGGGATGCGGCGGTCGTGGCTGTCGCTACTGTGAGGCGGTGACGGGGTACGCGGCGATCCTGCTCGCCGGTGGCGCGGCCCGGCGGATGGGCGGGGTGGACAAGCCGGCCCGTGCGGTCGGCGGCCGGCCGATGTTGCACCGGGTGCTGGAGGCGGTGACTGACGCAGACCAGCGGATCGTGGTCGGCTCGTCCGGCCCCGTGCCGAGGGGAGTCCGGACGACCCGGGAGGAGCCGCCCGGGGGCGGTCCGGTGGCCGCCACAGCGGCCGGGTCGGCGTTGCTCGACCCCGGTACGACGACAGTCGCCCTGCTCGCCGCCGACCTGCCGCTACTTACTGCCGCAGCGGTGGCCGAGCTGCGACGTGCGCTCGACGTTCCGCTCGACGGGCCGGCCGGCGCGCTCGCCTGCTACGTGGACGGTGACGGCCGCCGCCAGCACCTCTGCGCCATCTGGCGGGTGCCCGCCCTGCGGGCCGCCCTCGACCGGCTCGCCGCGACGCGCGGCGGCTCGCTCGACGGTGCGCCGGTACGCGGGCTGCTCGCCGGGATTCCGGTACGGGAGGTGTCCTGGTCCGGCTCAGGGCCGCCGCCCTGGTTCGACTGCGACACTGACGAGGACGTACGCCGGGCGGAGGAGTGGACGAGATGACGGTGCTTGACGACTGGGTCACGGCGGTCTGCGCCGAACTGGACCTGGACCCGGCGGGCGTGCCCGTGTCGGCAGTGCTCGACGTGGCCCGGGACGTGGCCCACCAGGTGGTCCGGCCCGGTGCGCCGGTCACCGCGTACCTGCTGGGGGTGGCGGTGGGGCGCGGCGCGGACCCGGCCGCGGCGGCCGAGCGGCTCATCGCGCTGGCCGGCTCCTGGCCGGTGGACCTGGGCGGTTCCACACCTGAGGAATAGCGCCTCGCGCGGGATTCGGTCCCCGTCGCGCCTGGGTAGGGTGACGGGAACGGACGGAGGCGATATATGACGGCAGACCACCCCTCGGCGCCGGAGGAGCAGGCCACCGGCGCCACGCCGGAGCACCACGAGCCGATCCTGCTCGACGAGCCGACCACTGCTGATCTCCGGGCCAAGGTCACCGAGGCCTGGCGGGAGTTCGCCCGGGCCCTCGCCGACCGGCTGCGCGGGCTGCCCACGGGCGGGCATCTGGAGGTGACGCTCGACCCGACCGCCTCGGGCACCGGGGACGCCGTCTACTCGGTGAGTGCGGATGCCGGCGAGGAGGGACGCCTCTCGGCCCGCGCGGTCGGCAACGCCACGCTGCCGCAGGGCTACCGGCTGGACCGGGCGGCGGTGGCCGACATGGTGGCGCTCGGCTGGTCGCCGCCGGGTGTGGTGGCGGGTTCCGGCGAGCAGTTCGGGCTGGACTGCGGCGCCGACGAGGCGACCCGGCTGGCTGCCGTGCTGTCCCGGACGCTGCGTGACGTCTACGGCGCCCCGCACCCGGCCTTCCTCGTCTACCTGGTGCACGACGCCGAGGACGAGCCGCTACCGGTGGAGCCGCTCGGCACCGCCCGCGGCGAGTTCGGCCCGGACCGCGACGTCGAGGCCGACCTGGAGGAGGCGCTGGCCGCGGCGGCGGCCGCCCAGGCCGGCGAGAACGACGTGCTGGCGCTGGAGGAGCGGGTCCGCACCGTCGTGTCGACGATGCTGAAGTCCGCGTCCGACCAGCTCCAGGTCGACTCCGACGGTGACATAAACATCCGGGCCGGGTCGGCCATGGTTTTCGTCCGGGTGCGCGACAACCCGCCGCTGGTGGACGTCTTCTCGCCGGTGCTGACCGAGGTCGAGCCGACCGAGCGCCTCTACGTGAAGCTCTCCGAGTTGACCAACCGGATGCCGATCGGCCGGCTCTACTGCGCCGACGACACGGTGTGGGCGTCGATCCCGGTCTTCGGCCGCAACTTCCAGGCCACCCATCTGATGCTCGCGGTGCAGGTGATGACCGGTCTCGCGGACGAGCTGGACGACCGTCTGCACGGCGAGTTCGGCGGCAAGCGCTTTTTCGGCGAGGGCGACAAGCCGGCGCGGGCCGAGGAGCACCGCACCGGCATGTACCTCTGAGCCCGGATCAGCGTACGTCGAGCAGGGTCTTGCCCACCGTCTGACGGGCCTCGATCGCGGCGTGCGCGGCGGCGGCCCGGTCCAGCGGGAAACGCTGCCCGATCAGCGGTCGCAGCCGCCCGGCCGCGCCCTCGGCGAGTGCCGCCTCGGTGAGGGCGCGCAGCTCGTCCGGGCCGGGGCGTGGGCTCAGCAGCGTGACGCCGCGTGCGGCTGCCGCCTCGGCCGGGATGTCCGCCCAGGCGCCGCCGGCCAGCCCGAAGCTGAGCATCCGCCCGCCGCGGTCCAGCAGGTCGAACGCCTCCCGGGCGAGCGGCCCGCCGACGCCGTCGAACACCACGTCGACGGCGCCGACGGCGTCCCGGACCCGGTCGGTCCAGCCGGCCTGCCGGTAGTCGACGGCCACGTCGAGGCCGGCGGCGCGGAGCAGGTCGACCTTCGCCGGGCCGCCGGCGGCGGCCACCACCGTCGCCCCGGCCGCCGCCGCCGACTGCGTGAGCAGGGATCCGACGCCACCGGCCGCCGCCTCGACCAGGACCCGGTCGCCCGGCCGCAGCCCGGCTGCCCGGGCCAGCATCAGGGCGGTCCGGCCGTCGGCCATCAGCGCCACCGCCGCGTCCAGCGGCAACCCCGGGGGTACGGGGACGGGCGCGGCCTGGTCGACCACGACGCGCTCGGCGTACCCGCCGGTGCCGCCGGTCACGGTGACCACGACGCGTCCGGCGAGCGCCGGGTCGACGTCCGGTCCGAGCGCGGTGATCGTGCCGCCGACGCCGTTGCCGGGGATCACCGGCAGCTCGGTGCCGAACGGTCCGAATCCGCTGGCCCGGAACATCGTCTCGATGAACGTGATGTTCGCGTGTGCCACGTCGACGAGCACCTGGCCCGGTCCGGGTGCCGGGTCGGGCGCCGTTCCGGGCACGAGCATCTCCGGTCCGCCGAACTCTCGTAGCCACACCGCACGCATACCGCCTCCTCGTCGTCCACCGATGACGAGTGCACGACATGAAGTGAGGTTGAGGTCAAGGAGTGGACGGTCCGACGCCCGGGGACTCGACGAGCCGGGAGAGCACGATGGTGCTGCGGGACGAGGTGACGAACGATTCGGCGCGCAGCCGTTCCAGCGCGTCCTCCAGGTGGGAGATGTCCGCGGCGCGCAGGTGCACGAGCGCGTCCGCCTCTCCGGAGACGGTGTACGCGCCGACCACCTCGGGATGCCGGCGGGCGGCGGCGCCGATCTGCGCCGGAGTGGTCCGGCCGGCGCAGAACAGCTCGACGAACGCCTCGGTGGTCCAGCCGACCGCGGCCGGGTCGACGACGGCGGTGAACCCCCGGATCACCCCGGCGGATCGGAGGCGGTCGACCCGTCGCTTGACGGCGGGGGCGGAGAGTGACACCCGGCTGCCGATGTCCGCGTACGAGGCGCGAGCATCCGCGACGAGTAACGCAATGATTCGCTGGTCAACCGCGTCTATCTGCAACGTTCTGCTCCCGGGAAGCAATGCTTGTGGCTGTTACCAAAGTTGTACCGTACCTACTGTTGGTGACCGTGAACCAGCAGCGAGTCCCGCGAAAGCGGACATATCTCATGTGTTCGCCCGAGCACTTCACGGTCGAGTACGCGATCAACCCGTGGATGGACGTGACCACGCCGGTCGACGCCGAACTGGCGGTCAAGCAGTGGGACCGGCTGCGGGAGACGCTCGTCGGGCTGGGTCACGACGTGCACCTGCTCGCCCCCGAGGCGGGCCTGCCGGACATGGTGTACGCGGCCAACGGTGCCCTCGTGGTCGACGGCACCGCCTACGGCGCCCGGTTCAAGCACGAGCAGCGGTCCGCCGAGGCCGCCGCGCACCGGGCGTTCTACGAGGAGCAGGGCTGGCGGTTCATCGCGCCGAGCGAGACGAACGAGGGCGAGGGCGACTTCGCGTACCTGCCGGACGCGCACGGCGGCCTGATCCTCGCCGGCTACGGCTTTCGGACCGAGCCGGCCGCGCACGCGGAGGCGCAGGAGGCGCTCGGACGGCCGGTGGTCTCGTTGCACCTGGTCGATCCGCGCTTCTACCACCTGGACGTCGCGCTGGCCTCGATCGACGACGAGAACATCGTCTACTACCCGGGCGCCTTCTCCCACGCGAGCCAGCAGGTGCTGGCCCAGCTCTTCCCGGGCGCGATCGTCGCGGACGACGAGGACGCGCTGGCGTTCGGCCTGAACCTCGTCAGCGACGGGCTCAACGTGGTGCTGAACAACGAGGCGACCCGGCTGGCCGGCAAGCTGAAGGCGGCCGGCTACCACCCGGTCCCGGTGGAGCTGGCCGAGCTGAAGAAGGGCGGCGGCAGCGTGAAGTGCTGCATCGCCGAGCTGCGGCACTGAGCCACGCCTCGACGTCACGCCTCGACGCGCGAAGGGCGGCCTCCCCCGGGGAGACCGCCCTTCGGCGCGTACGGGTTCCGGTCAGCCCAGCGTGGCCAGTTCGTTGATCACGACGTTGGAGAGCAGGCGGCCGTCGGTCTGCACCCGGCGCAGGTACCACTTCTGCTGTGGGGTACGGGTCTGGTTGAACTGCCAGGTGCCGCGCGGGCTGTCCACCTGGCCGATTTTGCCGAGTGCCAGGTTGACCTGCTGCGGCGACGGGTTCGCGCCGGCCAGCCGGATCGCCTTGTCCAGCACCAGCGCGGCGTCGTAGGAGGCCATCGCGTACGTGGTGGGTGCCGAGTTGAACGTCTTCCGGTACGCCGAGGCGAAGATCCGGTTCGCGGTGCTGTTGAGGTCGGCCGAGTAGTTCAGCGCGGTCTCGATGCCGTGCGACTGGATCAGCTTGCGCTCGCGGCCCTTCTCCCCGTCGTCGAGCTGGTCGAGCGCGGTGCCCTCGGTGAGGAACCCGGGAGCGTAGATCGGTCCCCGGTAGCCCTGCGCGTAGAGCTGCTTGACGAACTGCACGGCCTGCGCGCCGGAGTAGTGGCAGAAGACCGCGTCCGGCTTGCGCCCGAGCGCCTTGCTGATCGGCCCGGAGTAGAGCGTCCGGGAGGGGTTGGGGTCGTCGTCGGTGAAGATCGGGTCCTCGGTGAGCCGGCGGCCCCGCTCGTACGTGCGCCGCAGGCCCTCGACGACGTCCTGGCTGCCCGGGCCGCGGGTGCCGAAGATGGCGATCCGGCTCGACGCGTCCAGCTTCTGGCGCAGGTACTCGCCGAGCGCCTCGCCGGGCTCGGTCAGCACGTACGACGTGCGCCAGATGTAGACCACGCCCTGGAGCGTCGACGGGGAGGCGTTGGAGCCGAGCAGCGGCACCCGGGCCTCTTCGACGGCATCCTTGATGCCGGTCATCACGGCCGGGTTGACCACGCCGGTGAGCGCGAGAACGCCCTCCTTGAGCAGCCGGTCGACGGCGGCCTTGCCGGTGGCGGCGGTGTCGCCCTCCTCGGCGGCCACGAGCGTGACCGGGTGGCCGGCGATCTGCTGGCCGCGCATGCTGAGGAAGAGCTGGAAGCCGTTCGTGATCTCGTCGCCGATGGCCTTGTTCGCCCCGCTGCCGGGCACGATCAGCCCGACTTTGATCGGGCTGCCGGATCCGGCCTGCTCCCCGGAGTCGTCCCCGGAGCCGCAGCCCGCCGCCAGTCCGGTGGTACCCAGCGCGGCCAGCAGTTGCAGCGTCCGCCTGCGGTTCATCTGTGCCACCGATTTCCTTCCCGACAGGGTGGCCATGGTGCACACCCCTTCGGCGTTCTACCTGCTCGGAGACGCTGCGTCAATGCCCTGAAGATCACCGTGAAGCGACCGCAACGCCTCGATCACCAGGGGCCAGGCGGTGGAATCCGGGGCGATGAGTCCGAAATGCTCGCATTCCGGCAGCTCAACGAGGGTGGCGGAGCCTCCGGCGGCCCGGTCGGCGGCCACCCAGGACCGGCTGATCGCCACCGAAACCTGGAGGTCCGCCTGGCCGTGAATGACTACCGTGCGTGTGCGAAAAGGCACCAATGATGATGGATCCGCCTCCGCGTACCGGTCCGGCACCTCCTCCGGGCCGCCGCCGAGCAGCGCGGCCACCGCACCCCCGTCCAGGTCCAGCCGGTACGCCTGAGCGAGGTCGGCAACCGGCGCCAGCGCGAGCACCCCGCCGACCGTCTCCGGGGCCTTCGCGGCCACGTACAGGGCCAGGTGCCCGCCTGCGGAGTGACCGACCAGGATCGGCGGCGCCGGCGCCACCCGGCCGGGCAGTGCGGCGGCGGCCAGCTCCGGCAGCGCGGCGATCCCGGCGCGGACGTCGGCCAGCGTGTGCGGCCAGCCACCGCCCGGCTGGCCGGTCCGGCGGTACTCGATCTGCGCGACCGGGTGGCCGAGCGCGGCGAGCGCCGCCGCCATCGGACCGGTGTGGGTGCGGTCGTACTCCGCCCGCCAGAAGCCCCCGTGCACCACGACCACCAGCGGCCGGGGTGGCCCGTCGCCGGCCGGCCGGCGCAGGTCGGCGCACTGGTCCGGATGGTCGCCGTAGGCGACTGTGGCATCCGGGGGCGGGGACGGGCGGGTCAGCACCTCGCGCGGGTCGGAGAGCATGCGGCGACGGTAGCGCCACCGGTCCGGCCGCGTGCACCTGGTTCGCGTGGGTAAAGATGGGTGCCATGACCGAAGCGCATTCCGCCGGACACGACGACGAACAGGGCAACGATGGGATCCCCGGCACCGTGGTGGTGGTCGGGCCGGACGGCCGCCCGGTCGGCACGGTGCAGACCGACGAGGACAAGGGCGAGGACCCGACCCGGCTGGTCGAGCAGCCGGCCAAGGTGATGCGGATCGGCAGCATGATCAAGCAGCTGCTGGAGGAGGTGAAGGCCGCGCCGCTGGACGACGCCAGCCGGAACCGGATGCGGGAGATCCACGAACGCTCGATCGTCGAGCTGAAGGAGGGCCTCGCCCCCGAGCTGCGCGAGGAGCTGGAGCGGATCTCGCTGCCGTTCACCGAGCAGCAGACGCCGAGCGAGGGCGAGCTGCGCATCGCACACGCCCAGCTCGTGGGCTGGCTGGAAGGGCTGTTCCACGGCATCCAGGCCGCGCTCGTGGCCCAGCAGATGGCCGCCCGCGTCCAGTTGGAGCAGATGCGTTCCGGCCGTCAGGCGCTGCCCAGCGGCCCGGGCGGCGTGATCCCGGGCATGCCCGGGATGCCCGGGAGCGCCGAGGGCCACGCGCCCGGCCAGTACCTGTGACCGCAGGCCGGGGCGCGTCGCGCGCCCCGGCCGCTCAGTCCACCCCGAAGACCTTCTCCAGGTACGCCGCCACGCCGTCCTCGGTGTTCGGCCCGGTGACCTCGTGTGCGATCTCCCGTACGGCCGGGTGGGCGTTGGCGACGGCCACCGCCCGTCCGGCCCAGGCCAGCATCGGCACGTCGTTCGGCATGTCGCCGAAGGCCAGCACGTCCCGCTCGTCGACGCCCAGCCGCTCCGCGTACCAGGCCAGGCCGGCCGCCTTCGTCACACCGGCGGCGGAGATCTCGATCAGCCCGCTGTACGACGAGTGGGTCGCCTCGGCCAGCCCTTCCAGCGCGCCCGCCACCACCCGGACGAACACGTCCGGGTCCTGGTCGCCGGCGCGGGCCAGCAGCTTCACCGCGGGCGCGGCGAGTAGCTCCTCGGGCGACTCGATCGCCCGGATCGCGTCGTGGTCGGCGTCCCAGCGCAGCGGGTAGTGCGCCTCGTGCCGCATCTGCCGGCTGTCCACGATCTCCACCGCGAAGCTGATTCCGGGCACCTCGGCGCGCAGCCGCCGGGCCACCTCGGCCAGCAGTTCCGGGGCGAACGGGTCGGCCCGCAGCACCTGGTCGGTGTGCGGGTCGTACACCACGGCGCCGTTCGCGCAGATGGCCGGCAGCGGCTCGGTGAGCTGCTCGTACACGAGTTGGAGCCAGCGGATCGGACGGCCGGTGACCAGGACCACCGGGGTGCCGGCGGCGGCGATGCGGGCCAGCACCGCGGCGGTACGCGGGCTGAGCGTCCGGTCGTCGCGCAGCAGCGTGCCGTCGATGTCGGAGGCGACGAGCCGAGGTGGATCTTCCATCATCGGGACAGTAGTCGGTCCAGGTAGACCGCGACGCCGTCGTCGTCGTTGCGCAGGGTGACCTCGTCCGCCGCGGCGCGCACCTCCGGGTGGGCGTTCGCCACCGCCACCCGGGCCCATCCCGCCCAGCCGAACATCGGCAGGTCGTTCGGCTGGTCGCCGAAGACCAGCACGTCCGCCGGGTCCACGCCGAGCCGCTCGGCGATCACGCTCAGGCCGCTGGCCTTGTCCGTGCGGGGCGGGCAGATCTCGATGAAGCCGAGCCCGGCCTGGGTGAGCGTGGCCACCTCCGGCGGCACGATCGCGCGGGCCGCGGCCAGCAGCTCGTCCACGTGGTGGTCGGCGGTCCGGGCGAACGCCTTGATGACGTCGCAGGACAGGCATTCCGTCCGGCTGCGCGCCTCGAACCGGTCCGGGTAGGGCCAGCTCGGGTGGTAGTCGCCCCACAACGGCGCGTCGTGCTCGTCCGACGCCTCCACCATCACCGTCAGCGGACCGACCGCCGCCTCCAGGTCGGTGAGGATCCGGGCCAGCACCTCGCCGGGCAGGCGCTCGTCGCGCAGCACCAGCGGCCCCTCGGGGTCGCTCTGGTCCACCACCCGGCCGCCGCCGGCCATCACCAGAAAGTCGGCGGCCCGGATGTCGTTGCGGGTGAGTTCGGTCAGGCGCGGTCCGCGGCCGGTCGCGCCGACCACCGGGATCCCGGCGGACCGCACCCGGTCCAGCACCCGATGGGTGTACGCGGAGACGGTCTCGTCGCTGCGGACGAGCGTGCCGTCGAGGTCGGTGGCGATCAGCTTGGGCAGTCCCGGGCGGGTCATGGTTCCTCCTTCGCCCGCCGCCGTCACGCCGGCCGACCAGGTCCTCGGGTGCCGCGACCATGGGACGGCGGGCAGCAACCGTATCTCGCGCGACGGGCGGCAACCACGGCTTTCCGGCGAATCGGCGGCGAAGCTCCGGTGGCCGGCGTACGCCCTGCCGGGCGTGGCTCAGCGGGACCGGCCGGGATCGGCGAACGGCGTCGTGGGCTGCACAGTCAGGTCCGCCGGGGCCGGGGGCAGATCGTCCTCGTCCGCCCGGCGGCCGTGGCCGGGCCGGTCCACGTCCGGCTCCTCGGCGCCGGGCGCCCGGCCGGCCAGGTACAGCGCGGCCGCCAGCAGCGCGACGGCGACGAACGCGCTGACCAGGCCGCGTCCGTGCTCGACCTGGAGGCGCTGCTCGCCGACGAAGAACAGGATGCGCCGGGCGATCTGTTCGAGGGAGGCGGCGGTCGCGACGAGCACCCCGAGCACGCCCGCGGCAAGGCCCAGCCCGGCCAGCCCGGCGTGCCGCCGTACGGCCGGGGCGCCGCGCAGCGTCAGCACCACCGCGACCGACAGCCCGAGCAGGCCCACCAGGTACGCCGTCCCGAGCCCGCCGATGTCGGAGATGCCGTTCGTCAGCCGGGTGGGTGTCTCGCCGCCCCGGACCTCGGCCGGCACCGCGATCACCAGCCACTCGCCGATCAGCGAGGCGACGGCGGCCACCGCGCCGAGCCCGGTGAGCACCGTCGGCAGGCGACGGTCCCGGCCCAGCGCGGCGAACGAGCGCCCGGCCCGGCCGGACGACTCCGGCTCGGTGTCGCCCCACTCGACGATCGTGGTGTCGTCGGACCGGTTGTCCTGCATGGGGATCCGCTTGTCCTGCCGGGGAACGGGGAGATCCTGCGACATGGCCACCCTTCCCGTGCGCGGGCCTGGGTCGAATCATGGCACAGCCCACGCCCACCGGCCGGGATCGCGACCCGAGGTCCGGTGCGGGGCGGCCCGCTTTCGGTTAGCGTCGGTGCCATGCCTATCCGTACCGCATCCGCTCGCTGGCAGGGCAACCTCACCGAGGGGTCCGGCACCGTCCGCACCGGCAAGGGCGGCCTGTCCGGCAACTACTCCTTCAAGTCGCGCTTCGAGGAGGGCGAGGGCACCAACCCCGAGGAACTGATCGGGGCCGCGCACGCCGGCTGCTTCTCGATGGCCCTCTCCAAGCAGCTCGCCGACGCCGGCGCCCAGGAGTCGGCAGTGGAGACCACCGCCAAGGTGCACTTCGACAAGACCGACGCCGGTATGACGGTGACCCGCATCGACCTGGAGACCGTGGGCCAGGTACCGGGCATCGACCAGACCGAGTTCACCAAGCTCGCCGAGGCGGCCAAGGAGAACTGCCCGATCTCCCGGCTGCTGTCCCCGGGCGCGCAGATCACGCTGAACGCCCGTCTGGCCTGACATCGCGTACGGCACGGCGGGGGTGTCCTGCGGGACGCCCTCGCCCTGCGGTGTGCCCGATCGGGAGGGAGTGACCGGGCCGCGTGGCTGTGGAGATGAGCCGGGACCGGTTCGAGGAACTGGTCGGCGAGGCGCTCGACGAGGTGCCCGAGGAACTGCTCGGGTTGATGAGCAACGTGGTCATCCTGGTGGAGGACGACCCGCCGCCGGGCGAGGACCTGCTCGGCCTGTACGAGGGACATGCCCTCACCAATCGCGGCTGGGACTACTCGGGCGTGCTGCCCGACCGCATCCTGATCTACCGCAACCCGATCCTGGCGATCTGCGACACCGACGACGACGTCGTCGAGGAGGTGGCGGTGACGGTGGTGCACGAGATCGCCCACCACTTCGGCATCGACGACGAGCGGCTGCACGCCCTGGGCTGGGGCTGACCGGCCTGCGGAGCGTCCCCGCCCGGCCGATTCCGGCGGTTGCGCCGGTCCCCTAACCTGCGGATCAGACCGATCTGATGCAGGAGGAAGACCCATGCGCAGCGCGCTGTTCTCCGCAGAGAACCTTGAGAAGGAGTCCCAGCAGCCGGGCATGAGGTTGCAGAACGCCAAGATGCTGAAGATCGAGCTGAACGGCGAGGCGATGGCCCGCGTCGGGTCGATGGTCGCCTACCAGGGGCAGGTGCACTTCCAGGCGCTCGGTTCCGGCGGCATCGGCAAGTTCA
This sequence comes from Micromonospora sp. NPDC005257, assembly GCF_042872445.1. Taxonomy (NCBI): domain Bacteria; kingdom Bacillati; phylum Actinomycetota; class Actinomycetes; order Micromonosporales; family Micromonosporaceae; genus Micromonospora; species Micromonospora sp. NPDC005257. Next base: position 93,283 of record NZ_JBIAKL010000005.1, on the reverse strand, counting down.
TCAAGCAGCGGCTCACCGGTGAGGGCGTGCCGCTGATGAAGCTCTCCGGGCGCGGTGACGTCTTCCTCGCCGACTTCGCCAAGGACGTGCACATCATCGACCTGGAGCCGGGCGACGCGCTGTCCATCAACGGTTCCAGCGTGCTGGCGTTCGACCCGACCCTTCAGTACGACATCAAGATGGTGGGCGGCGCCGGTTTCGCGTCCTCCTCCGGCCTGTTCAACTGCGTCTTCACCGGGCACGGCCGGATCGCCATCACCACCAAGGGCACCCCTGTGGTGCTGAACGTGGACGCGCCGACGTACGTGGACCCGCAGGCGGCGGTCTGCTGGTCGGCGAACCTCCAGACCGGCTACCACCGAGCTGAGCAGCTCGGCCTCGGCACGCTGCTCGGCCGCAGCACCGGCGAGGCGTTCACGATGAGCTTCGCCGGGCAGGGCTTCGTGGTGGTCCAGCCCTCCGAGGAGCCTCCGGTGGCCGGCAGCGGCTCCCAGCAGCAGGGCGGCGTGCTCGGCGGCCTGCTTCAGTGACCCTCCGGTGCCCGGGGCGGCGAGGTCGCCCCGGGCCGGTCAGCTCAGCTCTCCGGCCCGTAGCCGGGCCACCCAGGCCGCCGCGTCGGCGTAGTCGGCGTCCGTGAGCCCGGGCGGCACCGGCGCCGGCTGCTCACCCACCGCCGTGCTCCAGCGGTGCCGGGGGTACGACCCCAGGAACCGCACGTCGGCGCAGACCCGGCGCAGCCCCTGCAACGCCTCGCCGAGGCGTACGTCGGCGACGTGCCCGGCGCAGTCCAGGAAGAACACGTAACGGCCGAGCGCCTCGCCGGTGGGGCGGGACTCGATCCGGGTCATGTTCACGCCGCGTACCGCCAGCTCCATCAGCACCGCCAGCAGCGCGCCCACCCGGTCGTGGGCGAGGAACACCGCGAGCGAGGTGAGGTCGTCGCCGGTGGGCGGCGGGGGCGGTCCGGGGCGGGCCACGAGCGCGAACCGGGTCACCGCGTCCGAGTGGTCGGCGATCTTGTCGGCGAGCACCGACAACCGGTGCCGGGTCGCCCCGATCGGGGCGCAGATGGCGGCGTCGTACTCGCCGCTGGCCGCCCCGGCCGCGGCGGCGCCGTTGGAGAGCACGTCGACCACTGTGGCGTCGGGCAGGTGCTCCCGCAGCCAGCCCCGGCACTGGGTGGACGCCTGCGGGTGGGCCGCGACGGCGCGGACGTCGGACAGCCCGCCGGCGCGGGCGGCCAGCACGAACTCCACCGGCAGGACCACCTCGCGGGTGATCACCAGCGGGTCGCCCTCGACCAGTTCGTCGAGCGTCACCCCGACCGCGCCGCCGATGGAGTTCTCCAGCGGCACCAGTGCCGCGTCCGCCTCTCCGGCGCGTACCGCGTCGAGCGCCTCGCCGACGCTGCGGGCGGGTGTGCGGTCCCCGCGCTCGGCGGCGGGCACGGTACGCAGCGCCTGCTCGGCGAAGGTGCCCTCGGGGCCCAGGTAGATGAAGCGGGTCGGCGGTGTTCCGGGCATGCCGACCAGCCTACGCACCTGGCGTGCCGTCGCAGGCCAGGGTGCGGATGCCGGCCGGCGCCACGGTCCGTACCTCGACGCCGCACACGTCGGTGCCGGCGGTGACCAGCCTCGGCGTGCCGGTCTCGCCGCGGGTGACCACCTGCAACTCCTCGTGCCCGGGGACCGTCAGCACTGTGTACTGCCAGCCGTCGGCGCAGAGCGGACCGGTCGTCACGGTGACCCGGACGTCGCGGGGCAGCACGCCTGCGGAGCCGCGCAACAGCGCGACTATCCGGTCGCCGGAGGGCCGCCCCCGGCAGGGCGCCGCCGACGACGGCACGGACGGGGCGAGCGTGGGCGGGAGGACCGGCGCCGGTGGGGTCGGGGTGGCGCTCGGGGTCGGCGTGGCGGACGCCGTCCGGGCCGGGCCGGGCGTCGCGGCGGCGGATGGTGGTGCGCGCAGCTCGGGCGGGGTGCCGCAGGCGGTGAGGGCGAGCAGCATCAGCAGCGCCAGCGGGCGGTGGCGGTGGCGGCGGGGGTGCGGGGTGCCTGGCACGGTGTGCGTCCTCGACATCGAGGGGTGTCGTCGTGTTGCGGGGCCGAGGTCATCGTAGGAGGTCGACCGGCCCGGGTGAAGCACACCGGGTCCCGTCGCGGGGGTCAGACCGCGGAGAGGAAGGTGAGCGAGCCGGCCACCGCGCCGTCGGTGAGCACCGGCGTGGAGATGGCGTCGACCGTCCGGCCGGCGTGGGAGCCGGGCCCCTGCACGCGCAGCAGGCCGCGGGCGAGCCGCCCGGAGTGCAGCGCGAGCAACGGCGGGATCTTGTCGGTCTCCTGCTCGGTCAGCTCGCTCGGTCTGGCCGTGAAGTCGACCAGGCGCAGGCCGCCCTCCAGCAGGGGCAGGCCGATCACGTCCTCCGGGGCGCCCAGGCAGAGCAGGCCGCAGCCGGACGAGGAGATCGCCACGACAGTGGTGCCGGCGTCGATCAGCAGGCACGGCTCGGCGGCCCGGGAGACCATGCCGGACCACTGCCCGAAGTTGTCGGACTCCTGCTCGGTGGATGCCGCGGGCGCGAACACTTCCGAGAGTGAGAGTTCGACGTGGGCCACCGCGCCTCCTATGTACACCGACCGTCTGTCCACGCTAGCCGGTCGGTGCGGCGGAAGCATCGGCTGCCGGGCGGCCGGCGACGGCGCGGACCGACGGAACCAGTCGGGGGCGGTGCCGGGGGCCGCGTGGCGTCGCCGGAGACGTTACCGGCGGGCGGCCCGCTTGTCAGCGGCCGTTCGGCCCTCGTCATACCACCGGTAGTCGGCGGATGGACGGTACGTGCCGTTGAACCAGGTCGCCGGTGCCTGGGCGACGCGGGAGAGCTTCTCGGCGGTGGCCGGGCTGATCCGGTTTCCGCCGGCCACCAGCAGGCGATCCAGCTCGCGGTGGGTGGCCATGAGGCAGTCCTTCGGCAGGCCGTAGACGCTGATCACCCCGGAGCCGACGAACGTCAGCACCGGGGTAACCGGGATCGGCAGGCCGACCGCGTCGGAGAGGGCCTTGCTGGCCCGCTTGGCGTCCCGGCGTGCCTCCGCCACGTACGGCGGGCGCTTGCCGTTGATCTGGACCACGTCTCCGGCCACCAGCACCCGGGCCCGGCCGTGGTCGGCGATGGTGACCGCGAACAGGCCGCTCGGCCCGATGGCCAGGAACCCGGCGCGGTCGTCGCCGCCGCGGTCGAGCAGCATCTCGGCCGGGTCCGTCCGGGGCCATTCGATGACGTGCCAGGCGGGACCGAGGTGGTCGAGTTGGCCCAGGGCGCGGGCCCCGGCCGCTTCCAACCGGCGGGCCCCCCGCTCCGCCCGGCGACGCCGGGCCCACTCCAATGGAGTCGGTCGGGCCGGTTCGAGCACCGAGGTGGGCTCGACCCGGGAGTGCGGCACCGTGTGGGGCGGCAGTGCCCTACTCGATACGGCTCGACGAGCGGGAAAGACAGTCATCGCGACCTCCGGCAAAAGGTCTCTCGAAGTTATGTCTCCACTACCCTACGTTGCGCCCCCGGGGGCTCGGCAAGTTGGACCGCCGGAGTGAGTGCGGATGAATGCCATATTCATTCACACTTCTTTTCCGGATGCTGCGCAAGCCTGCCCTAGGCTGCGGGGGTGACCCACTATGTGGACAGCGAAGTCGCCCGCCTCGGGACGGTGCTGCTGCACCGTCCGGGACCGGAACTGGCCCGCCTCACCCCACGCAACAACGACAGTCTCCTGTTCGACGCTATCCCATGGGTGGGACGCGCGCAGGAGGAGCACGACGCGTTCGCGGCGGCGCTGCGGTCCCGCGGGGTCGAGGTGCTCTATCTGGTCGACCTGCTGGTCGAGACGCTCGCCGTGGCCGACGCCCGGGCCGAGCTGACCGAGCAGGTGCTGCGGTCCCGCCGGCTCGGCCACACCCTGCGGCGCCGGGTCGCCGACCATCTGACGTACCTCGACCCGGCCGGGCTGGCCGACGTGCTCACCGCCGGGCTGGCCCACGAGGAACTGCGGATCGGCGCCGACCGCCCCGGCGGTCTGGTCTGGACGCTGATGAACCGGCACGACTTCGTCATCGACCCGCTGCCCAACCTGCTGTTCACCCGCGACTCGTCGGTCTGGATCGGCGACCGGGTCGGTGTGACCAGCCTGGCCATGCCGGCCCGGCGGCGGGAGACCACGCTCACCGACGCCATCTACCGCTACCACCCGCGCTTCGCCGGCACCGAGTTCGTCTACCACCCCCGGCTGGAGCACCTGGAGGGCGGCGACGTGCTGCTGCTCGCGCCAGGAGTGCTCGCCGTCGGCGTCGGCGAGCGCACCACCCCGGCCGGCGCGGAACGGCTGGCCCGGCAGGTGTTCGCGGCCGGCCTGGCACACACCATCCTGGTGGTGCCGATCGCGCAGGAACGCGCCACCATGCACCTGGACACGATCTGCACGATGGTCGACGCCGACGCCGTGCTGATGTACCCGAACGTCGCCGACGAGCTGTCCGCGTACACGGTCATCGCCGGCGCGGACGGCGACGACCTGCGGGTCGACGGGCCGGCGCCGTTCCTGCGGGCCGCTGCCGACGCGATGGACCTCGACCAGCTCCGGGTGATCGACACCGGCCTCGACCCGGTCACCGCCGAACGGGAGCAGTGGGATGACGGCAACAACACGCTCGCGCTCGCGCCCCGGCTCTGCGTCGGCTACGAGCGCAACGTGGAGACCAACGCGCAACTGGAACGGGCCGGCATCGAGGTGATCGCCATCGCCGGGTCGGAGCTGGGCTCCGGGCGGGGCGGCCCGCGCTGCATGTCCTGCCCGCTGGTGCGGGAGAAGGGCGGGGCCGCCTGACCCGGAGACGTCAGCGCAGCGTCAACTGGCGGCCGAGCAGGCCCTGGCGGGCCCGGCGGCCGGCCGCGTCGAGTGGCTCCCGCTCCGCGACCGCCTCGGCGTAGCGCTTGGCGAACTCCGCCACCGGCGCCTCCCACTCGGCGGCCGGGGTGTCCTCCGGCAGGTCCCAGACCGGCGCCAGCCGCCCGTGCGCCCGGAACATGCCCGCGAACTTCGTGTCGTCGCCGAGCGTCAGCGCGCCCGCCGCGGCCAGCCGGGACAGCGCGTCCAGCGCGGCGTCCTCGTCCTCCGCCAGGACCAGGCGAACGTGGGCCTTCTCCGGCACCTGGCACCAGTACGCGGCCCGCGCGGCGGCCAGCTTGACGGTCGGGTAGATGGCCGAGTTGGCCCGCTCCAGGGACGCCTGCACGTTCGGGTCGTCGGCCGCGCCCGGGTCGAGCCAGAAGTCGAACCCGTCGTGCATGCTGATCTCCAGCGGGCCGTCCACCAGGATGTCCTGGAGGCGGGGGCCCGGCCCGGGCAGCGGCGGCACGCTCACCTGGCCGCCCGGCTCGGTGCGCAGCGCGGAGATCAGCGCGTCGGCCAGGTCCCGGGAGACGTCGCCGGACTGCTGGTGCCGCTGCAGGCCGATGAAGACCCGCCCGTCCGGCTTGGTGATCGCCGGGGCGGCCATCGGCAGCACCGTGGCCAGCGTGACCGGCCGGTCGCCGTACTCCTCGATCAGGTCCGGGGTCAGCCGCAGCGGCGCGGACGCGGCCGGGACCAGCTCGCGCAGGGCGATCCACTCCGGCTCGTCGGCCAAGCCCTCGAACGGCCGGGGCACGAAGACGTCGCGTACCTTCTCCCGCTTCGGGGTGGCCTCGACGGCCCGCTGGTTCTTCCGACGCTTGCTCATGCGCCCGCTCCGCTCCGCTCGCTCATGGCGAGACAGCCTAGATGCCGAGCCCCGGCGGTGGGGGCCGGACCCGGCTGTCGCGTCGGTCAGCCGGCGGCGACCAGGTCCGTCCGCTGCGCCGGGACCGGGTCGAACCGGGCCCACACGCTCTGGCCCAGACCATCGCGCTCCACCCCCCAGCCGCTGGCGAGCCCGGCGACGATGTGCAGCCCGCGCCCGTCGGCCGCGTCCGGCGAGGCGGTACGCATGCACGGGCCGGCGCCGGTGCCGCCGTCGGTGACCCGTAGCTCGATGCTCGGTCCCCGCTCGGTCGGGCGTAGCCGCCAGGCGACCCGCAGTTCCTTCCCCGCCCGTGAGCGCCCCGGGTCAGCCCCGGGGCAGCCGCACCTCTGCGACCGTACCGCCACCGTTTCTAGGCCGTAGGGATACCCATCCTTTCTGCTGTTCAACGATCTGGCGAACGAGATAGAGGCCGAGCCCGGCCCCGGGATAGCGGCGGCGGTCGCCGGACTCCCCCTGCCAGAACCGTTCGAAGGCCCGCTCCACGTGTTCCGGGCGGATGCCGATGCCCCGGTCGGCCACCCGGAACGAGACGGTCCGCTCGTTCGCCTCGGCGGTGATCTCGATCGGCGTGTCCGGCAGCGAGTACTTTCCGGCGTTGGTGCCCAGTTCGGTGAGTACCGTGGCGAGGCTGTGCCGGTCGCCGAGCGCCTTCGGCAGGTCGGCGGGCAGGTCGAGCACGACCCGGTGCCGGACGTCGGCCGGCAGGTCGGTCACCGCCGCGCGCAGCGCGTCGACCAGGTCGAACGGCGCGGTCGGCTCACCGCCGGGGCGGTTCTCGGTGGCGGCGGTCAGCAGTCGGTCGACCAGGCGGGCCAGCTCGTTCGCGCGCTGGCCGATGATCCGGGCGGCCTGCCTGCGGTCGCCGTCGCTCAGCGAGTCCCAGTGGTCGGTGAGCGTGTCCGCGTACCCCTTGATGACGGTGACCGGGGTACGCAGCTCGTGGCTGGTCACCGCGACGAACAGATCCCGGTCGTGGTCGCGCCGCTGCTGGTCGGTGGTGTCGCGGAAGGTGACCACGCGCAGCGCGTTCGGGCCGGGCAACTCGCCGGAGGTGATCCGCAGCCAGCGGCCGTCGGGCAGCCGGTGGTCGAGCACATGGCCGGGCGGCGGCAGCGGGAACGGCAGCGGGCGGCTCAACGCCTCGTCCGCCGGCCGGCCGGTGACCTGGACCGCGGCCGGGTTCCAGAGCCGGACCCGCCCGTCCCGGTCCACCACCGCCAGCCCGTCGGCGAGCGCCGCCACGACCGGGCCGTCCCCGTGCACCGGCAGACCGGTCTGGTCGCCGTACATGTGGGCGACGCACGCGGCGATGTAGCCGATGACGGCCCGTTGCGAGGGTTGCAGCGGCTCGCCCAGCGGGTAGAGCGCGTGCAGGCTGCCGACTGTGAGCCCGCCGATCTCGGCGCGCGCCACGATCATCCGGCAGAGACCACGGCCGGCGACCTCGTCGGCGAGCGCGCCCGGGATCGCGTCGACCCGGACCTCCCGTACCGGCGGGCCGGCGAGCAGGCAGACGGTGGCCGGATCGCTGGCGGGCAGCGGGCGGCCGAGCACGAACTCGGCGTTGCCGGTCGCCGCGATCACCCGTCCACCGGCCGGGGTGAACTCCACGAAGACCAGGCCGGCCGCGCCGACCGTCGGCTGGACCTCGCCGAGCAGGCGGGTGAGCACGGCGAGACCGGACTCGCCGGAGTTGATCATATTGATCACTGCGGTGTGGCCGGCGATGAAGGCGGGGTAGTCGGTTCGCTCCGGCATGCCACGAGTGTGCCGCGCCGTGCGCGTCGGGGACACCCCCGGCCGGTCGACCGTCCCCCCGTACCGATCGACGGGACTCACCGGCCCAACCGGGCCAGCGCGTGGGCCGGCCGGTCCGTGATCACCCCGTCCACGCCCGCTTCGAGCACGAGTTCCAGGTCCTCCGGCTCGTTGACGGTCCAGACGTACACCGAGTTGCCGGCGGCGCGCAGCGAGGGGACCAGGCGCGGGCGGGCCCGGACGAGAGCCACGCCGGGACCGGCGATCCGGGTGCCGAACGGCAACCGGCCCAGCGGCAGCAGGCGCGGCAGGACCTCCAGCAGCAGCACCGTGGGCAGCGCCGGCGCGAGTTCCCGGATCCGGCGTACGGCGAACGGCGAGAACGACATCGCGGTCACCTGGACGGGATGGTCCGGGCGCGGCTCGGCCAGCCCGTACCGGCGCAGCAACTCGACCAGGCGGCGCTCCACCTCGCCCCGATAGCGCGACGGGTGCTTGGTCTCGATCAGCAGCCGGACCGGCCGCCCGGCGGCCAGCACCGCGTCGAGCAGCCGTTCCAGCGTGAGCAACCGGGTGTGCGACTCGTCCAGCGGCACGTCGTCCTCGGCGAGCGCCGCGGCCCGGTGCCAGGAGCCGAAGTCGAGCGCCTCCAGCTCGGCGAGCGTTCGCGCGCTGACCAGCCCACGGCCGTTGCTGGTGCGGTCCAGCCGGCGGTCGTGGACGCAGACCAGGTGCCCGTCGCGGGTCAGCCGGACATCGCACTCCAGCCCGTCCGCGCCCTCGTCCAGGGCGCGCAGGTAGGCGGCGAGCGTGTGCTCCGGCAGGTCGTACGAGGCGCCGCGATGGGCGAAGACCAGGGGGGCGGTCACGGACGCGTCACCGGCTCAGGCGACCCGGCCCGGCTGCCCGTCGTCGGTGACCACCGGACGACCGGCGGCGGCCCAGTCACCCATCCCGCCGTCGACGTTGCGCACCTGGTCCCAGCCGTTGCGCATGAGGTAACCGACCACCTGGGCGGACCGTCCGCCCGAACGGCAGATCACCGCCACGTCGCGGTCCTGCGGGATCTCGGCGATCCGGGCGGGCAACTCGGTCATCGGCAGGTGATGGGCGGCCGGCGCGTGGCCGGCGGCCCACTCGTCGTCCTCCCGGACGTCGAGCAGGTAGACGTCGTCGGGCACGGCCGACGCGGGCACGCTGGGTAGTGAGGCTCCGAACACGGTAACCAAGCCTAGTCGCCCGAGCCGCTCACAGCCGGTTGACCCAGCGCGGGTTCGCGCCGGCCCACTGCGGCACGCGCGTGTCGCGCAGCGCGGTGAACAGCCCGCCGCCGCCGTCGTCGTCCAGCACCACGTACGAGACGCCGTCGATGGTCTGCGGGTAGGAGGGCACCTGGACCCCGCGCAGGGCGTCCGCGGGCAGGCCGCGCAGCGCGAACAACAGCTCGTCCAGGGGTACGCCGTTGGTGTCCACGGTCAGCGCCCCGCCCGCCGCGCGCAGCACCCGGTCCAGCTTGACCGGGTCGTTGCGCAGCCGCGTCTGGCCGGCCCGGTCGACCATCGCCCGCAGCATCTGCTGCTGGTGCCGCTGCCTGTCGTAGTCGCCGCCGGGCAGGTCGTAGCGCTGCCGTACGTAGTCGAGCGTCCGCGCGCCGTCCATCTGCTGGCAGCCGGCGTCGAACTGGTGCTGGGTGTGGATCGAGCGCACCGGCGTGTCCACGCACATCCGGATGCCGCCGAGCTGGTCGATCACCTGCTTGAAACCGGAGAAGTCGACGAGCGCCGCGCCGTCGAAGCGGATCCCGGTGAGCCGGCTCAGGGTGGCGCTGAGCAGCCGCGCGCCGCCCTCACCGCCGCCGCCGTGCTCGTACGCGGCGTTCACCTTGTCCTGGCCGCCGGGGAAGCCGGGCGTCGCGGGGAGCGCCACCAGCAGGTCGCGCGGCACGGAGATCAGGTACGCCTGCCGCATCCCGGCCGGCACGTGCACGATCAGGATGCTGTCGGAGCGCTGGTCGTCCGGGCTCGCGCCGGGCCGGTGGTCCGAGCCGATCAGCAGGTAGTTGAGTGCGCCGTCCAGGTCTGTCCGCTTCTTCCGGGCGGCCGGGTCGAGCAGTTGCTCCTTGGCGACCGTGCGGTCGTAGCGTGAGCTGAGCCAGCGCAGACCGGCGACGCCGAGCGTGGCGAGCAGCACCAGGACGAGCCCGGCGCCGAGCAGGATCCGCGCCCAGCGGGCGGGTCCACCCCGCCCGCGTCGGTTCCGTGCTGGCCTGGACGTGACGATCCCCCCGTAGCCGCGACATGAGACCCGCTCACGTCCAGGGTACGGGGGATCGGCCGACCGGTATCGCTTTCGCGCAGGTCAGAACGTCATTTACGGGTGGAGAGGACGTCCGGGTTGTTCACCACGAACTCGGCCAGCTTGTCGTCCTTGACCGCCTGGAACATGTCCATGCTGAGCTGGTTGAGCACCTCGCGGTTGTTGCCGTTGCCGTTGAAGGTGCCACCGTTGGTCCGCAGGGTGACGAGGTCGTTGCCGGTCACACCCTTCATCGTGAAGATGAAGTCCTCGATCGATACGCCGCCGGTGTCCAGCACGAACGCCTTGCCGGCCGCCTTGATGAGCCCGTTCAGCTTGATCGGGTTGGTCAGCGTACCGCTCTCGGAGGCCTTCTTGGCCATCGCCTTGATCAGCTGCTGCTGGTTCTGCTGGCGGTCGTAGTCGCCGTTGCGGAGGGTCTTGCGCTGCCGGGAGTAGTCGAGCGCCTGCCAGCCCTCCATCTCCTGGCAGCCCTTCTTGTACGTCACCGGCTTGCGCTGCTTGCCGGTCTTCTTGGCGTCCGCGTTCCACATCGGCTTGCCGTCGACGTACGACATGTGCAGGGAGGAGACCTCCTCGGTCACGCAGATCCGCACCGATCCGAGCTCGTCGATGACGTTCTTGAATCCGCCGAAGTTGATGATCGCGGCCCCGTCGAAGCTGATCCCGGTCATCCCCTTGATGGTCTTGGCCATCATCTGGGCGCCGCCCTCCCAGCCGCCGCCGTTGCGCGCGCCGATCTGGAAGGCGGAGTTGATTTTGTCGGTGCCGCCCCTGAAGCCGTTCTTGGACGCCGGGATGTGCGCCTCGGTGTCACGCGGAATCGAGATCAGGTAAGCCTGGTCGTGGCTGGCCGGAATGTGCAGCACGATGATCGTGTCGGCCCGGACGTCGTCGGCGGCCCAGCGGGCACGCGCGTCCACGCCGAGCAGCAGCATGTCGATCGGGCCTTCGAGGTTGTTGCCGCCCTCGGCCTTGGTCTTGCCCGCCTCGCCGAGCAGGTTGCGCTGGGCGATGTTGCTGGTGGCCTGACCGATGACCGCCTTGCTGCCGACGATCGCCACGCCACTCGTCACCATCAGCACCGCGCCGAGCACGAGCGTGAGCTTCGCCCAGAGCGGGTCCTTGCGCTTGGTGCGCTTCTTCTTGCCACCGCCGGGACCGCGACCGCCGGAACCGGGCTGTGGGGGGATGACCGGAGGAACCCGCCCGGATGATCCGGGTCCCGGTGAGTGGGTGCGACGGCTGGTCTGGACCGGCATGCGTGCTCCAGCTCGGTGATCGGGGGCGGGACCACTTTACGTACTGGTTCTCGTTTATGCGACCTCGTAGAGCGGCAATTCCCGTCAATCCCGGCAGCACCCTCGGGGTGTGGCCGAACGGGCAGGAGTAAGGAGCCGGTCGGCGGTTGGCCTCCGTGGTGGCGAGGGATCCAGCGCGCGACACCGGTCATGCCGTGCCGGCGTCAGCCGCCCGCGCTGTCGCCCGAATCCTTCTGGTTGGCCTGCATCCACTCGGCCATCCGGTCCGCGGCGATCGCCTTGTACATCGCCAGCGCCTTCTCCCGATCGGACACCACCACCGACTGGCCGTCGATGGTCTGGCCGCCCAGGTGCGGGCTGGTGACGAACGTCAGGTTCTCGCCCCGCAGGCTGCGGAACTGCACTGCCATGTCGGTCAACGAGAAGCCCTGGTCGACCGTGACGGCGGCGGTCACCGCCTTGAGGAAATCGTTGAGCTTCTTCGGGTTGGTGAGCGTCCCGGTGCTCGCCGCCTTGTCCATCAGCGCCTTCAGGAACTCCTGCTGGTGCCGCATCCGGGCGAAGTCGCCGTCCGGGAACTGCTTGCGCTGCCGGACCCAGTCCAGCGCCTCGGCGCCGTTCATGTGGTTCACGCCCTTGGTGAACGTCCGGTACGGCTTGTGGATCGAGGTGATGGTCCGCTCCACCTTGAGGTCGACCCCGCCCAGCGCGTCGGTGACCTCCTTGAAACCGCCGAAGTCGATGGCCATCACGTGGTCTATCCGTACGTCGGTGAAGCACTCGACGGTCTTCACCGCGAGGGGCAGGCCGCCGAACGCGAACGCCGCGTTGATCTTGTTGCGGGAACCGGAGTCACAGGACGCGCCGGCGCTCTCCGGGATCGGCACGTACAGGTCGCGCGGCACCGAGACCAGATAGGCGCGCTTGTGGTCGGCCGGGATGTGCATGACGATCACGGTGTCCGCGCGCCACTTGCCGGAGCCGTCGACCGGAGCGTCCGGATCACGCGAGTCGCTGCCGACGAGCAGGATGTTGAACGCGCCGTCGACCTGTTTGGCCGGCCGGCCCCCGGTGAGTCCGGCGAACGGGTCGGTACGCGCCAGATCGTCGTCCAGGTTGCGGGCGTAGAACCAGGCGCCGAGGCCGCCGAGCAGCGCCAGCACCAGCACCGCGACGCCGGCCACCAGGCCGATGCGCCCCCAGCGCGGCCGGGGACCACGCCTGCCGGACCCGCCCGGACCGCCGCCGCCCGGACCATCGGGACCGGCCGGGCCCGCCGGGCCGCCGGGACCGCCGGAGCGGGGTGCCTCGTCGTGTGCGGGGTACCACCTGGCTTCCGAGGGCCGGGTACGCCCGGTGGCGGCCCGGCCGGAGCCGGGAACCGGTGCGCGGCCCGCGCCCCGGTTCAGGTGTCGGGGGAGCGGTGCGCCGGCAGACGAGGTCGCTGACATGTAACCGAGGGTAGGTCGGCCGGGCCACCGACGCCCTCGTACGCGCGCCGATGTCAGCCGGGTCCTCGGCGGGTTCAGTACCCGAGACGCTCGCGGAAGTACTCGATCGTGCGCCGGAGGCCGTCCTCGGGCGTGACGCTCGGCTCGTATCCGAGCAGTTCGCGGGCGAGGGTCAGGTCCGGGCGGCGCATCTCCGGGTCGTCGGAGGCGCGAGTGATGTAGCTCACCTCGGACCTGCTTCCGGTGAGTGACACGATCGTCTCGGCCAGTTGCCGCATCGACATCTCGTGCTCGGTGCCGCAGTTGATCGGCCCGGTCTCGGTCGAGTCCAGCAGCAGCAGGATGCCGCGCACCAGATCGTCGACGTAGCAGATCGACCGGGTCTGGTTGCCGGTGCCGTGCACCGTGATCGGCTCCCCGCGCAGCGCCTGGGAGATGAACGTCGGAATGGCCCGGCCGTCGTCCGGGCGCATCCGCGGGCCGTACGTGTTGAAGATCCGCACGATCGCCGTGTCGGTGCCCCGGCTGCGGTGGTAGGCCATGGCGGCCGCCTCGGAGAACCTCTTCGCCTCGTCGTAGACGCTCCGGATGCCGATCGGGTTGACGTTGCCCCAGTACGTCTCGCGCTGCGGGTGCTCCTTCGGGTCGCCGTACGCCTCGGAGGTGGAGGCCATCAGGAACCGCGCGCCGTCGTCGGTGGCCCGCTCCAGCAGCGCCAGCGTGGCCACCGAGCCGACCCGGAGGATCTCCACCGGCAGCTTCTCGAAGTCGGTGGGGCTGGCCGGGGACGCCATGTGCAGGATCGCGTCGAACCGCTCGGTCATCGCCGGGTGGTGCGGCAGGCCGTCGGAGATGTCCGCCTCGACGAGCGTGAAGGTCGGCGTGTCCAGCAGGTGGGCCACGTTGTCCTTGGACCCGGTGACGAAGTTGTCCAGCACCACGACGGTGCAGCCGCGCTCGACGAGCCGGTCGACCAGGTGGGACGGGACGAAACCGGCGCCGCCGGTGACGAGGATGCGGTGTCCGGTACCGAAGCGGGGAGCGACCTTCATGGCGGTCAGCCTATACACGCGAGGCGGGGCCCCCGCGTAAGGCAGGGGCCCCGCTCCACCGTGGTGATCAGTGGGCGCCGGCTCCGGTGAGCGAGCGCACCTCCAGTTCCGCGTACTTCTCCTCGTCGTTCTCCTTCGAGAGGATCGTGCCGAGCCAGCCGCACAGGAAGCCGAACGGGATCGAGATGATGCCCGGGTTGGACAGCGGGAACCACTGCCAGTCGTGCTCGGGGAACATCGCCGTCGCCGCGCCGGAGACGACCGGGGAGAAGAAGACCAGCACCACGGCGGCGAGGAGGCCGCCGTAGATCGACCAGACCGCCCCGGAGGTGTTGAACCGCTTCCAGAACAGGCTGTAGAGGATCGCCGGCAGGTTGCCCGAGGCGGCCACCGCGAACGCCAGCGCCACCAGGAACGCCACGTTCAGGTTCTGCGCGAAGATCGACAGGACGATCGAGACCGCGCCGATCACCAGCGCGGAGATCCGGGCGACGTTCACCTCCTGCCGCTCCGACGCCTCACCGTTCTTCATCACGTTGGCGTAGAAGTCGTGCGCCAGGCTCGACGACGACGCCAGGGTGAGCCCGGCGACCACCGCGAGGATCGTGGCGAACGCGACCGCCGCGATGATCGCCAGTAGTGTCGCCCCGCCCAGGTTCCCGCCGAAGAAGTCCATCCCCAGTGCCTCGGCGAGCTGTGGGGCCGCGGTGTTGCCGGCCTTGTCCTGCGCGGTGATCGCCTGCCCGCCGACGATCGCCGCCGCGCCGAAGCCCAGCGCCAGGGTCAGCAGGTAGAACGCGCCGATGATGCCGATCGCCCAGAGCACGCTCTTGCGGGCCGCCCGCGCGGTCGGCACGGTGTAGAAGCGGATCAGGATGTGCGGCAGGCCGGCCGTGCCGAGGACCAGCGCGATGCCCAGCGAGAGCAGGTCCATCTTGCTGTAGAACGTCTTCAGCGCGTCGCCGGGTGTCTCCACGCCGTAGCGCAGCCCGGGTTCGAGGAAGGACGCTCCCTTGCCCGACGCGGCCGCCGCGTCACCGAGCAGCGACGACAGGTTGAACTTGTACTTGGCGAGCACCAGCAGCGTCATCAGCAGCGCGCCGCCCATCAGCAGGAACGCCTTGACGATCTGCACGTACGTGGTGCCCTTCATGCCACCGACCGTCACGTAGATGATCATCAGAGCGCCGACCATGATGATGGTGGCGACCTTGGCGGTGCCGGCGTCCATGCCGAGGAAGGTGGTGCCCGGCTTGATACCGAGCAGCAGGGCGACGAGCGCACCCGCGCCGACCATCTGGGCCAGCAGGTAGAAGATCGAAACGGTGATGGTGGAGACCGCCGCCGCGGTCCGGACCGGCCGCTGCCGCATCCGGAACGCCAGCACGTCCGCCATCGTGTAGCGGCCGGAGTTCCGCAGCAGCTCGGCGACCAGCAGCAACGCCACCAGCCAGGCGACCAGGAAGCCGATCGAGTAGAGGAAGCCGTCGTAGCCGTACAGCGCGATGATGCCGGCGATGCCCAGGAAGGACGCCGCCGACATGTAGTCGCCGCCGATCGCCATGCCGTTCTGGAAGCCGGAGAAGGAACGGCCGCCGGCGTAGAAGTCGGTGGCGGTCTTGGTCTGCCGGCTGGCCCAGACGGTGATCGCCAGCGTGATCGCCACGAACACCAGGAACAGCGTGATGGTGAGGTTCCGGGCGGTGGTGCTGCCCGCCTCAGCCGCGAGGACCGTGTTCATGGGTCACCTCCCCCATCTCGTCGCGGATCCGGTCGGCGACCGGATCGATCCGGCGGTTGGCGAACCGCGAGTAGAGCCAGGCGATGACGAACGTGGAGACGAACTGGAGCAGGCCGAAGACCAGGGCGACGTTGATGTTGCCGATCAGCTTCGTGCCCATGAATCCCCGCGCGTACGCGGAGAGGATGACGTAGAGCGCGTACCACAGGAAGAACGCGACGGTCATCGGGAAGACGAAGCCGCGCAGAGTGCGCCGCAACCCGGCGAACTCGTCCGACCGCTGGACGGCGAGGTACCGTTCCGCCGCCGACTCGGCGGGTGCGGACGCGGGTGTGTCCGTGGACATCTGTGGATCACCACCTTCGCAAGGCGTGGGGAGTTTCGCGCACCGTAGAGAGCGCGCTCCCGGCCCCGGAAGGCTCCGCCGCCCGGCGGCGAACGGCTGCGCCGAACGGCACCTCCACTGCGCCCAGTGACCCACATCACTCCGCTAACCGGTCGCCCCCCGCGCTCTGCCCAACCGCAAAGCCCTCACCCCCGGGGGGCGTCGGGCGTGCAGGGGGCTCAGTGGGGGAGGTCGTGGTAGCGGCCTCGGTAGTGGAGCAAGGGGGGTGTCTCCCCGGGCAGGTCCACCGACTCGATGGTGGCCTCGACCAGCAGGCTCCAGCCGTACTCCCGGGCGGCGGTGAGGCGGCAGCCCGCCCACCCGCCGGCGTCCGCGGGCACCGGGCCGTACGGCGTCCCGGTCCAGGCGTCCAGGGCGAACAGGCCGCCGGGCGACGGGAACAGGCCGGCGAAGCGGTCGGCGAGCTGCCGGTGCCGCGGGCCCAGCGGGGCCACCGCGAACCGCCCGGCCTCCTCGATCGCCGCCCACAGGTCGGACTCCGGATCGATCAGCCCGAGCAGCCGGTCCGGCTCCCCCTCGGCCACGAGCGTGGAGGAGACGGTCAGCCCGGCCGGGCCGGGCGCGGTCCAGAGCGTCACCGGAGAAGCCAGCCGGCCGCGCAGCCGCCGTGCCGGCGAGCGTTGCGCGGCCGGTGCCGCGAACGGATCGGTGGAATGGATCTCGGCGCCCGGCTCTGGATTCACGTGAAACATTGTGCCGCCCGGGCCGCCCGGTCCTGCGGCGACCGCGCCGCTCGCCGGTGCGCCCTACGCTGTCGGGTATGTCTCTCATACCCCCGCAGAAGCTCGCCCAGGAACGGGTCGTCAGCGCCGACGCCATCGTCGGGGGCCGGGTCGACCTGCGGCTCTATCCGCACCGGCACCTGGTGATCGCCTGCGCTACCTCCTGGGGTCGCAAGAGCTTCCAGCCACTCATGGAGGCGATCGAGCACCTGTCGAACTACGGCTGGGAGCTGATCAACATCACGAGCGTCGGCGAGAGCAGCATTCTCTACGCGGCGATGCGCCGGACCGCCTGAGCGTTACCGGCCGGGGACCGCTGAGACCCGCCGTACCGGTCGACGTCGGACCGGCCCGCCGCCGTCCGGTCAGCCGCCGTCCGGCGTTCCGTCGGCGAGCAACAGACGGGCGGCGGCCAGCACCTCCGGGTCGGCGCAGCCGGCCGCGTACCCGGCGATCCGGCGGCGGATGTCGCGCCCGAGCAACCATCCCCCGATCCGCTCGGCGACCGGGCGCAGGAACGCCGGGCGGCAGCGGAAGTTGTACCGCCACGTCGCGATCGTGGTGCCGGGCTCCGGGCCGGGCGCGAAGCGCCACCCGCCGCCGAACCGCTCGAAGAACCACGGTCCGCGCACCATCTTCATGCCGACGTTCGTCGGTGGTGACCAGGAGACGTACTCACTGACCATGACCAGCCCGTGCCGGGAGCGGGTGAACGTGCGCACGCCTCGGCCGGGCCGCGTCGCGCCGTCGACGAAGTGCTGCTCGCGGACGAACGGGTCCCAGCGGTACCGCACCGGGGCGGTGGTCTGGGAGACGGCGAACGCCAGCTCCGGCGGAACCGGGACCGTGGTGACCGCTTCGACGACAGGCATCAGCGCCTCGGGGTGACTGCGGCCAGCAGCTCCGGCTGCCGGTGATCGAGTGTGTCCCCCGCCATGTACGCGCCGAGCAGCGCCGCGCCTGCGCCGTACGCCAGGCCGACCGGCAGCGCCAGCCAGAGCCACACGTCGCCGAGCAGCGCGGCGGCCACCACGAACGGCACCGCCGCCACCGCCGAGACGACCATGGAGACGAGGGTGAGCAGTCCCTTGGTGAAGCTCGCGCCGCTGTTCATGGCGAACGGGTTGCTCGACTCGGGCAGCGAGTAGGCGCCGAGCACCGACACGAACCCGTTGATCGCCAGCCCGCAGCCGTAGGACGCGAACAGGGCCCCGACCATCACCCCGAGCCATCCGGGGCGCCCGAGCGCGACCGCCAGCACGACCGCGATCACGACGAGCATCGGCACCACGTAGAGCGAGAACGCGGCCATCCGGGCCCGCAGCTCCACCCGTCCGGGCACACCAGCGACCACGTTCGCGGCGTAGGAGCTGCCGTCGAAGCCGAACTGGTTGGCGAGTGTCACCGACGCGAGCACCCCGACGAAGAGCATGGAGATGCTGACCAGCACCGGCGACGAGTCGGCGGCGGTCCCGCCGAACGCCGCCCCGTCGTCGGTGCTGAACGAGAAGCCGCCGAGGTTCACCATCACCGGCACGAACACGCCGACCACGGCGATCGTGATCAGGTTGGCCCGCCGCCGGGCGTCCCGCCACCAGTAGCGGCACTCGCGGGCGACGAGCGCCCCGAACCGGCCCCGCCGGGCCCAGCCCACCGCGCGGGGGAAGAGTTGCGCCACCGCGCCACCGGCCACGCCGCGCGGTGCCCGCGCCGGGCCGCTGCTCGCCGTGCCCACCATCGCCGACTCCAGCGACCGGGACCACCAGAACAGGAGTACGCCGAGCGTCGCGAGCGCGATCAGCAGCTTCACCACCGCCGTGCCGGCCCGGCCCTGTGCCACGTCCACACCGGCCGTCCACGGCGCGCCGAACGGCGTCCAGCCGACCACCCGGGCCACACCGTCCAGCCGGTCCCAGTCGGTCTGCCGTACCGCCGCGAGCACCAGCAACTGCAACGGCCCGAGCAGCGCGGCCAGCACCGCCAGCAGCACGGCGGCCAGGTCGCGTACCCGGCGGGACCGCAGCATGGTGGCGAACGCGCTGGTCAGCGCGCGGGCGCCGGCCAGGCAGACGAACAGCCCGACGACCACGCCGAGCGCGCCGACCAGGGCGGCCGACCATCCACCCAGCGCACCGGCGGTGACCACCAGCCCGGCCGCCGCGATCACCGTCGCCAGGGCCGGCACGCTGACCAGCGCGGCGGCGAGCAGGCCGGTGACCAGGGTGCGGCGGGACAGCGGCAGCAGCGCGAACCGGGCCGGGTCGAGCGTCTCGTCCACGCCGAAGAAGACGAGCGGCAGGAGTAGCCAGCCGAGCGTCAGCAGGCCACCGCCGAAGGCGGCGACCATCAGCGCGTACCGGGACTCGCCGGCCAGCCCCGGCGCGGCGAGCAGGAAGAACCCGACGGCGGCGAACCAGAGCCCGAACAGCAGGCCGAGGACGAACAGCGCGATCCGCCAGTTCTGGCCCCGGAAGTTGTTGGCGAGCACCCGCAGCTTGAGCCGGACGAAGTGCCGGGGCGACACGCGCCGGGCCGGACGTTCGGGCACGGTCACCGGGACAGCCACGACAGCTCCTCGCCGGTCGCGGTCCGGCCGCCGACCACCTCCACGAAGACGTCCTCCAGCGACCGGTCGCCGCGCACCTCGGCGAGCGTGCCCACCCGCTTGATCCGGCCCTCGGCCAGGATCGCCACGTGTGAGCAGAGCCGCTCGACCACCTCCATCACGTGGCTGGAGAAGATCACCGTGCCGCCACCGCTGACGTACCGGTGCAGGATGTCGCGGATCAGCGCCGCCGAGACCGGGTCGACCGCCTCGAACGGCTCGTCCAGCACCAGCAGGCGCGGACCGTGCAGCAGCGCGCAGGCCAGCCCGATCTTCTTCTTCATGCCGGCCGAGTAGTCGACCACGAGCGTGCGGCCGGCGTCGGAGAGCGCCAGCACGTCGAGCAGCTCCGCGGCCCGCTGATCGACCACCGCCGGGTCCATGCCGCGCAGCAGACCATGGTAGGCCAGCAGCTCCGCCCCGCTCAGCCGGTCGAAGAGGCGTACGCCGTCCGGCATCACACCGAGCAGGCGCTTGGCGCGTACCGGGTCGGCCCAGACGTCGTACCCGAGCACCCGCGCCTCACCGGCGTCGGGCCGCAGCAGGCCGACGGCCATGGAGAGCGTGGTCGTCTTGCCCGCGCCGTTCGGACCGAGCAGGCCGTAGAACGAGCCGGTCGGCACGGCGAGGTCGACGCCCGCCACCGCGACCTTGGTGTCGAACTGCTTGGCCAGACCGCGAAGGGAGAGCGCCGGGTGCTGATCGGTCATGGTCCGACCGTATCCGGCCCCGGCCAACCGCTGCTCGGGCGGCAGGGTGATCTCGCGTCATTTCTGAGAGGTACGAGTCGCATCGCCGCTCCGCACCGCCTGCCCTACAACCGCAGCGACTCCGGGGTGTGCAGGCGGAGCATGGTGGCGCCGACGTCGCGCGGGAGCCGCCGCCGGCTCGCCATCGAGACGACCACCATGACCGTGAACGCCAGCGGCACCGTCCACGCGGCCGGCTGGCTGGTCAGCGTCGCCGGCCACCCGGTCAGCGGCGGGCCGAGCACGGTGAGCAGCACCGCCCCGATCGCCGCGCCGCCGCCGACCAGCACCCCGGCGGCGGCGCCCAGGTCGGTCAGGCCGCGCCACCAGATGCCGAGCACCAGCAGCGGGCAGAAGCTCGACGCGGCCACCGCGAACGCCAGCCCCACCACCTGCGACACGTCGAGCCCGGAGACGTTCAGGGAGAGCACCGCCGGCACCGCCCCGGCGATCACCGTGGCGAGCCGGAAACCGCGTACCGAGCCGCGTCCCAGCACGTCCGTGGAGATCACTCCGGCCACGCTGGTGAGCAGGCCGGACGAGGTGGACAGGAAGGCCGCGAACGCGCCGGCGGCGACGAGCGCGGCGAGCAGCCGGCCGGTGGTGCCGTCACCGAGCGCCGCCTCGGGCAGCAGCACCACCACCGCGTCGGTCTGGCCGCTCACCAGCAGTTGCGGGGTGTAGACGCGGCCCAGCACGCCGTAGACGGTGGGCAGCAGGTAGAAGACGCCGACGAGCGCCAGCACCACGAGCGTGGTGCGGCGGGCGGCGGCGCCGTCGGGGTTGGTGTAGAAGCGGACCAGCACGTGCGGCAGACCCATCGTGCCGAGGAACGTGGCCAGGATCAGCGAGTACGTGGCGAACAGCCCTCGGTCGTCCTCGCCCGCGGTGTCCGGCAGCAGCCATTCGGCGGCGCCGTTCGCCGCGCCGGTCACCTCCGGCACCGGGTCGCCGGCGGCGAATTCGATGCGGTCGCCGGGGCGTACCTCCCGGATGTCGCCGTCGGGCAGGGTGAGCGTCGCGCGGTGCTCGACCACCACTGTGGTCGCGGTCCGGAACGTCGGCCCGTCGGGCGGGGTCACCGCCGGGCGGGCGTCGGCCTGCCACTGCAACGCCAGGAAGATCGCGGGTACGGCGAGCGCGGTGAGCTTCAGCCAGTACTGGAACGCCTGCACGAACGTGATCGCCCGCATGCCGCCCAGCGCCACGTTGGCGGTCACCACCACGGCGACGAGCAGCGCACCGAGCGGGTACGGCGAGCCGGTGAGCGTGGCGAGCGTCAGCCCGGCGCCCTGCAACTGCGGCACCAGGTAGAGCCACCCGATGAAGATCACGAAGACGGTGGCGAGCGTGCGCAGCCGGCGCGAGCCGAGCCGCACCTCGCAGAAGTCGGGCAGCGTGAACGCGCCGGAGCGGCGCAGCGGCGCGGCCACGAACAGCAGCAGCGCCAGGTATCCGGCGGCGAAGCCGACCGGGTACCAGAGCACGTCCACGCCGTACTTGAGGATCAGCCCGGCGACGCCGAGGAAGCTCGCCGCCGACAGGTACTCCCCGCCGATCGCGGCCGCGTTCCAGGTCGGGCTCACCGACCGGGAGGCGACCAGGAAGTCCGAGGTGGTCCGGGCCAGCCGCAGCCCGTAGAAGCCGATGCCGACGGTGACCAGTGTGACGGCGACGATCGCCGGTACCACGTAGTCGTTCGGCATCAGCGTTCCGGCCGTCGGATCAGGTCGACGAAGTCCTGCTCGTTGCGTTCGGCCAGCCGCACGTACGCCCAGCCCACCACGATCAGGAACGGGAACGAGACCACGCCGAGCAGCAGCCACGGCAGGTTGACGCCGAGCACGGTGACCCGGCCGACGGTGGGCGCGATGGCGAACAGCCAGGGCAGGCCGCCGAGCCCGATCAGCACCAGCAGGCTGAGCCGCAGCGCCAGCGAGAGCTGGGCGCGCATCAGCCCACGTACGAGCGTCTCGCCGACCGGGGTCTGCTGGGTCAGCTCCGAGCGGGCGCGATCGGCCGGGCTGCCCACCCTGGAGACCTCGGCCAGCACGATCCGCGTCCGCTTCGGCGCGGCGGCCGGCTGCGGCCCGCTTTCCGGCCTGCTGCCCGGCTCGCGGAGGCCGGGCGTGCGGGACGCGCGCGGGCCCGGAACCGGGGCGGCCTCGGCGGCCCGGCCCGAAGGGTGCTGTTCCTCGGCTCCGGTCACCCCCGGCAGTCTCGCCCGCTCAGCGGGAATGTCAAGAGCACAATTCCGAGCCCTGTGCACAACCTGTGGATAACGCTTCACGGTTGTGGATAACCCGGTGGATGGCGCGGAGTCGTTGTGGACGACCGGACGGGATGTCAGCATGCTGGACGGTCGACGACCTCCAGGATCTCCCCGAGGACGGCCAGGACTACGAGATCTCCTGAACGCCCCCGGAACCTTCCCGCCGTCCTGTGAGTGGACAGGTGGGGAGAGGGGGTGACGGTGCCCGACGGTGATCTCATCGCGGAGCTGTACGCGGGGTCCTTCCGCCGGCTGGTGGTCCAGCTTTACGCGGTGACCGGTGACCTGAGCGAGGCTCAGGAGGCGGTCCAGGAGGCGTTCACCAAGGCGCTGGTCGCGCCCGGGAGGTTCGCCCGGCTCGAGAATCCGGAGGCGTGGCTGCGGCGGGTCGCGGTGAACGTCGCTGCGGTCCGTGGCCCACTCCCGCCGACGTCGGTCCGGTGTCCTGGGCGCCACCGCCCTGGTGGTGCTGGCGGCCCTGGTCGCCCCGCCGCTGGCGAGCCGGTCCGCGCAGTTCGGATCGTCGGATCCACCCGGGCCGAACCTGCCGGGCAAGGCCGGCGACTTCACGTTGACCGGCCCGACCTCCGGGGTGGACGTACGGGTCGAGACGTGCGTGTTGCCCTTCGCCCGGACCGCCGACGGGGGCCGGACCTGGACCGACTGGGACGATGCGCGTTACCGGGCCGCCGACTGCGAGCCCGGTCCGGCCCGCAGCGCGACGAGCCTGGACTACGCCGTCCTGAGCGACCGCACCTATCTGGTCCACGACGACGGAGTCCGTCGGCTCTCCACCGACTACGGCCGCACCTGGCGGGACGCCGAGCAGGCGATCACCGCCGTACGGGCCTTCCCGCCCGCCGCCCGGCCCATCCCGCGCGGACTGGCGTCGCCGGCCGTGACCGAGCCGCTCGCGGTGGACCCGTCGACGGGGGACGTCTACCGGCTCAGCGGGCAGCCGCCGTCACCACTGGCGTTCTCCGGCCTCTACCCCGCGTCGGACGGCAGCATCTGGACCACGTACGGGAGCAACGGAACGACGGTCGGGGCCCGTAGCGCCGACCGGGGAGTGACCTGGACGACCTGGACGCCGGCCCCGGGGAAGACGGTTCTGGCGCTGGCCGGGGTGGACCGGCGGGTGGGCTACCAGATCGCCGCGGACGCGGATGGCGCGGTGACGCTGGAGCGGACCCAGGACGGCGGGACGACCTGGTCCACCACGGTCACCGGGCTGCCGGAGGTGGCGCACTGGGATCTGACAGTGGGATCGGACGGATCCCTGCTGGCCGTCACCCAGACCGGTGCGGGCGACGACCGGGTCGCGGAGGTGCGGGTCAGCCGCGACGACGGCCGGAGCCTCGCCGTGGCCCGGGCGGGCGGCATGCCGGTCGCCTCGGTGAGTGTCGCGCCGGGCTACGCGTGGCTGTTCGGCCGGAACGACGGGCGGGACGGGGAGGCGGACCATCTGGTCCTCACGCCTGACGCGCGGGTCTGGTCGCGGATCCCGCTGGCGTCCTCCTGACCGTGCCGGGGCGGGACCGTTCCGGCCCGCCCCGACCACCGGTCAGTCCAGGCCTACCCGTACCGGGTTCGCGGTCGCCGAGCCGAGCCAGGTGTGCGGGTTGCCGAACCAGCACCAGCCGAGCTTCGGCGCCCCCTGGCTGATCCACAGCGCCGGCACCCGCCGGTCGCCGCAGCGCGACCCGACAAGCGAGAAGCACCTGTTGCTCGCCAGCGCGGCGGGGTGCAGCGTGACGAAGGCCAGTCCCTCGTCGATGGTGAGCGGCAGCCGGTCCTTCGCGGTCATGTCCTCCAGCGCGGCCGACGGCGGCACGTTGCGGTACTCCTCGCCCCGGTCCACGTCGAACAGCAGGTACGCGGGACCGGCCGGCACCTCCAGCTCCTTGATCGGGTGGAACGCCGGCAGGTCGTCGGCGGGAAAGTTCCGGTCGAGGACGCCGGTCTTGCGCTTGCCGGCGAGCGTGGTGAGCGCGATGCGCTCCGGTGCCGGCACCAGTTCCCGCGTGGTCACCAGCAGGAACGGCACGCGCGCGTCGGTTGGGGCGGCCAGCCCGGCGGCACCGGTGACGGCCGCGTCGCGCAGTGGGCTGAGCAGCGCGCGGAACTCGTCCTCGGTCTGTCCGGCCAGCGCCGGGTAGCCGAGCTGTACGAGGCGGTCGAGCTGACTGTCGAATTCGGCGGCGGCGTCGAAGCGGGCGTCGGACATGCGGTCCCCCATGCTGTCGTACGGTCTGCCGTACAGTGTACGGCAGGGCGCCGCAGCGACAAGCCGACGACATGCCGTCGGCACCCCGTCCCTCAGCGGCTCCAGTCCTGCTTCGCGGCGCGGACCAGCTTGTCCTTCAACTCCCGGGTGTGCCGACGGCTCACCGGCAGCTCCGATCCGTCGATCACCACCACGTAGCCGGAGTTGACCAGCCGCAGCTCGGCGATGAGCCGCAACTGCACCAGATAGGAGCGGTGGATCCGGACGAAGCCGGCATCGGCCCAGCGCTCGGCCAGCGTGGCCAGCGAGACCCGGACCAGGTGCGACCCCTCCGCCGTGTGCAGCCGCGCATAGTCACCCTGTGCCTCCACCCACCGCACCGCCGAGCGGGGCAGCATCCGGGTGGTGCCGGCCAGCTCGATCGGGATGGTCGGATCCTCCTCCGCCCTGGCCAGCGCGGCCGGATGCGAGGGCACCACCCGGGAACCGATCACCCGGCGCAGCGACTCGGCCAGCCGCTCGGCGCGGACCGGCTTGCGCACGTAGTCGGTGGCGCCCAGATCGAACGCGTCCACCGCGCCGTCGTCGTACGCGGTGACGAAAACGATCGCCGGTGGCCGGGCGAAGCGGCGCAGCACCCGGGCCAGCTCCATGCCGTCCAGCCCTGGCATCCGGATGTCGAGGAACACGACGTCCACGTCGTCGTCGCGGAGCACGCGTAGCGCCTCGGTCGCGTCGCCGGCCGTGTGCAGCCGGGCCACCCGGGGGTCGGCGCGCAGGTGGTACGCCAGCTCGTCCAGCGCGGGCGGCTCGTCGTCCACCGCCAGCACCCGCAGGAACCCGGTGCCGGTGACGGTCATGACGACACCCGTACCCCGGGGTGGAACTTCGGTACGCGCATGCTGACCTTCGTACCCGAACCCAGCCCGGTCTCCACGACCAGGCCGAAACCGTTCCCGAAGACCGACCGGAGCCGTTCGTCGACGTTCGAGAGGCCGACGTGCTGCCCCGGGTCGTCGGCCGGGTCGCCGGCCGCGCCGGAGACCTCGGCGATGCCTGCGGTGAGCGTCGTCGGATCCATCCCCACCCCGTCGTCCTCCACCGTGATGTGACACTCCGCGCCCGCGTCCCGGGCCTCGATGCTCACCATGCCGGTGCCCGGCTTGCGGGACAACCCGTGCCGGACGGCGTTCTCCACGAGCGGCTGGAGGCAGAGGAACGGCAGCGTCACCGGCAGCACCTCGGGCGCGATCTGGAGACGCACCTGGAGCCGCTCGCCGAAGCGTGCCCGCTCGATCGTCAGGTAGCGGTCGATCGAGCGCAGCTCCTCGGCGAGCGTGGTGAACTCGCCGTGCGCCCGGAACGAGTAGCGGGTGAACTCGGCGAACTCCAGGATCAGCTCCCGGGCCCGCTCCGGGTCGGTGCGCACGAACGAGCCGATCGCGGTGAGCGCGTTGTAGATGAAGTGCGGGCTGATCTGGGCGCGCAGCGCGCGTACCTCGGCCCGGGCCAGCCGCTCCCGCGACGACTCCAGTTCGGCCAGCGCGAGCTGGTCACCGGCCCAGTGCGCGGTCTCCAGCGTCGCCTGCACCAGACCCGGCGCCGGCCGCTCGTCGGCCACCGCCACCAGCGCGCCGACCACCCGGCCGTCCGCGCGCAGCGGCGCCACCACCGCGCCGCGTACCGGGCAGTCGACCAGGTCGCAGTGCAGCTCGGAGTCGCCAAGCACCGTGGAGCGCCCGCTGTCGGCCGCCCGCCGGGCCGCCGCGACCAGTTGGTCGCCGTGGTGCGCCCCCTGCCCGTCGATCGCGAGCAACGCGTCCCGGTCCGTGAGCGCCAGCCCGGCCGCACCCACCAGGGCCCGCAGATGGCGTACGGCCTTCGCCGCGTCCGCTGCGGTCAGGCCGGCCCGCAGCGGCTCGGCGGCGAGCCCGGCGGTGTGCAACACCTCGTACGTGGCCCGCTGGGTGGCGGTGGCGATGCCCCGCCGACCGCGCAGGCGCAGCACCGCCCAGAGCGCCGCGGCCAACGCGGTGACCAGCGAGACGACGGCCAAGACGGCGGAGAGGTTGCCACCCACGCAGCGATCCTGCCGGGTGTCGGCCCGGTAGCGCTAGTACGCGCCCTTGCGGGCCAGCACCACGCCGACGGTCCGCCACAGGATGCTCAGGTCGTACGCCAGCGACCAGTTGTCGACGTAGTAGAGGTCGAGCCGGACCGCCTCGTCCCAGGAAAGGTCGGAGCGGCCGGAGACCTGCCACAGACCCGTCATGCCCGGTCGGACCAGCAGCCGGCGCCGGACGTCGCCGAGGAAGTCGCCGTCGTCGGCGGGCAACGGGCGCGGGCCGACCAGCGACATCTCGCCCCAGAGCACATTGATCAACTGGGGCAGTTCGTCGAGCGACGTGGCCCGTAGGAAGCGGCCCACCGGGAAGACCCGGGGGTCCTGCTTCATCTTGAACAGCATGCCGTCGGTCTCGTTCCGGTCGACCAGGCCGGCCAGCCGCTCCTCGGCGTCGACGTACATGGTCCGGAACTTCCAGACCCGGAACGTCCGCCCCTCGTGCCCCACCCGGGGCTGACGGAAGAAGACCGGCCCGGGGTCGGAGATGCGGATGGCGAGGCCGATGGCGAGGAAGAGCGGGACCAGCAGCAGCAGGCCCAGCCCGGCGGCGACCCGGTCCATCAGGTTCTTGGCCAGCAGCGCCGGCCCGGACAGGGTCGGCTCCTCGACGTGCAGCAGCGGCAGGCCCTCGATCGGGCGGATGTGCACCCGGGGACCGGCGATGTCGGTGAGCTGGGGCGCGACCACCAGGTCGACGCCGGAGCCCTCCAGTTGCCAGGCCAGCCGGCGCAGCTCGCCCGGCTCGGCACTGGCCGAGCCGCAGACCGCGATGGTGTCGCCGCCCACCTCACGCACCAGGGCCAGCACGTCGCGGCCCGCGTACACCGGCACCGGGGTCTCCAGGCCGCGCGCGGCGGCGTATCCGTCGGTGAGGTGGATGGCCACCGGCACCAGACCGACGGACGGGTTCCGGGTGACAGTGGTGTAGACCTCCAGGCACTCCGGAAGCGTGCCGATGAGCACCATCCGGTGCCCGGCGTGGCCGGCGCGGCGGCGCAGCGCGTGCAGGAAGGCCCGGGCGATCATGCGGCCGAGCAGGATCAGCAACAGGGCGCCGAGCAGCGCGAAGCCGACCGTCCACCGGGACAGCGAGTAGGTCTTCGTGGCGAAGGCGATGAACGAGACCGCCGCCGCCACCGCGACGCCGGCCCGGATCACCCGTTTGAACTCGTCCGGGCCGAGCCCCAGGTAGCGCCGGTCGTAGGCCCGGTTGCCCCAGAGGAAGAGCAGCCAGCCGAGCGGCAGCAGCACGAACGCCACGGTGTAGAACCAGACCTGCGGCGAGTTGCGGAAGCCGGAGTCGGCCTGCTCGAAGATCTGCACGGCCAGGAAGCTGGCCAGGGCCGCCGCGCCGAAGTCGAGCAGCAGCAGGAACACGATGTAGGGCCGGTGCCACCGGGACACCCGGCGCCGGGCGCGGGCCCACGCCGACCGGGGCACGCCGTTGTGCGACGGCGGAGTCGGCGGCTGGATCTCAAAGCTGTCGACGTGCCGCACGCTCTTGCTCCGGCCTCTTTCGGTTACCGGGCGCTGGAGGCTTGTCGTCACCTCAACCCATGTCCTCCCGCATGACCCGCGTCCTCACTCGGCGTGAGGGCCCGGGTCGCTCACCGTCCCAGTCTCCCACGCGGGCCCGGCCCGGACCGGCCCCGCGAGGAAGCCGCTCCGCTGGTGCTCGGTGAGATCTGGCCGGCTCCGAATCAGTTGTGAAGCCGGGGACCGAGCCACTATACCGATGGATGACGGCTCGGGTAGAGGGGCGGACCGGACCTTGGGTGATCGCGGGTCGATTCCGCTCGGTAACCGGCGAATGCCATCACTCACCGTACGAGGCGGGACAACCTTCGGTCAGCCAGCGGCTTGCCGCCGGTCTGACAGGTGGGGCAGTACTGGATGCTCGAATCGGCGAACGAGACCTCCCGCACGGTGTCGCCGCAGACCGGACACGGCAGTCCCTTGCGGGCGTGCACCTTCAGGCCCGAACGCTTCTCACCCTTCAGCTCCGCGGCCCCCTGTCCCATCGACCGGCGCACCGCGTCAGCCAGGACCGTGCGCGTCGCCGCGTGCAGACCGGCGAGCTGGTCATCGGTGAGCCGGTCGGTGATCGCGAACGGCGAGAGCCGCGCCGCGTGCAGGATCTCGTCCGAGTACGCGTTCCCGACGCCGGCCAGCACCGACTGGTCGGTCAGCACGCCCTTCACCTGGCCCCGGCGGCTGCGCAGCCGCTCGGCGAAGGTCGGCAGGTCCGCCTCCAGCGCGTCCGGCCCGAGCTTCGACACGCCCGGCACCTGCGCCGGATCGGTGACCAGGTAGGCGGCCAGCTTCTTCTGGGTGCCCGCCTCGGTCAGGTCGAAGCCGGAGCCGTCGTCGAGGCGTACCCGCACCGCGATCGGGCCCTTGCCGGGTCGCAGCGGGGTCGCCGACGGGAACGCCTCCCGGTAGTGCAGCCAGCCCGCCCGGGCCAGGTGGATCACCAGGTGCAGTCCCTCGTCGAACCGGACGTCCAGGAACTTGCCGTGCCGGCCCGTGCCGGTGACCGTCCGGCCGGTGACCGCGCTCGGCGGCGGGTCGTACGTCTTCAGCGCACTGATCGCGGTGACCTCGAACCGCTCGACGCGGCGGCCCACCGCACGCTCACGCAGATAACCGGCGAGCGCTTCCACCTCCGGTAGTTCGGGCATCGTCCAACGGTAGCCTTCTTTCCCGTGAGAATCGTGGTGGCGCACAACCGGTACCGGGAAGCCCAGCCCTCCGGCGAGAACACCATCGTCGACGCGGAGATCGCCCAGCTCACCGCCGCCGGTGTGGAGGTGCTGCCGTTCCTGCGCAGCTCCGACGAGATCCCGTCGATGTCCAAGCCGGCCAAGGCGCTGCTGCCGATCTCGCCGATCTGGGCCCCGAAGGCCCAGCACGACCTCGACCGCCTGCTCACCGAGCACCGGCCGGACGTGTTGCACCTGCACAACCCGTACCCCCTGCTCTCGCCCTGGGTGGTGCGGACCGCGCACAAGCGCGGCGTGCCGGTGGTGCAGACCGTGCACAACTACCGGCAGGTCTGCTCCTCGGGTCTCTACTTCCGCGACGGCGTGATCTGCCAGGACTGCCGGGGCCGGACGCTCGGCGTACCGGCGATCGTGCACCGCTGCTACCGCAACTCCCGGGCGCAGAGCGCGCTGATGGCGACCACGCTCGCCGTGCACCGCCCCACCTGGAAGTCGGTGGACCGGTTCATCGCGCTCACCACGGCGGTCGCCGATCATCTGCGCGACTACGGCATCCCGGACGAGCGGATCGTGGTCAAGCCGAACGCGGTGCCCGATCCGGGCACCCCGTCGCCGGCCGGGAACGGCTTCCTGTTCATGGGCCGGCTCAGCCCGGAGAAGGGCCTGGACCTGCTGCTCTCGGCGTGGCGGCGGCACCCGGTGGGCGCGCTCGGCCCGCTGCGCGTCGCCGGTGACGGCGAGCTGCGTCCGCTCGCCGAGGCGGCCGCCGCCGAACGGCCCGACGTGCTCTACCTGGGCCAGCTCGACCGCTCCGGGGTACGCGCGGCGCTGGCCGACAGCTCCGTGGTGCTGGCCACCTCCACCTGGCACGACGTGCTGCCCACCGTGATCATCGAGGCGCTGGCTGCCGGGCGGCCGGTGCTCGGGACCGCGCTCGGCGGCATCCCGTACCTGGTGGGCGCGGACGGGCCGAGGGAGCCCGCCGGCACCGGCCCGGCCGAGGTGGCCACCTCGGCGCCGGGCGACGGGCGGGTCGCGTTGCCCTCCGGGGTGCAGCGCGGCGAGGCCGGCTGGGTGGTCGCGCCCGAGGTCGAGGCGCTCGCCGCCGCCCTGCCGCTGGCCGCCGCCGAGGCGCCCGCGCTGGCCCCAGCGGCTCGAAGCCGCTACGAGCGCACCTTCCACCCCGACGTGATCACCAAGCGCCTGATCGACGTCTACGCGGGCTTGCAGAGGCACTCCTGACGCAATTCGATCACCTTGCGTTACTGGTAGGTGCGCCCCTGCGTCGGTCACCATCTGTGACGGTCGGTTTGTCGCCGATCCCTGCTCTGGGTCACCCATCATAAGCCTGAGCTGGTCGAATACCTGAAAGCTGGCTTTTGCCGACAGATGCCCCTTCGCACCTTCGCTCTGCAGCCATCGAGGCAGCGGTAACTGAGAGTTCCTGGTGCGCGTATGGCTGCAGAGCAAAGTCGCCGAAGAGGCACCCCGCCCCTCCCTGGGAGGTCACTATCAGTAACCGGCCTCTGGTGCGGCGGCAGAAGGGCTGGCCTGCGCAGGCGTCATCGGCGCGTCCCGCCCGGGTGGCCGTCTCACCGAGCAGGACGGTGCCAGGACAGGACGGCGCAGGGCACGACAGCGCAGGGCAGCGTCGGAGGGGCCGACGCAAGCGGCAAAGCCAGGGCAGGCCTCAGCGCAAAGAGGCGCGGGCGGAGAACGCGATGCTGGCCAGCAGGAACCCGCCGTTGACGACCGTGAACGCGACCATCAGCCAGAGCGCCAGCGCGGGGGCGAACGCCAGCACCAGGCCGGCCACGAAGATCACGGCGCCGTAGTCGCGCACCAGCTTGACCAGGCGTACCGGGAACGAGGTCGAGGTGACCATGCTCGCCGCGTTCGGCCCGGACTGCATCACCGAGGTCACCAGGTTGACCATCCAGGTGCCGGCGAAGGCCGCCACCAGCCAGACCGGCGTGGACGGGCGCTGCGCCACGGCCGTGGCGGACAGGGCGGCCACCAGCGCGATCTGGGCGGCCACGTCGCAGAGCACGTCGACCCGGGCCCCGGCCGCGTTGTTCTGACCGGTCACCCGGGCGAGCTGACCGTCGGCGCAGTCGAGCGCGTACGCGATCTGCCAGGCGACCAGGGCGACCAGCCCGACCACCCAGGCCGGGACGGTGCCGGCGGCCACGTCGTCGGCGAGCGCCACCACGGTGACCGAGGCGGCCAGCCCCAGCACCAGGTTGGTCAGCGTCAGCGCGGTCGGGCGCAGCCCCAACCGCTGGGCCGCAAGCGCGAACGCCGCCCCGATCCACTGGCTGATCGACTCGCTGAACAGGCCGCCTCCCCGGTTGACCCGGTGGAAGTCGGCGACGGTGGGACGGGGCTCAGCCAATGTGGTCGCGGAGGGCACCGGCGTAGTCTGCCAGCCGCTCCCGCGTCTCGGTAGCGGACATCGCGAGGTGTTCGAGGATGGTGTAGCGGTCCGGCCGGGTGGCGGGCGCGAACTGCACCGCCTCCACGAACTGGTCGTCGGTCAGCTCGACCTCGGCGGGCAGGCGGGGCAGCCCGTGCCGGGTCAGGCAGGCAGCCATCTCGGCGAACCGGCGCTCGTCGCCGCGCAGGAACGTGCAGAACAACGCGCCGAGCCCGGCCAGCTCGCCGTGCGAGGCGGTGCCGGGGAACAGCGCGTCGATCGCGTGCATGATCTCGTGGCAGCCGCCGCTGCACGGCCGGCTGGTGCCCTCGATCGCCATCGCCAGACCGCTGGAGATCAGCGCGTCGGCGAGCACAGTGACGAAGCCGTCGTCGCTCATGTCGCCGGGGTGGTTGAGCACGGCCTCGGCGCCGGCCCGCGACAGCGAGGCGGCCAGCCCGTCGACCCGCTCGCCGCGTACGCGCCGGGCGAGTTCCCAGTCCGCGAGCGCGCTGATGTTGCTGATCACGTCGCCGATGCCGGCCCGGTTGTGCCGATCCGGCCCGGCGTCCACGAAGTCCAGGTCGACGATCACCGCGATCGGGATGTGGACGCCGTAGGAGCCCTTCAGGCCCTCGGTGATCAGGCTGGCCACGGGGGAGGCGATGCCGTCGTTGGCGAGGCTCGTCGCGACCGAGACCATCGGCAGCCCACGCCGGGTCGCCGCGTACTTCGCCACGTCGATCGTCTTGCCGCCGCCGATGCCGACCACCGCGTCGTACGACCGGCTGCGCAGCTTCGCTCCCAGGTCGTCGGCGGCGTCCAGCGTGCCCCCGGCGACGGTGAACACGTCCGCCGAGCGCAGCGACGGCCGGAGCAGTTCGGCGATCCGTTCGCCCTGCCCCGGCCCGACCACCACGGCGACGTCGCCACCGGCCGAGATCCGGCCGTCGGACAGGATCGCCGCCAGGTCGGCCACCGCGCCCCGCCGCACGTCGATGTGCAGCGGGGTGAGGACGCTGCGGGCTAGTAGCGGCACGCGATCTCCCGCGCCCGGGCCAGATCGGCGTGGTTGTCGACCTCGACCCAGGAGACGTCGCCGATCGGGGCCGCCCGCACCTCGCCACCGCGCTCGGCGAACTCCTGGTAGCCGTCCTCGTAGTAGAGGTTCGGGTCACGCCGCCAGGTCGTCTCCAGCGCGTCGGCGAGCGGCACTGCCACCTGCGGCTCGATCAGCGTCGCGCCGATGTACTCGCCGTACGCCTCGCCCGGGTCCATCAGCTTGGTGATGCGGGTGAGCTGGCCGGCCGCGTCGAAGGTGGTCTTCATCTCCTCCTCGGCCAGCGGCTTGAGCGTGTCCACGGCGAGCAGGATGCCCGGACCGCGCTCGGCCAGCAGCGTCTTCTCCACGCTCACCGGGTGCACGGTGTCGCCGTTGACGAGCAGCACGCCCCGGGAGAAGTGCTCCCGCGCCAGCCAGAGCGAGTACGCGTTGTTCCACTCCTCGGCCTTGTCGTTGTGCACCAGGTTGAGCGTGACGCCGTACTTCTCCTCCAGGGCGGCCTGGCGCTGCCGCACCGCGTCGGCCGCGTAGCCGACCACGATCACGACCTCGTTCAGCCCCACCTCGGCGAGGTTGCGCAGCGCGATGTCGAGGATGGTGGTCTCCCCGTCGACCGGCACCAGGGCCTTGGGCAGGGTGTCGGTGTACGGCCGCAGCCGGCGCCCCGCACCGGCGGCGAGCACCATCCCGATCATGCCGACACGCTCCTCTTCTCGACCCGATTCCACCCGGCGAGGATATCGCCGGGCACCGACCCGCAGTGGTTCAGCCCGTCAGCCCGTCAACCCGATCGAGCGCAGCGCGGCGAAGCCGTCCTCGGCGATCCGCCGAATCAGCCCCTCGTTGACGTCCCGGTGCTCGTCGAGCAGCGCGATCTCGGACTCCGCCAGCCAGCGGAACTCGGTGTGCTTGCCGGGTTCCAGCCGGGGCCGGCTCAGGTCGCCGTCCACCCGGACCAGGAAGTCGGTCTCCACCCGGGTCAGCCCGTCGTCGGCGGTGTACCGGTATTCGCCGACCAGGCCGAGCACGTGCGAGACGGCCCAGCCGGTCTCCTCGGTGACCTCCCGGCACAGCGCGTCGTCGATCTCCTCGCCCGGTTCGAGGTGCCCGCCGACGATGTCCCAGCAGTTCGGGAAGAGGCGTCGCTCGGGTGATCGGCGTTGGATGAAGATGCGGGCGTCGTCGTCGACGATCAGCGCGCCGGCGCAGCGGAGGGGCTCGGTAGGCACCCTCCGACAGTAGCCATCCGCGCCGTCTGCGGCGATGCCCGTTCTTGTCCCGGTACGCATCGAGGGCCCACCATGTCCGTACTCAGTCGCCGTCCCACAGGGGTGATGTGTGATGCAGGTACGCGAAGCGATGTCCAGCGAGGTACTGGTGGTCGGGCCGGAGCACACGCTCCGGCAGGCGGCCCGGATGATGTCGGCCCGCGGTGTCGGGTCGGCGGTCGTGATCGACCCGGACTCCGAAGGGGTCGGGATCATGACCGAACGCGATGTGCTGAAGGCGATCGGCGCCGGGCTCGACCCGGATGTCGAGCGCACCGGCGCACACCTGACCTGGGACGTCGTCTACGCCGGCCCGGACTGGACGGTCGAGGAGGCGGCCGCGGCGATGGCCCGGGGCGGGTTCCGGCACCTGGTCGTGCTCGACGGGCGGGAGGTGGCGGGAGTGATCTCGGTACGGGACCTGATGCGGGTCTGGGCGGGAGAGCACGCGCCGAACCGGACCTGATCCTCCCCCGGGCGAGGGAGAAGCCGGAGAAAGGGCGATGGCCCGGCCGATACCGGCCGGGCCATCGTCGTGCTGTTCGGTCGTGTCCGCCCGTCAGGGGCCGACGAAGACCGAGGTGCCGCGCCAGTCCACGTCGTCGACGGCCGGGCCGCTGCGCACCGTGGCGGAGCCGGTCGGCACGCCGTCGGACCAGGCCATCGAGGACAGGTTGCCGTTGCTCCGGGACACGACGTAGAGCGTGTCGCCGTCCAGGAACAGGCCGCCCGCGTCGGCGAAGGCCGTGGTGCCGGTGACGGTGTTGCGCTCGGCGCCGACGGTGCCGGTGTCCGGCGCGAACTGACGCCAGAACAGCGTGCTCTGACCGGCCAGCGAGTAGTAGATCCGGCCGCTCTTGTAGAACATCGCGGTCACGTTCGGCAGTTCGGCGGCGAAGTTGCCGGTCATGCCGGCGTACGTGGAGCCTTCCGGCGCGGAGCCGGTGACGACCGTGTCCCACTTGGCGTCGTGGTACGGGTCCAGCTTCTTCGGGGTGCCGAACTCGCTGCCGTCGAACGAGCGCTTGTAGAGGTCGCCGCCGACGCCGTAGAACAGGTCACCGCCGACCCAGAACGCGCCCTTGACGCCCGACCAGCGGGTGCTGTCCGCATTCGGCACCGACATCGCGTTGCCGACCGAGGTCGCGCCGTCGTACGTCCGCTTGGTGATGCTGTCGACGGTGGTGGCCGGCGGCACCGGGGGCAGCTTGACGATCTCGATGCCCTGCACCAGCGGGTTCTCCAAGACGCGACCGAAGTCGATGTCGATGTTGCCGTCGCTGGTGATCGGGAACGCGCGCATCGTGCCCCGGTTGGTGGCGCCGATCGAGGCGATCGGATCGAAGTTGCTCAGCTTGACCACGCCGTCGATGGTCACGTTGAACTTGCGCTTGCCGGCGGTGGCGGTGCCGGCCCAGCGGTTCGCCAGGTAGAGACGCACCTGCACCGGCGTGCCGGCCGGGACCGGGAAGTCCCACTGCATGTCCGGCGCGGGCGACTCGTCCCACCGCTCCGCGTTGAACAGCTCGACCGGCGTGCCCGACGGCACCGTGCCGTCGAGCGAGGCGTTCGTGGTGTAGCTGGTCACCTGGTTGCCGGCGTTGTGGTAGGTGCTCGGCGCGGTGGCGCTGTCCGCGGCCCAGGCCGGTCCGCTCGGCGCGGCCAACTGGTCGCCACCGGCGTTGACCCGGTAGAGCACGTCCGAGGCGTCCGGCGTGGGCGCGGTCTTGACGATCTCGATGCCGTGCAGCAGCGGGTTCTGGAGCACCCGGCCGAAGTCGATGTCGACGACGCCGTCGCTGACCACCGAGATGGACTGCATGGTGCCGCGGTCGGTCCCGCCGGCGGCGACGACCGGGTCGAAGTCGTTCAGCTTGAGCACGCCGTCGACGCTGACGTCGAACTTGCGGGCGCCCGGCTTGCTCGTGCCGGACCAGCGGTTGCCCATGTAGATCCGGACGTCGACCCGGGTGCCGGCCGCGACGGGGATGTCCCACTGCATGTCCGGCGTGGTCGCCTCGTCCCACCGCTCCGTGTTGAACAGCGTGGCCGGCGTGCTCGCCGGCACGGTGGGGTCGAACGTCGCGTTCGTGGTGTAGCTGGTGACCTGGTTGCCGGTGTTGTGGTACGGGCTGGGCTCAGTGGCGCTGTCGGCGGCCCAGTCCGGCCCGCCGTCGGTGGCCGGGATGGCCGGGCCACCGGCGTTGACCCGGTAGAGCACCTCGGTCTGCGCCGCGCGACCGGCCTGGTAGACGTTGCCCGGCAGGCCCTTGGTGCTGGTCGAGTGCGGGGCGTTGCCGCCGTCCAGCGGGAAGAAGGCGAGCCGCTTGCGCTGGTAGTCGAAGTTGCCGATGTACTCCTGGTCGCTGCCGAGCCAGAGGCCCTCCTGGGTCACCAGCATCTCGGTGACGCCGTAGCCGCGCGGGTGGCGGCCCGGGTTCCAGGACAGCGGCAGGCCGCTCGCCGGGTCGAGCGCGGCGATGCTGGCCCGCGGCACCGCGCCCGGTCCGGCCTTGTCGCGGGCGAGCGGGTTGTTCGACCAGCGGAAGTGACCGCCGACGTAGATGGCCTTCTCGCTGATGCCGACGGAGAGGAACGTGTCGCCGCCGCTGAAGTTCGTCCAGGTCGGCTTCTGGCCGTCACCGGTGGCGGCGGTCTCCCAGCGGGCCGCGGAGTCGCAGAGCGTGCCCGGGTACGACGCGCCGGTGGTGACCACGACGAAGTACTTGCTGTCCGGGGAGAACTGGATGTCGCGCACCCACGAGTCGAACGCGGTGTACTTGCAGGCCGCGGAGTAGCCGTCGGTGTTCCAGTCGGCGACGGTCGCCGAGTTCGCACCCAGGTTGATCCGCACGATCTGGTCGTGCACGACGCCGTCGGCCTTCTTGAAGTTGCCGATCACCACGAGGTGCTTGCCGTCCGGCGAGACGGTGAACTTCTCCACGCCGACACCGGCCGAGGCGCCGTTGTTGGTCGGGGTCCAGTTGTGGTTCTCGGTGAGCGCCACGGTGAGGTAGTCGTCCACCGCGCCGGTGGTCGGGTTCAGCGAGGCCAGCCCGTTGCGGTTGATCGTCGCGGTCGCCGTGGTGAAGATGCCGCCGACCAGCAGGTGGCCGTCGACGAGCGCGATGTCGTTGACGGTGCCGTTGAACGCCGGGCCCTTGAAGCCGTCGACGGGGGTGCCGTCGGCGACGTTCAGCAGCACCAGCTTGCGGAAGTTCTTGTCACCGACCTTGTTGAACTTGCCGGCGACGTAGACGGTGTCCGGCGTCGGGCCGGCGATGACGGCGGTGACGTCGTTGTCCAGCACCGGCGCGAACGCGTTGTCAATCTTGCCGGTCGCCTTGTCGAAGGCGAGCAGCCCGCGGCGGTCGACCGGAGTGGGTGAGGAACCCCGGTTCTGCGCGTTCGTGAACGAGCCGCCGACGATCACCTTGCTGCCGGCGTCGTAGATGGCCAAGACGTTGCCGTCGTTGATGTTCGGCGTCTTGTCCGAGGGCACCTCGCCGACCATCGTGCTGTGGTCGGGCGCGGGTGCCGAGGCCGGCGCGGCGAGCGCCGGCACCGGTGTGAACAGGGTGGCGATGCCGAGCACGGCAGCGCCGAAGGCGGACACCGAGCGGTGTCTCAGGATCGAGGAAGCCACAGGCTACTCCGGGGGGAAACGTCGGAGGCGCTGCGATCGTGGTCGGTGCCGACATGAGGCGGGGCGTCACTCGACCGACCGCAGACGTGAGAGCAATACCTTCTCGCATTCAGGCGTCGCCCGTCCACCCGGGTTCGGCCTTTTTGGCCGAGGAAACGGCCCGGGTCACACGAAAAGACGAGCGACGATCACCTGGTGGACACAGAGGGTTGCCCTGAGGGAACACTCAGGTCGGGCAGAGGCGGCTGGAAGTACGGGTCGGTCGCCATCTCCCGAAAGACCCGCTCGCTCTCCGGGTCGTCGCCGAACGTGCTGTCGTACAGCGGCTTCTCCGTCTGCCGGGCCGCGAAGTAGACCGCGCCCTTGATCTGCGGGTGCTTCTTCAGGTACGGCCCGACCTCGCTCATCCAGTCGGCGCGCTGGCCCGGCCGCCCGTCCTGGGTCAGGCCGTACTCGCCGATGATGACCGGCCGTGGGTGCTTCTTGGCGAAGTCCATGAAGTGGTCCATCCGGTCGGTGAAGCTGTTCCACTCCGGGCTGGGATAGACGTCCGCGCAGAGCCAGTCGACCTGGTCGTCGCCGGGGTAGTAGTCGGCGGCCCGGCGCTGCGGCTCCGCGAACCCGTCGGCGTGCGGGCACCAGACCCAGGCGGCGTTGGTGACGTTCATCTCGGTGAAGATGGCGCGGACGTGCTTCCAGGCAGCGACGTAGTCCTCCGGCGAGTGCATGCTCGCGGCCAGGTTCGGCCGGTCCATCTCCCACCGGTAGCGCAGCAGCACCGGAACGCCGAACTCCTTGACGTCCTTCGCGCGTTGCCGGATCAGCGTGTCGTAGACGCCGCTGACCGTGGACCGGGTGTCGGTGCCCTGCCACGAGATCATCTGGAGCTTGCCCCGGGCCTGGAACAACTTCTCGGTGTTGCCCGGGAACGGCTCGTTCCACTCGTGGAACATGTGCGCGATGGCGAGTTTGCCGCCGGCCGCCTGGTTGAACGCGTCGAACGCCGCGGCCCGTCCGGTGGCGTTGTGGTACTGCGGCTTGACCCAGGCGCCGAGCCAGGCCCCCTCCTCCGGCAGCTCCGGCCCGCGGCCGGTGGTGCGGACCGGCGCGGTCCGCGGTGTCACGGTCGGCGGGGGCGGCACTGCCGTCGTCGCCGTCCCGTCGGGCTGCTCGGAACCGAAGTCGCAGGCCGCCACCGCCGGAGCCAGGAATGCCAGGCCCAGCACGGCAGCCATCGTCAGTCGTAACCGTCGTACCACCGCAACCTCTCCCCAGGACGGTCGCCGACCACGGCATGAGGGCCCTGCGATCCGCGGGGGCGGAGAGGCACGCCGGGCCTGGCGGGCGACCCCTGGCACTCTACCTGTGACGCGGCGCTCAGGCGGGGTAGCCGAGTTCCGTCAGCAGCGGCCCGGCCTGAGCCATCACGTCGGCCAGGTCCTTTTCGGTCAGTCGCTGCCGCCAGCGGCCCACCGAGCCGGGCCGTGCCTTGGCGAAGCGGGCGTGCAGCGCCTCCCGCCCGGCCGGGTCGCCGACCTCCAGGAAGTCGGCCACGATCTCGGCCGCCTCCGCGGGGCGGGTGACGACGTCCTCGTACCGCAGGTGCCGCACCCGGTCCGCCGGCAGTTCGGCGAGCTGGGTGAGCGCGCTGCCGGTGAAGCGCCGCCACATCCAGGCCGACCGGCCCAGGTCGGAGACCTGTGTGAACTCCTCGCGCCGCTCCGGCTCCACCCAGAACCGGGGCGCGGCGCCCCACGGCGTGCCGCCCCGGCCGCTGCGGCCGCTCCCGGTGGACGCCGCGTTCAGCCAGGGCTGCTCGGCGTGCGACACCGCCACGTCCCGCCCGTCCCGGTAGACGTGCAGGAACACCGCGTCGGGGAACACCTCGGTCAGGAACGGCACGATGAAGCAGTTCTCCGGATCCTTCTCGGCGAAACGCAGTCCACCGTGTCCGGACGCGGCGAGCAGCGCGCCGTAGTAGCCGCGGAAGTAGCGGGCGGCCCGCTGCGGCGTCCAGCTTCCCTCGTAGACACAGCGGGCGACCGCCTTGGTCAGCCGCGGTTCGAAGTGGTACGACACGTCCGGCAGCGCGCCGACGCAACTGCCGAGGAACGTGGTGCCGGAGCGCGGGGCGCCGAGGATGAAGATCGGCCGCTCCACCTTCAGGGTGAGCCGGCGGCCACCCGCCTCCACCGGCCGTTCCAGCTCGCGGCGCTCCTTGCGGTCGGCCAGCAGCCCGACCGCGGCGAGCTTCGCGGCCTTCACGGTGGACAGCCCGGAGGGCGAGGTGAGGGGGGAGTCGCTTGTCATCGAAGGTCCCATCGGTGCGCAGGATCGGTCAGGACTGGGCGGCCGGGTCCGCCCCGGCCCGGTTGCGGCCACGGCGCAGGGCGCGCAGCGCGTCGAGGTGCAGGGTGCGCCGCCAGCGCCAGACACCCGCCGCGTACGCGGCCAAGCCGGCGGCGGCCACCAGCGCGAGCACCAGCGGATCGGCGCCGAGCAGGCTCGCCGCGCCCAGCGGCACGCCCAGCGCGACCACTGCCAGCGCCATCGCGGTACGGGTGCCGGCGCCGAACGGGTGCAGCCGCATCGACCACCAGAGCTGCGTCAGCGGCACCAGGTTGGTGACCAGGATCGAGACGGTCCAGGCCAGGGCCGCGCCGAGGATGCCGTAACGCGGGATGAGCAGCAGGTTCCCGACCACGTTGAGCACGGTGCCGGTCATCGCGTTGTAGAACGTCCACGCGGTGCGCCCGGCCATGTTGAGCACCATGTCGACCATGCCGCAGCCGGTTGCCAGCAGCATCGTCAGCGCCAGCAGCAGCACGACCCGGCGGCCGTCGCCGTACCCGGATCCGAACAACGCCAGCATCGGCGTGGCAAACGCCGCGAAGATCAGGTAGGCGGGCCAGGACAGCAGCACGAGCCAGCCGGTGGCGGCCTGGTAGAGCTGGCGCGCCTCGGCCGGGTCGTCGCGGGCGAACGCGGCGGCCAGCCGGTGCTGCACCGAGCTGGACAGCGCGACGCTGGAGAGCTGACCGAGCGCCAGGAACCGGGTCGCGGCCGTGTAGACGGCCGCGTCCGCCGGCCCGCGCAACGCGCTGAGCAGCACGATGTCCAGCCGCTGCACCACGATCGCGGCCAGGCTGCTGATCGCCCGGGGCCCGGTGAACCGCCAGAACGGCCCGGCCAGCTCGCGCGCCGGCACCGGCCGGGTCACCTGCCGCCCCGCCCGGCCGACCAGCCGGCTCAGCCAGAGCAGCGCGACCGCCGCGGCGATCAGGTACGGCACCACCCAGGCCAGCGGCAGGCCGACGGTGGCGGACAGGCCGAGCCACGCGGCCACCGCAACGCCCAGGAACTGCACCAGCGTGCGGCCCAGCCGCTCCACTGTGAGCAGCGGGCGCATCTGGCCGAAGCCACGGCAGGCGGCGAGCGCGTAGTCGTTGAGCGCGGCCAGCGGCACGAACGCCAGCAGGATGCGCAGCGCGGTCACCGCCTCCGGGCCGGCCTCCGGCATGGTGGCCCGCGCCAGCGCCGGTGCGGCCAGCCAGCCGGCCAGCCCGAGCAGCGTGCCGACCACCAGCACCGGCAGCAACCCGGCCAGGATCGTGCCCCGGATCTGGTCGCGGCGGTCGAGGGTGCGCTGGCGGCTGACGAAGTAGACGGTGCCGACGTCGGTGCCGAGCCGGGCCGCCGAGGCGGCGATCATGAACGCGCTGGTGGCCGCGAAGAACATGCCCGCCTCGCTGACCGACCAGCCGCGGGCGATGACGATGTTAAGACCGAAGCCGGCCACCGCGGCCAGCCCGACGCCGACCAGGTTGGCGAAGCCCTGCCGGGCCGCGCCGCCCAGCCCCGCGCCCGGCCCGGGGGGCGGTGCGGTGAGCGTCGGGGTGCCGCCGGCGTCGGTCCGGGTTACCGCCGCCACGACGGCACGCGTCCCCACCACGTCGCCAGCCGCTCGTCGTACGGCGCGAAGTGGTCCTCCAGCCGGGTCCGCAGCTCCATCGACATGGGCGAACGGGAGCGCGAGTTGTGCTTGCCGAACGCGATGTCCGCCCAGCGGGGCAGCCCGAGGAAGTCGCAGACCGCGTCGAAGGAGGGACGCGGGTCGGCGAAGAAGTCGTCGCTGTCGATGACGTGCATCCGGTCCCGGCCGACGAGCGCCTCCAGGCGCTCCAACTGCTCGATGTAGCGGCCCCGGGCCAGGTACGCGTTGTGCTGCAGGTGCTCGCTGGCGTACGACGCGGAGCTGATCATGCGCTCCCGCTCGCCCGCCGTACGGGATTCCTCCAGCGCGAGCGCCCGCTCGAAGTCCGCCTCGGGCTCGTAGCCCCGGGCCAGCTCGTGCGAGTGCGCGGAGTAGGCCCGCTCCACCGGGTCACGCAGCAGCACCAGCAGCTTCACCGACGGCAGGTCCCGGGCGATGCGCTGCCCGGCCAGCGGGTGGAACATGTAGTACGGGCTCGACTCGCCGGTGATCCCGCGTACCCCGATCTGGGCCTTCACCGCCTCGGCCTTGCCGTTGGTGGGGAAGTGCCCGAGGTACCAGCTCATCCCCCGGTGGTAGTCCATGTCGAAGTAGTGCACGCCCTTGTGGTACGCGGGCGGCAGCACACCGGGATGCTGCGAGAGCGTCTTGAACAGCGAGGTGGTGCCGCAGCGCTGCGCCCCCACGATCAGGAATCCCGGCACCATCCGCGAACCGGCCGTCAGCCGTCCGACCGTCCGGCTCACCGACTTCACCGCGCGGAGCGCCTGCTCCTTGGCTACCGTCACGTCCCCACTCCTCACTCTCACCGGGCCCGGCGGGCCAGGTGTTCCTCAACGGCGGGCAGCAGCCAGGTGTCGACGTGCCCCAGCCGCGCACCCGCCTCCGCCTGCCGGTCCCGCAGGTAGCGCGCCGCCAGCTCCACCAGGTAGAGCACGGTGACCAGATCGGCGCCCCCACCGGTCTGGTCGAACGGCGCCAGGGTGGGCCCGGCGCCGGCGATCAGCGCCCGGGCCGCCTCGACCGGCTCCACCCCGTCGTGGCTCATCGCGCCCTGCACCGCCAGGTGCAGCGCGTCGTATCCGGCCGGCACGTCCGCCTCGAACCGTTCCCAGTCCCAGACCAGCACCCGGCCGTCCGCGAGCACCGCGCTGTTGCCGCCGTTCCAGTCCCCGTGCCAGGCGCCGAAGGCCACCACCGGGTCGGCGTCCGCGACCGACTTCAGCGCCGCGCGCAGCCGGCCGGCCTCCGGCCGCGGGCCGAGCGCGTCCACCGCGGCGGTGAGCCGCGTCGCGTGCCCGCTGCCCGCCCACGACTGCTTGCGTACGCCGAGACAGCCGGCGACCGCCACCATGGCGGCGCGTTCGGCCGCCTCCGCGGCGGCCGGGGTGGCCCGGGGCAGCCGCACCGGCAGCGCCTCCTGCACCAGCAGCGCGTGGCCGTGCCAGTCGCCGTGATGGCGTACCCCGGCCAGGACCACCGGCCCGAGCGGCACCTCTGCGAGGCGGCGCAGCGCGTCGGCCTCCGCGTGCACGAGCGCGCGGGTCAGCGGGTCGACGCCGAGCTTGGCGTACCCGAGGGCCCGGCCGTCCGGGGCGAGCAGCTGCAGCACCGGCTTGCGGTTCGCCCGCGCCGGCCCGATGTGCAGGCTCACCAGCGCCGGCTCGCCGAGCACCTCGGCCAGATGGGCGTCCAGCCCGCCGCCGTCGACCACCAACCGGTCGCGGAACACGAGCGGGCCCAGCCCGAGCCGGAACGCGGTGGCCAGCCCTTGCCGGACCAGCTTGGCCTTGCGGCCGACCGCCTCGGTGGAGTGCCGGACGGCGCTCGCCGCCGCCCGGCCCGAGCCGGTCGGCACCAGCAGCCGGGGACGGGCCGCCGAGGGCACCACCACCCAGCCGGCGCCGCCACGCCGCAGGCTGGGCTCCGCCGGCGCGGGCCAGATCAGCCCGGCCAGTTCACCGAGATACGCGGCGCGGCCGTCGCCGTCCGG
Organism: Micromonospora sp. NPDC005257; assembly: GCF_042872445.1. NCBI lineage: Bacteria > Bacillati > Actinomycetota > Actinomycetes > Micromonosporales > Micromonosporaceae > Micromonospora > Micromonospora sp. NPDC005257. Next base: position 49,662 of record NZ_JBIAKL010000005.1, on the reverse strand, counting down.
GGGTACGCGGAACACCATCAGCGGTCACCGGTCTTTTCCAGTCGGGCCCGTAGCCCGGCGATCGTGCCCTGCGGTGCTGCCGGCGCGAGCGACCGGCGTATCCGGTCGTTGCGGGCCAGCAGGGCGACCGTGATCAGGGCGTAGGCGAGCGTCGCTTCCATCACCCCGTAGGTGAACTGGAAGAACAGCATGAGGATGAGGACGAGCGTGCCGGCGATCCCGATCGCGCTGTGGTCGCGCCGATAGCGCCAGATGGCGTAGATGAAGAAGGCGTTGTAGCAGATCGCGCCGACCCAGCCCTGCCCGACGAGCAGCGCCCAGAACTGGCCGTTGCTGCCCAGCTCCCGGTTGCCGCACTGCTTGCAGTCGTCTGACTTGCCGATCGCGATGGACCGGTTGCTGCCGATCAGTGCCCGGTTGCCGCCGTACCCGAGGATCGGCGAATGGTTCGCCGCGGTGACCGCGCCCTGGGACAACGTGGTGCGGATGTCGTCGCTGTGCCCGTTCTGGAGGCGTTCGTCGAAGGTGCGGCCGAGTGGTGTGGCGATGATCAGGACCCCGATCAGCCCGACCGCGAGGGCGAGTCCGCCGAGCACCACCATCCGGCCGCGCAGGGCGAGCCGCAGCGCGACGTAGGCGGCGGCGATGCCCAGACCGATCCACAGGCCGCGGTTCAGCGAGTAGACGATCGGGAAGATCGCCGCCAGGGCGATGGCCAAACCGGCGGTGCGGCGCAGCGGCTTGCCCAGCACGATCCAGCCGGCGATCAGCCAGATCAGCAGGATCGCGGTGTTCTCGCCCCACGAGTTCGTGTAGGTGAACGGCGCGGACGGGCGGGGCGAACTGGCCTCCCCCTCGATCACCTGCTGGACCTGCGCGAACTTGATCTCCATCAGCGAGGAGACGTACGGGTGGCCGGCGATCGACTGGGGCAGGACGAAGCGCAGCGGCGCGACCAGCTTGAGGTTCGGGAAGAGCGAGCCGATCCAGCCGCCGAGCACCACGACCACGCCCATGAACCCGAACAGCCGGACCATCCGGCGCTGGGAGAGCTCCCGTTGCCGCAGGTTGTAGACATAGAGCATGGCCACGGTCATCGCGATGTAGTTGGCGAGCCGGATGCCCCAGCCGATGTACTTGCCGCTGCCACCGGGGGACAGCGTGTTCGGCGCGGTGAGGTCGAGCGTGAGCACCGACAGGAACACCCAGAGCAGCAGGATCATCCAGATCCCGAAGCCGGGCGGCACCCGGACCGGGCCGCGCCGGCGCATCTGCACCACCATCGGCACCGCGAAGATGACGAAGACGAAGCTCGACACGCCGAGCACCCACCACAGCGGGTACAGCAGGAAGAGCGAGATCAGCGGCCATGCCGTCGGCAGCCGCCACGACCAACTCTCCGGCCGTGCCGTCACCGGCCGGAGGCGGTTCCCGCCCGGCGGCGAGACCGCCCCGACCGGGACCGTCCCGCGCGCGGTGCGGGGCGGGGTGGCGGTGCTCATTTCACGGAGACCTTGGCGGTGGTCGGCGCGTAGATCACCCACGCGTTGCCGGGCTGCGGACGCAGGAGGTCGCCGCCGGTGTCGGCGAGCGTGCAGACCATGCCCAGGCCGGGCTTGCGCCACCGGCCCTTCGCGCTGTTCGGCCCGGACACGGCGAGCACCGCGCCCTCACCGAAGACGTTCGCCGAGGGCAGCGAGCGCGGGGACGGGTTGCGTACGTCGAGCGTGCGGTACTCCATGGTCAGCACGATGACGGAGGCGGCGGTCACGGTGACCTTGCCGACCTTGCCGGCCCAGACGGACTTCGCCTGGTCGTACCGCCAGACCATCGGCGGGCCACCGGCGACGGTGACGGTCAGCTCGGTGGCCGGCGCGATGTCGTGGACGGCGAGCGGATCGCCCTCACCGGCGTGGTCGATCGGCGGGGTGGGCGGCTGGCCGCCCTTCGGGGCGGCCTTCAGCAGCGCGGCGGTCGACGTGTAGTCGCCGGAGAAGACCTTGCTGTCGTCGTCGGGAGTGACGCCGTCGAGGTCGGAGTTCTCGAACTGGGTGAGGAAGCCGGTGGGACCGCCGTCGTACCCGACGAACGGGCGCAGCACCGCGAGCGACCGGATGTCGACCGGCCGGATCTCGGTGACCGGGCCGATCTTGGCGGCGTCCCTGGAGTGGAACACGGCGGTCAGGTGCAGCGTGTCGGACTCGGCGAACTCGGCGTACACCAGGTCGGCGGCCTCCAGGCCGGCCGGGGTGGTGGCGGGGCTCACCCGCAGCGGCACCGCGACCGCCTGGCGGGTCGCCGCGGCCGGCGTGCTCACCGGCGCACCGGTCAGCGGGCCGGCCGGCAGGCTCGGCGAGGCACTGGCCGCCGAGGGCGAGGCGGTGACGTCGCCCGGGTCCACCACCTGGATCTTGCCCGGCTTGGGCTCGGGCTCGCTGCACCCCGTGCCGACGCCGAGGACGACGGCCGGGGCGAGGGCGGCGCGGAGCATCTGCCGCCGGTTCACCCCAGGTCCTCGCCGGAGTCGAGGGCGTAGCTGCGACCGTCGCCGTCACCCCGGGAGCGGTACGTGCCGCCGGTGCCGTTCAGCGGTGCCGGCTTACCCGGCCGGCCCTGGCTGCCCGGTGCGGGCGGGGTCGGCGGGGCGGGCGGCGGGGTGGCCTTGCCAGGAGCCGGCTTCGCCGGGGCGGGGCGGGAGGACTGCATGCGCGGCAGGACCATCGTCGACTCGGCGGACGGGCCGGGGCTCGGCCGGGGCTTGGGCCGGTTGGCCGGGGTCGCCGGCGCGCTCGGCGTGCTCGATCCGCTCGGCGTGCTCCCGGCCGCCGGCCGGGCGGTGCCGCCCGTCGGTGCGGGCAGGCGCGGGGCCAGCACGGCGCCGATCACCGGCGCGTTCACCTGCTCGAACTGCTGCAGGGCGGCGGTGATCTCGCCGCTGCGGGTCTTGCCCGCCTCGGCCACCATGATCACCGCGTCGACGTACCGGCCCAGGGCCTGGGCCTCCACGGCGTACGTGGGCTGCGCGGTCTCGATGATCACGTGGTCGAAGCGCGCGGACAGCTCGTGCATGATCTCCAGCAGCCCGGCGACCGGCAGCTCGACCTCCGCGTCCAGGTCGCCCGGCACCAGCACGCGGAGCTGGCCCAGCCCCGGCACCGGCGCCAGCGCCTTGAGCGGGGGGACGTCGCGGCGGAGCACCGAGGCCAGGTTGTGCCGCCCCTCGGCCACGCCGGTGATGGTGCCCAACATCGAGTCGGGCTTGGTGGTGATCAGCGCGACCTGCTGGCCGGTGCGGGCGTACGCGGCGGCGAGGTTGGCGGCGACGAACCCGGCGGCGGTGCCGGCCGAGGCGCCGCAGAGCAGCAGTTGGCGGCCGCGTCCGCCCTGCGCCGGTTCGGGCACGGCGGACAGCAGCACGTTGCGCAGCCGGCCCAGCTCGCGGGAGACCCGGTGGGTGGGCGGCAGGACGGCGAGCGAGGGCGTCCGCGACGGCAGCTCCACGAGCAGCGGCAGGCCGACCCGGTCGGAGATGTCGCGGCCGCGCCGGATCCGGGTGTCCAGCCGGTCCAGCACCAGTGCCAGCACGATGCCGAGCAGCAGACCCGCGCCCATGCCGCTGGCGAGGTTGAGCGTGCGGTTCGGCGAGCTGGGCGAGTCGGGCAGCCGGGCGTCGGAAATGATCTCGCCCGGGTCGGAGCCGGCCGAGACCAGCGGGCTGAGCCGGTTGTTCAGGCCGGTGATCTGGTTGGTCACGACGCTCCGCTCGGCCTCGGCCCGCTCCCGCTCCGGCGAGTTGGACGGCGCCGCCGCGATCCGCCCTGCGATGCCGCTGAGCTGCTTGTTCAGCTCGGCGATCTGCTGCTTGAGCGCGTTCGTCTCGTTCTCCAGCGCCTTCTGCGCGGTGGCCTTGCGCAGGTCCAGATACGCCTGGGCGAACGCGTGCGAGCCGGACTGGGCGCCCTCGGGGCTGTTCGCCTCGTACACCACCTGGAGGATCTGGCTGTTCGGCGGCACCTTGACGGTCACCGACTTGACGAGCACGTCGGCCCCGGTGTCGACCTTCATCAGCGCCTTGGCCCGTTCGGCCACCACGAGCGAGCGGACCACCTGGGCCTCGGTGTCGAGGTTGACCTTGGCGTTGGGGTTGCTCTCCGCCCCCGCGCCGAGCGGGCGCACCAGCAGCGAGGTGGTCGAGGTGTAGCGCGCTTCCTGAATCTGGCTCAGCGCCAGCCCACCACCAAGGCCGAGGGCCGCGGCGAGCAGCAGGATCCACCAGCGGCGGCGCAGCCAGCCCAGGTAGGCCATCAGGGCAAGACCGTCAGCGTCGCTCTCGGCCAAATGGGGTGAGGGCATCAGAGTCTGTCGCTCCCTTTCGACCGAGCCGGGCAGTCCACGGCACAGCTGGACCTGACCGTGGCCTTGAGTGTCCCCGATCCGAACGACGAGGGAAAGTCTGCTCACGTTCCGGTAAGCCTGCCCGGGTGTGGGCAGCCCGCGTAGAAATGGTCGATCGGCGCTGACCATTTGGCGGGTTTCCCGGTGTCGGGCCCGACCTGCCCCCGGACAAGCCGGCGTCACCGACGGCCCTCGTGCGGAGCGGTGACGGAATCCTGACACATCTCGCTTTCTTCCGGTGGCCCGGCCCGGCGTCCCGGGCGAACCGGACTGACCTGGTCGATGGTCCGTCGGTGCACGTCCCAGTGACGGGAATCGAGGAGTGAGCCGACCGGCGCATCAGTATCCGTCCAACGGCCCCTTCAGTTGCCCAGGGCCGCGCCAGTAGGTTGTCAGGACGCGTCCGAGGGGCATTCACAAAATTCCGGACGCGGTCGTCCGCGTACGGGGAGGAAGTCTGTGGTGAGCGGGTCAACCGAGGACTCGGGGCAGGTCCTGCTGGTGGGTTCCAGTGGCGGGCACCTGGCCCAGCTCCTGGCCCTGGAACCGTGGTACCGGGAGCGGCGCCGCGCATGGGTAACGTTCGACACCCCCGACGCCCGCTCGCTGCTCGCCGGTGAGGACGTGGTCTGGGCGCACCACCCCACCACCCGCAACGTCAAGAACCTGGTACGCAACGCGTTCCTCGCGCTCAAGGTGATCCGCCGTCGTCAGGTCGACGCGGTGGTCACCACCGGCGCCGGGGTCGCCCTGCCGTTCGTGGTGGCGGCCCGGATGCGCAGGATCCCCACGGTCTACATCGAGGTGTACGACCGGATCGACAGCGCGACGCTCACCGCCCGGCTCTGCCGCCCCTTCCTCTCCGCGATGCTCGTGCAGTGGGACGAGCAGCGCCGGATGTACCCGGAGGCGACCGTCGTGGGGAACCTCCTGTGATCCCCCGGCAGCGGGACCGGCGCTCCGCGGCGCCGTACGTGCTCGTCGTGGTCGGCACCGACGTGCACCGCTTCGACCGGCTGGTGGGCTGGCTGGAACGCTGGCACGCGAACCGGCCCGAGGTCCGGCTGGTCCTCCAGTACGGGCACAGCCGCACCCCGGCCCTGCCCGAGGCCACCCCGTTCCTCGGTCACGACGAACTCCAGCGGGCGATGGCGGAGTCGACGCTCGTGGTCAGCCACGGCGGCCCGGCCACCATCACCGAGGCCCGCCGCAACGGCCACCTGCCGATCGTGGTGCCCCGCGACCCGACGCACGACGAGCACGTCGACAACCACCAGCAGATGTTCTCCCGCCGGCTGGGCGCGGCGGGCATGGTGCGGCTGTGCGAGTCCGAGGCCGAGCTGGTCGCCGCGCTGGACGAAGGGCTGGCCGACCCGAGCCGGTTCGTGCTGGCCGCCGACCCGAACCGTCCGGACCCGCGCGCCGAGGCGGTCGCCCGGGTCGGCGCGGTGATCGACGAGCTGGTGGCCCGCCGGGTACGACAGCGAGCACTCGGGCGTCGCGGATGAGCGCCCCGGATCCGGCGCCGCCGCGGGTCCTGTTCGTCGGCGGTCTCGGTCGCAGCGGGTCGACGTTGCTGGAACTGCTGCTGGCGCAGAGCGCCGACGTGTGTGCCGTCGGCGAGGTGGTGCACCTGTGGGAGCGGGCGCTCGGCGCCGACGAGCGGTGCGGTTGCGGTGAGCGGTTCACCGCCTGCCCGTTCTGGCGGCAGGTGGGCGATCAGGCGTTCGGCGGCTGGGCCGCTGTCGACCGGGACGACGTGCTGGCCCTCAAGGACCGGGTCGACCGGACCCGGCACATCCCCCGGCTGGCGAAGGACGCGCTCCCGCCGGACCAACTGGCCGACGTGCGCCGCTACGCCGACCTGTACACCCGGATCTACCGGGCCGCGCTCTCGGCGACCGGCGCGCGGGTGGTGGTCGACTCCAGCAAGCACGCCTCGCTCGCCTTCGCGTTGCGCTGGGCCGAAGGGCTCGACCTGCGGGTGCTGCACCTGGTCCGGGACAGCCGGGCGGTGGCGTACTCGTGGGGCAAGCAGGTGCGCCGCCCCGAGGTGGTCGACGGCGAGGACTTCATGCCGACCTTCTCGCCGTTCGAGGTGAGCAAGCTGTGGACCGCGCAGAACGCCGCGTTCCACCTGCTCGCCTCCCGGGCGAAGGTGCTGCGGCTGCGGTACGAGGACTTCACCGCCGACCCGGCCGGCACCGTACGCGGGGTGCGGGACTTCGCCGGCCTGCCGGACGACCCGGCGGCGCTGCGCATCCTGTCCGGGGCCGACGGGACCGGCGTGGCGTCCGAGCCGGCCGCGCCGTTCCGCGCGCACAGCGTCGCCGGCAACCCGCTGCGGTTCAGCGGCGGGCCGTTGACGGTGCGCCGGGACGAGGCGTGGCGGGACCGCCTGCCGCGCCGCAGCCGTGCCGTGGTCAGCCTGGCCACGCTTCCCCTGCGGGTCCGCTACGGCTATCTGGGCCAGCGGGGACCCGACGAGTCCGTGGAGAGAGCATGAGTGGGCCGAGTATCTCGGTCGTCGTACCGACGCGGGACCGTCCGGAGCTGCTGCGTGCGGCGCTCGAGGCGATCCTCAGCCAGGCGCACCCGGGCCTGATCGAGGCGATCGTGGTCTACGACCAGTCCGAGCCGGACCGGTCGCTGGAGAGCGACCGGGGGGACCGGCGGGTCCGGGTGATCACGAATACCCGTACCGCCGGGCTGGCCGGCGCGCGCAACACCGGCATCGAGGCGTCCGTCGGCGACTGGGTGGCGTTCTGCGACGACGACGACGAGTGGCTGCCCGGCAAGCTGGCCGCCCAGTTCGGTGCGCTCGACACGCACCCGGACGGCGCGCTGGTGAGCTGCGGCATCCGGGTCAGCTACGACGACCGTACGGTGGACCGTTCACTGGACCGCGCCCGGATCTCGCTGGAGGCGCTGCTGCGTGACCGGCTCACCGAGCTGCACCCGTCCACGTTCCTGATCCGCCGGGCCGCGCTGCTCGACGCGATCGGCCTGGTCGACGAGCAGATCCCGGGCAGCTACGCGGAGGACTACGAGTTCCTGCTCCGCGCCGCCCGTTACGCCCCGCTGGTGAACGTGGAGAGCCCGTACGTGCTGGTCCGCTGGCACAAGCGGTCCTACTTCGCGCAGCGCTGGGAGACCATCTCGACCGCGTTGCAGTGGCTGCTGCGCCGCTACCCGGAGTTCGCCACGGTGCCGCACGGCGAGGCGCGGGTGGCCGGTCAGATCGCCTTCGCGCAGGCCGCAATGGGCAACCGGCGGGACGCGGTCCGCTGGGCCCGGCGCACGCTGGCCCGTAACCCGAAGGAGCCGCGCGCCTATCTGGCGCTGGCCGTGGCGAGCCGGGCGGTACAGGCCGACCGGGTGCTGCGCACCCTGCACAAGCGCGGCCGGGGCATCTGAGCCGTACGCGAAACGGGCGGGCGACCTCGGTCGCCCGCCCGTCGTCGTTCCGCCGTGGTCAGGCCGTGCAGAAGGACTTCCACGCCTGGATGCTCGGCTGGTCGAGCAGCCGGAAGTCGCCCTGGCTGACGGTCTGGTTGTAGTACGCCACGAACTCCGGCCGCTGGCCGTTGAGGAAGCCGGTCATCGACCGGATCCAGGCCGCCCGGCCGGCGCCCGCGTCACCCGGGACCAGGTCGCTGCCGGTCTCGGCGACGCCCCACGGCTTGCCGAGCGCCTTGGACTTGCTGATCATCGCGCCGTAGATCTCCTGCGGCGGGGCGTACCGCTTCCACTTCTTGCCCCAGTTGTAGCAGTCCCAGCCGAGCGCCTCGATCACGTCGCCGCCCGGGTAGAACGCGTCGAAGCTGCGCCCGGACTTCGGGTCGAGCGTCCAGCACATCAGGATCAGCGTGTTGATCAGCTTGGGGTTGCCCGTCCGGTCGGCCAGGCCGGCGATCCGCTTCCACGCCGTCCGGTACGCCGCCGTGCTGAACGCGCCGCGCTCGACGTCGTCCTCCGGCTCGTGGAAGTACGACCAGTAGACGTTGTGCTCGCGCGGAATCGAGGCGAACCAGGAGGTCAGGCGGGAGTCGAACTTGCCGGTGTTGACCTCCTGCGGCGACGCCTTGAACGACACCACCACGGTCCGGTCCACCACGTCGGCGCGGCTGCCGGACCAGGCCGGCGGCAGGCCGGGGAAGAAGATCCGGGCCATCCGCAGCTTGCCGAAGGTCCGGTCGGACCGGGCCAGCGCCTGGCCGAAAGTCTCCCCGTTCTGCACGCCGATCGAGGCGCCGGGCAGCGTCAGTCGCGTACCGGCAAAGCCCGGCCCGGCGTTCGCGGAGGCCGACGGGCGAGCCGAGGGCTTACCGCCGAGACCCTGGTCGGCGCCGGGGGAGGCACTCGGCGCGCCGGGCGTGCCCGGGCCCATCGAGCTCGCCGCCCCGACCGCGCCCGGCGCCTCGCCGGCCTGCGGGTTCGCGGCGTCGGGCCGCAGCGCGGCCACCGCGACCCCGCTGCCGGCCACGGCCAGCGCCAGGGCCGCCGCCAGGGCGACGCGCCAGCGCCGCCGGGAGCCGCCGGATGATGGCGGAAGAGCCGGGGCGAGCGGCGGTGCGGGCGGCTGGCCCGGCCCATCGGCGGCCGGTCCGTGCGGAACGTCCACCGGGGGCGGTCCGGTCAGGGTGGCGGTCGCCGCGGTGCCCGCGGCCCAGCCTGCCTCGCCGGCCGGGCCGACCCGGCCGGGCTCGTCGTGCGGCGCCCAGCCGGCGTAGCCGTCCGGCGCCGGCCCGGCCTGCGCCGCCCAGGCGTCGTGGTGCGCTTCACGCTGCGGCGCCCAGCCGTTCGCCGTGGCGGGCACGGGCTCCCAGCTCGCCGGGTCGTGCCCCGGCCCGCCGTGGTGACCGGCGTCGGGCCGGTCCCGCTCGGGCCAGGGCAGGTCACCGTCGAAGCGGGCCGGCGGTGGCGGCGTGCTCTCGGCTTCCGGCCAGGGCAGCGAAGGGTCGCCCCCCTGGCGCGGAATGTCCTGACCCGGCCACAGGCCGGTCGGCTGCCCGAAGGCATTGTGCGGCTCTCGGTCGACCGGCATGACCCTCCCTGGCTGTCGGCGGCCCGTGTCGGGGCTCAGATCGTCATGCATCCCTGCCCGACGATAACCCTCATCCACCCGGCCGTTAGTACCGTGACACTCAGCCGAACGCTTCACCCTGCCTGCCGGTGACGGTCGAAGCGGGCATCTCGACCCCGGTCCGGGCGATCGCGTCGAGCAACTGATCGGCCAGTTCGGGCCGGCAGACCAGCAGATCGGGCAGGCGCGGGTCGGCGCGGTTGTAGCGAAGCGGCGAACCGTCGATCCGGGACGCGTGCATGCCCGCACCGAGCGCCACGGCGACCGGGGCGGCACTGTCCCACTCGTACTGACCGCCCGCGTGGACGTACGCGTCGACCTCGCCGGTCACCACCGCGCAGACCTTCACACCGGCCGAACCCATCGGCACGGCGGTGGCGCCGAGCATCTCGACCAGCTCGCCGACGAACGCCGGCGGGCGGCTGCGGCTCACCGCGATCCGGATCGGCCCGTCGGACGGCTTCGGCTGCGGGCAGTCGGTGCCGAGCACGAGCTGCGCACCGTCCCCTGTGGTCCGGGCCGGCATGCCCACCGCACCGGCGATCAGCGCGCCGTCGGGGGCGGCGGAGCGCTGCCAGAGCGCCACGTGCACCGCCCAGTCGTCGCGTCCGGCCTCGGAGAACTCGCGCGTGCCGTCCAGCGGGTCGATGATCCAGACCCGGTCCGCCTCGTGCCGGGGCGCGCGCTCGCCGTCCGCCCACGCGCGGCGCGCGTCGGCCTCCTCCTCGGAGAGCACCGCGTCGGCCGGCCGCAGCCGGGCCAGCGCCGCCGTCATCAGCTCGTGCGACGCGCGGTCGCCGGCGTCCTTGAGCGCCTTCGGGTCGGCGAAGCCCTGCCGGTCCCGCAGCGCGGTGAGCACCGCGCCGGCCTCGACCGCCAGCCACTGCGCGAACCGCTGGTCGTCGAGCCGTCCCGCCTCGTCCTCGGTCACGAGCCCCATCCCTTGTTCTCCCGGGTCTGCCGTGACCCGTCATCCTTCGGCGTCCGGTCGGACCGGCGCCAGCGTCCGTCGGATCGTAGACAGGCGCGAGGTGTTCTCGGATCCCCCGGACGCACCGGTGACCCGGCCGGCCGCCCGCATGTTGAACTTCGCGTGTATCGCGGTCGGACCCGCCGAGCCAGGCCCTAGGCTCTGCGCATGACCGCCGAGCAGCTGATCTCGTTCGCCCGTGGCGCGCCTTCGCTGGACATCGTCGATGTCGAAGGGCTCAAGGCCGCCGCCGTCCGCGCCTTCGACGCCGACCCCGCCGGGGTCACCGCGTACGGCACCTCCGTCGGCTACCCGCCGTTGCGGAAGTGGATCGCCGAGAAGCACGGTGTCGAGGCCGACCAGGTGCTGATCACCAACGGCTCGTTGCAGGCCGACGCGTTCCTCTTCGACCACCTGGTCCGCCGGGGCGACGCGGTGGTGGTCGAGCGCCCGACGTACGACCGCACGCTGCTCAACCTCAAGCAGATGGGCGGCGAGGTGCACGGCGTGACGATCCAGCCGGACGGCCTGGACACCGCCGAGCTGCGCAAGCTGCTGGAGTCCGGGGTACGCCCGCGGCTGGCGCACGTGATCCCCAACTACCAGAATCCGGCCGGCGTGACCCTCTCCCTGGAGAAGCGTCGTGAGCTGCTGGATCTCGCCGCCGAGTACGACTTCACGATCTTCGAGGACGACCCGTACGCGGACATCCGGTTCCGGGGCGAGCCGCTGCCCTCGATGCTGTCGATGGACACGCGCGGCGTGGTGGTGCACGCCTCCAGCTTCACCAAGACGGTCTGCCCGGGCGTGCGGGTCGGCTACCTGGTGGGTCCGGCCGAGCTGATCGCGGCGATCGCCAAGCGGGCCACCAACCTCTACATCTCGCCCGGCATGGTGGCGCAGGCGATCGTGCACCAGTTCTGCGTCTCCGGCGCCATCGAGCAGTCGATCCGGACGGTCCGCTCGGCGCTCGGGGAGCGGTCGGCGGTGCTGGCCGAGTCGCTGCGCCGGCACATTCCGGAGGCCCGGTTCGTGGAGCCGGACGGCGGCTACTTCCTCTGGGTGGAGCTGCCGGAGGACGTCGACGTCGACCGGCTCGCGCCGGCCGCGGCCGAGCGCGGCGTGGCGGTGGTGAAGGGCAGCGACTTCATGATCGACGGCGGTCGGCACGCGCTGCGGCTGGCGTACTCGGCGGTGACTGCGGACCGGATCGACGAGGGTGTGCGGCGTCTCGCCGAGGCGATGGCCGCCGTGCGCGGCTGATTTCTATCGGGTTTCTGACAAAACGGCTCGCGGTCCGGTCCGGCTCTCCCGCCGGACCGGCCGACACCCCACAATGCTGCGAGTGCCATTCACCTTTCGCCGGTGACCGGCCCGTACACCGGCCCGACCGGCCGGGCCGGCGGTACGCCCAGCATCACTCCCGCCCCCCAAGGGGTGCCGGGTGGGCCGTGTCGCCCCTCACCCCCCTGACGCGGCCCGGCCCGCCCGGCGCCGCCGCCGCGTGACGTCCGTCGCAACCGCCCGTCCCGCGCCCGCACTGCGCTTCCCGCCGGTCGGCGTAACCTGCAAGCCGCAGCTCTAGGGGAAGGGGGCGAGAGATGACGGACCGGGTGGCACGCGACCGCACCGCCGGCGCCGAAAGCAACCGGGCGCTGCGCCCCCGCGCCTGGTCGGCCCCGGTACGCGCGATGTCCCGCATCCTCAACGCGGACGGCTCCCCGCGTACGGCCCAGCCGGCCGGACCGGAGCGCAGCGGGATCGTCGACTGCGGGCTGTACGTCGACGGCGAGCGCCGTCCCGGCCGCCCTCACTACGCCGAGGCGCTGGCCGCCGCCCGGCAGGAGCGGGACGGCTTCGTCTGGCTCGGCCTGCACGAGCCGGACCTGACCGAGATGACCGAGATCGCCGTCACCTTCGGCCTGCACGAACTGGCCGTGGAGGACGCGGTCAAGGCCCAGCAGCGGCCGAAGCTGGAACGCTTCGGTGAGATCGTCTTCCTGGTGCTGCGCACCGCCCGCTACTGCGAGCACGCCGAGCTGACCGAGAACTCCGAGGTGGTGGAGACCGGCCAGGTGATGCTCTTCATCGGGCCGCACTTCGTGATCAGCGTGCGCCACGGTGACGCCTGCCGGCTGGCGCCGGTCCGCGCCGACCTGGAGGAGAAGCGGGACCTGCTGGAGCACGGCCCGTGGGCGGTCGCGTACGCGATCACCGACCGTGTGGTGGACCTCTACCTGGAGGTGGCCGACCGGCTGGAGGACGACCTCGACGTGCTGGAGGCGGACGTCTTCGACCGGCAGAGCAGCGGCCGGATCCAGCGGATCTACCAGATGAAGCGGGAGCTGGTCGAGTTCAAGCGGGCGGTGGTGCCGTTGCAGCGCCCGCTGATGACGCTGACCTCGCAGGTCAACCGCGCGGTGCCGCAGGAGGTGCGGCGCTACTTCCGGGACGTGCAGGACCATCTCAGCCGCACGGTCGAGCAGGTGAACTCCTACGACGACCTGCTCAACTCGATCCTGCAGGCCCGGTTGGCCCAGGTCACCGTCGACCAGAACAACGACATGCGCAAGATCGCCGCCTGGGCCGCGATCGGTGCGGTGTGGACGGCGATCGCCGGCATCTACGGCATGAACTTCGACAACATGCCCGAGTTGAAATGGACGTACGGCTATCCGGGCGTCTGGGCGATGATGCTCGCGGCGTCCTTCACTCTCTACCGTCTGTTCCGGCGCAACGGCTGGCTGTAACCGACGTCACCCCCGCCGGGCCGGTTCCCCGTACACGCGGAAGCGCCGGCCACGCGGGGTGTCCCGCGTGCCGGCGCTGATCCGACGGTACGAGGTCAGCGGCGACCGCTGGCCTTCGCGGCGTTCTTGCCGGCCTGCACGGCCTTGGTGATGTCGTCGGCCGGGCGACCGGTGACGTCCCGGGCACCCTCGGCGACGGAGGGGACCTGGTCGTTGGGGTGGATCACCGGCTGGCTGCCGGAGGTGGCGGTCGACGCGCTGCTGCCATTGGCCACCGCCGAGGAACCGGCGCCGGTCGGGCCGGCCTGCGTCACCTTCGCGCTCGCGTCCGGGGTCTCCACCACGATCGTGTCCACGTCCTCCCGCATCGGCTCCAGCTTGTCCCGACCGCTCGCGCCGAGCGTGTCGGCCGAGTTGAGCGTGCCGGTCGGGTCGTACTCGGCCCACTCCTGCTGCTCACGACGGCGGCGCAGGGCCATCGCACCGGCCAGGCCGGCGACGGTGCCCGCCACCAACAGGCCTGCGGTCATGCCCCGCGACCTGCGCTGCTTCTTCTTTCCGGCCTTCATGTTCTTCGCCTTCTTCGTCACCGCGGTCTGCTTCGCGGCCATCACCTTGCGGCCGCTCGACGCCTTGCCGGCGGCCTCGACCCGGGCGTTGCGCACGGCCAGCATCACCGGCGCGAGCGCCGCGGCGGTCGACGCGAAGCCGCTGGACGCCCGGTCCCGCACGATGACCGCGGTCGGCGCGACGGCGACCCGGGCTGCCTGGACCCGCGGGCCGACAGTGGCGCCGGCGCCCTTCGCCGCGTGCGTCGCGGCCTGCCGCAGGTGACCGATGCCCTGGTTCAACTCGACCTTGGCGAGCTGGCCCTGGGTCTTTCGCCGCCCGATTCCAAACACGGTCCCACCTCCTGGGAGTTGTTCCTTCGTCATCCTCCACCTTCGAATGCCTCCGCATGGCCAGATCGGGCACATGGGAGGATCCGCAAGGAACTGAACTACGAGTGAGGAGTACCCGTGGCCGAGGCTGTCTACGCCACCTTGCACACCAACGCCGGCCCGATCCGGCTGGAGCTCTTCCCGAACCACGCGCCGAAGACCGTCCGCAACTTCGTGGAGCTGGCCGAGGGCACCCGGGAGTACACCGATCCGCGCACCGGTCAGCCGGGCAGCGGGCCGTACTACGACGGCACCGTCTCGCACCGTGTGATCAGCGGTTTCATGATTCAGATGGGCGACCCGACCGGCACCGGTCGCGGTGGTCCGGGCTACAAGTTCGCCGACGAGTTCCACCCCGAGCTGCGCTTCGACCGGCCGTACCTGCTGGCCATGGCGAACGCCGGGCCGGGCACCAACGGCTCGCAGTTCTTCATCACGGTGTCGCCCACGCCACACCTGAACAACCGGCACACCATCTTCGGCCAGGTGGCCGACGAGCAGTCCGTGAAGGTGGTCGACTCGATCGCCAACACCCCGACCGGCCCGAGCGACCGGCCGCTGCAGGACGTGGTGATCGAGCGGGTCGAGATCGAGCGCAAGCAGTCCTGAGCGGCACGCCTGTACCTTTGCTCGCATGACTGAGCGCTTCGGCCAGCCAGGCGACGCCACCGGGGGTCCGGTGCCGACCACTCCGGTCTGCTACCGGCACCCCGGTCGGGAGACGTACATCCGGTGCAGCCGGTGCGACCGGCCGGTCTGCACCGAGTGCATGCGGGACGCCTCCGTGGGCCACCAGTGCCCGGAGTGCGTCGCCGAGGGACGCCGCAGCGTGCGGCCGGCGCGTACCGCCTTCGGTGGCGGTGCCGCCGGCCGCCGGGGCAACGTCACGAAGGCGCTGATCGCGCTGAACGTGGCGATGATGCTGCTGTCCATCCTCTCGGCCCGCAGCGGGGCCGCGGTGGCCGGTGGCGGCCTGGGCGGCCTGATGGGCAGCGGGACCCCGCTCACCGAGTGGGGGGCGGTGCTCGGCCTGGCGCGCTTCCCCGACGACACCATCGGCGGGGTGGCCGACGGCGAGTGGTACCGGCTGGTCACCGCCATGTTCCTGCACTACGGCGTGCTGCACCTGCTGCTGAACATGTGGGCGCTCTGGGTGCTCGGCCGGACGCTGGAGGCGGTGCTCGGGCCGCTGCGCTTCCTGGCGCTCTACCTGCTCGCCGGGCTGGGCGGCAACGTCGCGGCCTACGTCTTCACCGAGCCGAACCGCTTCACGGCCGGCGCCTCGACCGCCGTCTTCGGCCTGTTCGCCGCCATCTTCGTGATCATGCGGCGGCTCGGCCGGGACACCTCGGCGATCGTGCCGATCCTGGTGATCAACCTGATCTTCACGTTCACCGTGCCGAGCATCTCGGTGGCCGGGCACCTCGGCGGCCTGGTGGCCGGCGCGCTGGTGGCGCTGGTCCTGGCGTACGCGCCACAGTCGCGGCGGACCGTGTTCCAGGTGGCGGGCTGCGCGATCGTGCTGGTCGCGCTGATCGGCCTGACCCTCGTCCGCACCGCCGCGCTGCTCGGCTGAGCGTCAGCCCGCGGTCGGGCGGGCCTCGGTCAGCGCCGCCGCCACCTCGTCCAGCGGCGCGTCCAGGTCGCGGCGGCCGAACAGGTGCAGCGACTCCCCGGCGTCGATCTCCAGCGCCTCGGCGGTGATCCCGCGTCGGCTGCGCCGGTCCAGGCGGATCGCCTCCACCGTGTCCCACGGCAGCCGGCGTCGCCCGGCGAACCCCCGTAGCACGGTGAGCCCGTCCGGGTCGACGGTGAGGCGGACCGGTGCGACCACGTCGCGCAGCGCCCAGCCGAGCAGACCGGCGGCGGCCAGCCCGGCCAGCCCCGGACGGACCGGGTCACCGCCGGCGAAGACCAGCCCCAGAGCGACGAGCGCGAGCGCGCCGAGCGCCTTGAGCACCGGCACCTCGCGCGGCACCCGCCACTGCCGGGCCGGCGGCGACTGTGGATCCATCCGCCCAGCATGCCAGCCGCCCCGGCCGCACGCCGGGGGAGGACGACCGGTCGGCTCAGCACGTAGTATCGGGGCAAGCGAGGTTACCCGGGAGTAGACATGAGTGACGCGGTCATCGTCGGCGCGGTACGGACCCCGGTCGGGCGGCGCAAGGGCAGCCTCGCCGGAGTGCACCCGGTCGACCTCTCAGCGCACGTGCTGCGCGCTCTCGCCGAGCGCACCGGCATCGATCCCGGCCAGGTCGACGACGTGATGTGGGGCTGCGTGTCGCAGGTCGGCGAGCAGTCCTGGAACGTGGCCCGCAACGCCGTGCTCGCGGCCGGCTGGCCGGAGTCGGTCCCCGGCACCACGCTCGACCGCCAGTGCGGGTCGAGCCAGCAGGCGCTGCACTTCGCCGCCGCGACGGTCCTCTCCGGCCAGGCCGACCTGGTTGTCGCGGGTGGCGTCGAGTCGATGACCCGGGTGCCGATGGGTTCCAGCGTCGCCGGCGGCATGCCGTTCAGCCCGGCGATCCTGGAGCGTTACCGCGGTGTCGAGGGCGTCGCCACGGACTCGCCACTTCCGTTCAACCAGGGCGTCGGAGCCGAGCTGATCGCCCAGCGGTGGCGCCTCTCGCGTACTCAGCTCGACGAGTTCGCGCTGGCCAGCCACGAGAAGGCGGCAGCCGCACAGGACGCGGGCGCGTTCGAGGCCGAGCTGGCGCCGGTGGCGCTCGCCGACGGCGGCAAGTTCTCCGCCGACGAGGGCATCCGCCGTGACACCTCGCTGGCGAAGCTGGGCGAGCTGGCCACCCCGTTCCGCGCCGACGGCGTGGTCACCGCCGGGTCCGCGTCGCAGATCTCCGACGGCGCCGCCGCGCTCGCGGTCACCACGGCCGAGTGGGCCAGCCGGCACGGCCTGCGCCCGCTGGCCCGGGTGCACACCGCCGTGGTCGCCGCCGACGACCCGGTCACCATGCTCACCGCGCCGATCCCGGCCACCGCGAAGGCGCTGCGCCGCGCGGGGCTGGGCATCGAGGAGATCGGGGTGTACGAGGTGAACGAGGCGTTCGCCTCGGTGCCGCTGGCCTGGCTGGCCGAGACCGAGGCGGACCCGGAGCGGCTCAACCCCCGGGGCGGGGCCATCGCGCTGGGTCACCCGCTCGGCGGGTCCGGTGCGCGGATCATGACCACGATGCTCCAGCACATGCGGGACAACGGCATCCGCTACGGCCTCCAGACCATGTGCGAGGGAGGCGGCATGGCCAACGCCACGATCGTCGAGCTGCTCTGATCCGACCGGCGGCGGAGTCGCACCGCTGGTGCGACGTGCAGGTGTGGAAGTTCCAGAAATCGGTCGTGGCCCATATCACCCCAGGTCATCGGCTCGTTGCACCTGACATGGACGTGTTCTCGCGAACGTTCCTTCCGGCCGCCGCCGACACCGGCCTGGCGACCCAGACCGTCACCCGGCACATGCCGGTGTTCCGCCGGTGCGTCGGCTCCGGCGACGCGACCATCCTGGTCACCCGATGCAGCCGCCCGGACGACCCGATCGGCGGCGACTACCTGATGCTGCTCACCCACCGCCGCCTGGTGGTCACCCGGCAGACCCGGGTGCTGCACCGGCTGCGCCTGCACCTCAACACCGAACTGCGCGAGCTGAGCAACGTGACGTGGAGCCCGGACGCCCGCGCGCACTGCGTGGGACTGGCGGCGACCGCGATCGACGGGGCACGCGAGCGCTTCGTCCTGCGTACCCGTCATCCGAAGCAGGTGTGGCAGCTCGACGCGCTGCTCAACCACGCCTTCCGGACCCGCCTGCGTACCCCGGCCGAGCGGGTGGTGGCGACCATCGGTGAGTCGCTCGCGGACGCCCGGCCCCCGGTGCTGCGTCCGGCTACGGCTCGCTGACGTCCTTACCGGATCCGAACATCCACTGAGCCGCCGGGCGGCCACCGGTCGGTCATCATGGGCCGGTGACCATCGCCGCCCCGCCCGGACTCGTCCTCGTGGTGGAGGACGAGCCGGCCATCGCCGACCTGGTCCGGCTCTATCTGACCCGGGACGGGTTCGGCGTACACCTGGAACGTGACGGCGAGGCCGGGCTGGCCGCCGCGCGGCGCCTGCGCCCGGTGGCCTGCGTGCTCGACATCGCGCTGCCCGGCCTGGCCGGCACCGAGATCTGCCGCAGGCTGCGCGCGGACGGCGACTGGACGCCGGTCATCTTCCTCACCGCCCGCGACGACGAGGTGGACCGCGTCGTCGGCCTGGAACTGGGCGCTGACGACTACGTCACCAAGCCGTTCAGCCCTCGTGAGCTGCTCGCCCGGTTACGGGCGGTGCTCCGCCGCACCGCCGGCACGCCCGCCGGCCAGCCCCGCACGCTCGGTGCCGTCACGCTCGACCCGGGCCGCCGGACGGTGACCGCCGCCGGTACGGCGGTGCAGCTCACCTCCACCGAGTTCGACCTGCTGGCCCACCTGATGGCCCGCCCCGGCCGGGTGTTCACCCGGGAGGAACTGCTGGCCGGCGTGTGGGGGTACGCGGCACACGCCGGCACCCGGACCGTCGACGTGCACGTGGCGCAGGTACGGGCCAAACTCGGCCCGGCGAGCGTGATCCGCACCCATCGGGGCGTCGGATACGCGGCCGATGCCTGAACAACGGACCGGGCCGACGCGGCGCCGTCCCGGGCGGACGCTCACCGCCCGCGCCGTGCTGGCCACCTGCGCGGTGGCGCTGGTGTCGGTGCTCGTCACCGCGCTCGTCGCGGTGCCCCTGGCGGTACGCGGCGCGGAGCGCCGGGACCAGGAGGCGCTCGCTGCCCAGGCCCGGCTCGCCGCCGACGTGCTCCGGGTGCGGCCGGCCCGCCAGCGCGACAGCGCCGGGGACCGGCTCGTCCGGCAACTGCGACAGCAGCAGATCGAGGTGTACGTGATCCGCGACGGCCGGGCCGACCGGCCGGGCCTGCCCAGACCGCTCGTGACACGGGTGGCCGGTGGTGAGAACGTCTCCGGCCGGCGGCTGGTCGACGGGGAACGCCGGCTGGTCGAGGCGCGGGCGCTGCCCGGCCGGGACGGGGTGGTGCTGACCCGGGCCCGTAGCACCGGACCCTGGCGGCAGGTGCTGCGTGGGCTCTGGCTGCCGCTGCTTGCCGGGCTCGCCGCCGGGGCGGCCGCCGGAGCGCTGCTCGCCCGCCGGCTGGCCCGGCCGATCCGTACCGCCGCCACGGCCGCCGCGCGGCTGCGTGCCGGGGACCGGGCGGTCCGGGTGCCGGTCGAGCCGCCCGACGAGGTGGCGGACCTGGCGTACGCGCTGAACGGCCTGGCCGCCGCGCTCGCCACGAGCGAGGGACGGCAGCGCGAGTTCCTGCTCTCCGTCTCGCACGAGTTGCGTACCCCGCTCACCGCCATCCGCGGCTATGCCGAGGCGCTGGCCGACGGGGTGATCGAGGCCGACGCGGTGCCGGCGACCGGCCGGACCGTGCTCGCCGAGGCCGAACACCTGGACCGGCTGGTCCGCGACCTGCTGGCACTGGCCCGGTTGGAAGCGGTCGACTTCCCGCTGGAGCCGGTGCCGGTCGACCTGACCCGGATCGCCGTCGACGCGGAGCGCACCTGGTCCGGCCGGTGCGCCGCGCTCGGGGTGCCGTTCCGGCTGGAGACGCAGGGTGAGCCGGTGCCGGCGTACACCGATCCGGGCCGGATCCGGCAGGTGGTGGACGGGCTGCTGGAGAACGCGCTGCGGGTCGTACCCCCGGGGGCGCCGGTGGTGCTCGCGGTGCGGACGGCCGGCCCGGCCGGCGGCGGGGTGCTGGAGGTCCGGGACGGCGGACCCGGCTTCACCGACGACGACCTGAGGGTGGCGTTCGAGCGCGGCGCGTTGCACGAGCGGTACCGGGGGGTGCGCAAGGTGGGCAGCGGGCTCGGCCTTGCGCTCGCCGCCGGGCTGGTCCGGCGGCTCGGCGGGGACATCGCCGCCGGGCACGCCCCGGAGGGCGGGGCCGCGTTCACGGTCCGGGTACCCGCGGATCCTTACCGGGCCCGAACATCGGCTTGACCGTCCTCTCGCGTCGGTGCGGAACGCTCGGTCCACCACCGTGAGGAGAGGACCACAGATGACACGTCAGCGAATCGTCACCGGCGCCACCGCACTGCTCGCCGTCGCGGCGCTCGGGCTCGCCGGGTGCGGCGCGGCCCGGTCCGGCCCGGCGCCCGGCGAGGCGGTCGAGGTGAGCGCCGCCCTGGGCGTGGACGGCCAGGCGCTCGCCGCGCTCGGCGTGGAGGCCGGCGAACTGGACGTGGATCCGGTCGCCGCGCCGGCGCCGTCGGGCACGCCGCAGGCCGGGCCGGGCGGCAGGGGCGAGCGCGCGAAGGAGGGGCACAAGCGGCACCGGGCCCGGGTGCTGCTGCGGCGCAACACGCTGCACGGCGAGGCGGTGGTGCGGACCAGGGACGGCGGTACGAAGACGGTGGCGGTTCAGCGCGGCGAGGTGACCGCGATCGACGACAGGTCGATGACCGTCAAGTCCACCGACGGCTTCACAGCGACGTGGACGTTCGGTGAGAAGCTGCGGGTGGTCGAGCGGCGGGCCACGATCCGATCGACCGACATCAGGATCGGTACGACGGTCGGGGTGGCCGGCGCGAAGGACGGCGACAAGAGCGTGGCCCGACTGGTGGTGGTGCCGCTTCGCCAGGAATAGAGTGCCTGGCCTGTCGTGACCTGAGCAATGTGCCAGGCTACGCTATGCCCCGACCTGCCATCGCCTCCGTGGAGATTCCGTGAAGCTCTCGATCCTCATGCCGGTCTATAACGAGGAAGAACGTATCGCGGATGCCCTCAAGCAGGCATTGGCCGTCGACTACCCCTGCGAGATCGAGCTGGTCGTCGTGGACGACGGCAGCCGGGACGGCACCGGCGAGGTCCTCGGCCGGGTCGACGACGCCCGCCTACGGGTGATCACCCACCAGCGCAACGCCGGTAAGGGCGCGGCCATCAAGACGGCGGTCGACAGCGCCGAGGGCGAGTACATGGTCATCCTCGACGCCGACCTGGAGTACGACCCGCAGGACATCCCGCGCCTGCTGGAGCCGGTGCTGGACGGCCGGGCGACTGTCGTCTACGGCAACCGGACCTTCGGCAGCCACAGCTCGTACAGCTTCTGGTACGTGATGGGCAACAAGGGCGTCACGCTCGCCGCGAACGTGCTCTACAACTCCTACATCGGCGACCTGGAGACCTGCTTCAAGCTGATGCCGCTGGAGCTGTACCGCTCGCTCGAGGTCCGCGCCCGTGGTTTCGGCATGGAGGCCGAGGTCACCGGCAAGCTGCTGCGCCGCCGCATCCGCCCTTACGAGGTGCCGATCAGCTACCGCGCGCGGGGCCGCGAGGAGGGCAAGAAGATCACCTGGAAGGACGGCGTCGAGGCGATCTGGATCCTGGCCCGCGAGCGCGCCCGCCGCCGCCCGGCCGGTCCCTCCGCCGCGCACTGAGCCCCACCGACGGAACCCCGGGATCCCGGCACGAGCCGAGGTCGCGGGGTTCCGTCGTGTCCGGGCCGTTCAGGTGAGGAACGCATCGACCGAGCGGCGCAGCCCTGCGGCGTCCAGGCCGTGCCAGCGCTCGTGGTCCTCGGTGCTGCCGTAGCGGCGCAGGTCCCTGCGGCCCACCCCGAGCGCGAGCAGCCGGTGCGGCCGGTCGGTCAGCGCCTCGGACACCACCCGCGCCGAGGTGCCCGCCAGGTACGGCTCGACCAGGATCACCTCGGTGCCGGCGAGCGCCCGCAACCCGGCCGTGTCGAACGGCCGCGGCCGGTGGGTGTAGGCCACGGTGACCGCCCGGCCGGCGACCGCGGCCACCGCCGCGTCCAGCACCGGACCGACCGCCACCAGCAGCGGCGCGCCCGGCCCGGCGTCCCGGACCACGTGCAGGTCGCCCGCCTGCGGGTACGCCTGCGCGTTGGTCTGGACGGACAACCGCAGGTACGCCGATTCCTGCCCGCACACCACGTTTCGCAGCAGTGGCCGGACCTCGTCCGGGTGCCCCGGCACGTGCACGGTCCAGCAGTGGAGCGTGTCGAGCAGCGCCACGTCGGCCGGCGCGAGGTGGGTGCGTCCCGCCGCCGCCCGGTCGTACGAGCCGCCGATGCCGACGAGCACCGCGCCGACGTCCTGGTGGTCGAGGTCCAGCTTGATCTGCTCGTACGCCCGCTCGACCAGGAACGGGGCGTAGCTGTGCACGATCGGCCGCTGCCCGGTCAGCGCCAGCCCACCGGCCACCCCGATCATCAACTGCTCCCGGATGCCCACGTTGATCACCCGGTCCGGGTACCGGGCGGCGGCCGGCTCGAACGCGTCGGCGGAGATGTCGGCGAGCACGACTGTCGTACGCGGATCGGCGAGCACCTCCTCGGTGCTTGTCACGAACGCGTCCCGCATGGTGCTGCTCATCGTCACTCCCCGTCCGTGACGACCGCGACGACGACGTGCGGCCGGTGCTCGTCGTGCCCGGTGAGGGCGGTGTGCAGGGCGTCGTGGTCGCGCCCGTCGACTGTGGTGGCGCTCCACCCGTTCACCGTGAACCGGCTCGCCGCGCCGCCCGGCCAACCGTGCGTGGCCGAGCGGTTGTCCAGCACGATCGCGGTCAGGTTGCCCAGCCCGGTCGCGCCCGCGTACGCGATCGCCTCGTGGTTGGAGCCCTCGTCCAGTTCGGCGTCGCCGAGCAGCACGTACACCCGGGGTCCGGTGCGGCCCTGGGCCCGCAGGCCGAGCACGGTGCCCACGCCCAGCCCGAGGCCGTGGCCGAGCGAACCGGAACCGATCTCGACGCCCGGCACCAGCGTGCGGTCGGGGTGGTCGCCGAGCCGGCTCGCCGGGCCGCCCTGGTCGTCCAGCCACTCGGGCGGTACGAAGCCGCGGGCGGCGAGCAGCGCGTAGTAACCGGCGACCGCGTGGCCCTTGGAGAGCAGGAAGCGGTCCCGGTCCGGGTCGGCCACGGTGGCCGGGGTGACCCGGAGCACCCGGTCGTAGAGCACCTGGAGCACGTCGAGCGCCGAGTACACGTTGGCGCCGAACTCGCGGCCGGCGCGCACCCGGTCCAGCAGCGCGCCCAACTCGGTGGCGGTGGTCGTCGTCATACCGATAGCCTCCGACTTGAAGCGAACTTCAACTCAAGGCCGTGTGATGCACGAAGCAACACTGACCATCGGGCAGCTCGCCGACCGCAGCGGCGTCGCCCCCTCGGCGCTGCGCTACTACGAGCGGCTCGGCCTGATCCACGCCGCCCGCACCGGCGGGAACCAGCGCCGCTACGCGCGCACCGAGCTGCGCCGGGTGGCCTTCATCCGGATCTCCCAGCAGGTCGGTGTCTCGCTGGAGGAGATCCGGGCGGCGCTCGACTCGCTGCCGTCGGGGCGTACCCCCACGCCCGACGACTGGGCCGCGCTGTCCCGCGCCTGGCGGGACCGGCTGGACGAGCGGATCCGGCTGCTCGGCAAGCTCCGCGACGACCTGGACGGCTGCATCGGCTGCGGCTGCCTGTCCTTGCAGCGCTGCACGCTCTACAACCCCGGCGACTCGCTCGCCACCGAGGGCCCCGGCCCGCGCCTCATGCTCCCGCGCCCCGGCCAGGGCTGACCCCTCACCGGACCAGCAGCACCTTGCCCAGGTGGTCGTTCGTCTCCACCAGGCGGTGCGCGGCGGCGGCGTCGGCCATGTCCACCCGGGCGTGCACCACCGGCCGGATCCGGCCCGCCTCCACCAGGGGCCACACCTGCTCGCGTACGCCCCGGACGATCGCCGCCTTCTCCTCGACCGGGCGGGACCGCAACGCCGTCGCGTGCACCGCCGCCCGCTTCGCCAGCAGCATCCCCAGGTCGAGTTCGCCCTTGCGCCCGCCCTGCATGCCGATCACCACGAGCCGCCCGCCGGTTGCCAGCGCCGCCACGTTCCGGGGCAGGTAGGACGCGCCCATGATGTCCAGGATCACGTCCGCGCCCCGGCCGCCGGTGACCCGGCGTACCTCGTCGACGAAGTCCTGCTCGCGGTAGTCGATCGTGTGCGCGGCGCCCAGCTCCCGCAGCGGCTCGTGCTTCGCCGCTCGGGCGGTCGTCACCACCGTCGCGCCGAGCGCCACGCCGAGCTGGATAGCGAACGTGCCGATCCCGCTGCCACCGCCGTGCACCAGCAGCGTGTCCCCCTCGGCCAGCCGGGCCAGGTCCACCACGTTCGACCAGACCGTGCAGGCCACCTCCGGCAGCGCCGCCGCGTCGACCAGATCCACCCCGGCCGGCACCGGCAGCAACTGCCCGGCCGGCACGGCCACCTGCTCGGCGTACCCGCCGCCGGCCAGCAGCGCGCAGACCTCCTGGCCCACCGACCAGCCGGTCACGCCGGGACCGAGCGCACGCACCGTCCCCGAACACTCCAGACCGGGGTACGCGGACGCGCCCGGCGGCGGCGGGTAGTGGCCCTGCCGCTGCAACAGGTCGGCCCGGTTCACCGCGCTCGCGCGCACCTCGACGATCACCTCACCGGGGCCGGGCTCCGGGTCCGGCACCTGGGTCCAGACGAGCGCCTCGGGTCCGCCGGGTTCCGTGATCGTGATCGCGCGCATGGTTCAGTCTTACCCGATCTGCCCGTCGGTCCACGCGCGGGCGAGGATCTCCGTCACCCTCATGTCGGCCCCCCGCTGACGATCATGCGGCGGAACACGTCGTCGCGAAGGTGCACCGCCCGGGGCGGCCGCCGCGCCAGCCCTGTCGGCCACAGTGGACTCGTCGGCGGCCATGATTCCGCTGATCAGCACCACTGCCGGGCTCTCCCACACGCACCCGTTCTCGCAGCGGAGGTGGGACGGCGGCTTGCCCGGTACGGCGTTCGTGGCAGACTGGTCCCCGGTCGCGCACCCCTCGGGGGCGTGCCGGGAGGGTTCGCCTAGTGGCCGATGGCGCTGGTCTTGAAAACCGGTAAGGCAGCGATGTCTTCGTGGGTTCGAATCCCACACCCTCCGCCACCTGGACAGCAACATGCTTCCTGATCAGCGCCAGTTCCGTTTCCTCGGCTTGAATCTGACCGTGGGAATCCGTCAGCGCTTGTTGGCCGGTGACGCCGCGAGCATCGTGTCCAGAACTGGGGCGCGGGAGCGCCGGACCACCCGTAGGCTGCGGGTCGCGGCGACGGCGGGAGGCCGGGGTGGCAGAGACGACGACGGTGGCCGGGGTGATGGCCGAGCTGGCCGCGCTCGACGACCCGAAGATCCGCGCGGTCAACGAGCGGCACGGCGACGACCACGGCGTCAACCTGGGCAAGCTGCGGGTGATCGCCAAGCGGCTGAAGACGCAGCAGGACCTGGCCCGCGAGCTGTGGGCGACCGGCGACAGTGCGGCCCGGCTGCTGGCACTGCTGATCTGCCGGCCGAAGGCGTACGGGCGGGACGAGCTGGACGCGATGCTGCGGGAGGCGCGTACGCCCAAGGTGCACGACTGGCTGGTGAACTACGTGGTGAAGAAGAGCCCGCACGCGGAGCCGCTGCGCCTGGCCTGGTCGACCGATCCGGATCCGGTGGTGGCGAGCGCCGGGTGGGCCCTGACCACCGAGCGGGTGGCGCGGAACCCGGACGGGCTGGACCTGGCCGCCCTGCTCGACGTGATCGAGGCGGAGATGGCCGGCGCGCCGGAGCACCTCCAGTGGGCGATGAACCACTGCCTGGCGCAGATCGGGATCGAGCATGCTGCGTACCGGGAGCGCGCGATCGGGATCGGCGAGCGGCTCGGGGTGCTGAAGGACTATCCGACGTCACCTGGGTGCACGTCGCCGTACGCGCCGGTCTGGATCAACGAGATGGTGCGCCGACAGCACGGTGGCGCGGACAACGGGGTATGAAGGGGCGCAGGACATTCGCGTACCCGGAAGGACCGTTTCGATGACCCTGGAACGACCGATCGCCCCGGACCCGTACGAGCTGCTGCCGACGGTGCCGTCGTTCGACCTGACCAGCGACGACGTGCACAACGGCGAGCCGATGGACGCCCGGTACGCGCACGGCAGCACCGGCGGCGAGAACGTCTCACCGCAGCTGTCCTGGTCGGGCTTCCCCGCCGAGACCAAGAGCTTCGTGGTCACCTGCTTCGACCCGGACGCCCCGACCGGCAGCGGCTTCTGGCACTGGGTGCTGGTGAACCTCCCCGCGTCCGTCACCGAGCTGCCCAGCGGCGTGCGGGAGGCCGACCTGGGCGGCGCGTTCAGCGTCCGCAACGACTACGGCGAGACCGGCTACGGCGGCGCCGCGCCGCCCGCCGGTGACCGCCCGCACCGGTACGTGTTCGCGGTGCACGCGGTGGACGTGGACCGCCTCGACATCCCCGCCGGGGCCAGCCCGGCCTTCGTCGGCTTCAACCTGGCGTTCCACACCCTGGCACGGGCGGTCATCCGCCCGACGTACCAGATCAAGGAGTGACCGGCGGCCGGGGGCCGTCGCGGCCCCCGGCCTCAGGCCGGTACGCGGGCCACGGCGAAGACGGACTGGCCGAACGGCGGCCGGAAGCGCTGCTCGGCGGCCTTGGTGACGGGCAGGACGAGGGTGTCGTACACCTTGACCATCGGGCCCTCCTTCGGCATCAGCCGGAAGACCTTGGTGGCCATGAAGTAGCCGATCAGGCCGAGCGCGTTGGCGTAGTGGATCCGCTCGACGGTCAGGCCCGCCTCGGTCATCGCCGCGGCGAGCGTCTTCTTCGTGTAGCGGCGGACGTGGCCGGTGGCGACGTCGGCGGGGCTCATGGCGAACTGGAACGCCGGCACGATGATGACCACGGCGCCGCCGGGACGGACCAGCTCCCGCATGCTGCGCAGCGCGCCGACGTGGTCGTCGATGTGCTCCAGCACGTTGTAGGACACGGCCGCGCTGTAGTCGCCGGGCTCGTGGTGCGGGAGCAGCATCTGCCGGACCTCGACGTGCGGGAGGTCGGACAGCCGCTCCTTGAGCTGGATCAGCCGGTCCGGGTCGGCCTCGGTGGCGGTGATCCGGGGCGCGTGGGCGGCCCAGGCCGAGGCGTAGTCGCCCAGGCCGCTGCCGATCTCGATCGGGTTGTCACCGAGGTAGGGCACCGCCAGCTCCACGAACCACTGCCGGTGGTTGACAGCTGTCGCCAGGCCTTCGAGTACCTCGGACTGGACGCGCTGATCCCCAGTGATTTCTGCCATGCGTCGATTCCTCACGATATGACTGACCCGCGCCTGGACCGTCAGAGTCAACCATCTGGATGCCTGTTGGGGAAATCGGGGGACGGAGGTGGCCGAATTGTGGTCCGGAGGGGCGCCGGATCGGCGGGTCGGCGAACCCGGCACATGGTACGTGAGTCCGCGGAACCTCGCACGGGGCCGCCATTCCGTGACTACGCTCTGAAATGTCATGACTACTCCGGACGCGGACGTGGAACCGGCGAAATCGGGGCGGGGTGGGCGGAGCGACGCGCTGGCCGTGCTGAGCTTCGTGCTGCTCGCACTCTGGGTGACGGCTCGCCTGTGGGCGGATCCCCGCAATGGCATTCGAGATAATCGGACAGATCAGGCGCAATTCGAATGGATGATGGCGCACGGTGCGCGAGTCGTCACTGATTTCGCCTATCCGTTCACCTCCGACCGGATGAATGTGCCGGACGTCGTCAATCTGATGGCTAATACGTCCGTATTATCCGTATCCATACCGCTGGCCCCGATAACGCTCTGGGCCGGGCCGCGCTGGTCATTCCTGATCTTCCTCACACTCGGGCTCGCCGCGACCGGAGTGGCCTGGTATTTCCTGCTCTCCCGAGTTGTCGTGAAGTCTCGCGGTCCGGCCTGGCTCGGTGCCGCTTTCTGCGCGTTCGCGCCGGCGATGGTCTCGCACGCCAACTCGCACCCCAACATCGTCAGTCAGTTCGTGGTGCCGCTGATCATCTGGCGGACGCTGCGGCTGGCCGAGCCCGGCCGGTGGCTGCGCAACGGCGTACTGCTCGCCCTGGTGATCGTCTGGCAGGCGTTCCTCAACCTGGAGATCCTGCTGATGACCGCCATCGGCCTCGGCGTGGTGGTCCTCGCGCTGGCGCTCGGCCGTCCCGCGCTGCGCTCGGCGGCCCGCCCGTTCGCCGCCGGACTCGGGGTGGCCGCGGTGGTCGCCGGGGCGCTGCTCGCATACCCGCTCTGGGTCCAGTTCTTCGGCCCCGGCTCGTACAGCGGGCTCTCCACGCTGATCCGGGGCTACTCCACCGACCTCGCCGCGTACCTGGCCTGGTCCCGGGAGTCGGTAGCTGGCGACGCCCGGGGCAGCGAACCGCTCGTCAAGAACGCCACCGAGGAGAACGCGTTCTTCGGCTGGCCGCTGGTGATCCTGGTGATCGCGCTGGTCTGGTGGCTGCGCCGCAACGCGGTGGTGCTCGGGCTCGCCGCGCTCGGGCTCGTGTTCGCCCTCTTCTCCCTCGGCCGGGAGATCCGCTACGACGGGCGGGACACCGGTGTACCCGGCCCGTGGGCCGCGCTGGAGAACCTGCCGGTCCTGCACTCGGTGGTGCCCACCCGCTGGTCGCTCGCCCTCACCCCGATCATCGGCGTGCTGCTCGCGTTCGGCGCGGACCGGGCCCGGCGGCTCGCCGTACGGCACCCGGACGCGCACGGCCGGATCCGGTTCGCCACGGTCACCGTGCTCGCCATGGCGCTCGTGCCGATCCTGCCCACCCCGCTGCCCGCCAAGCGCCTCGACCCGACCCCGGCGTTCGTCACCTCCGGCGCCTGGCGTCCGTACGTCGCCGACGGCCGGAGCGTCGTCACGCTGCCGCTACCGGACACCACGTACGCGGTCCCGCTGCGTTGGTCCGCCGAGACCCGGCTGGACATGCCGCTGGCCCGCGGCTACTTCCTCTACCCGGACACCCGCCCCGGCGGGGACCGGATCGCCCTTTTCACCGCGCCGCCGCGTCCCACCAGCACGTTCTTCGAGACGGTACGGCGTACCGACGCGGTGCCGCCGATCACGCCGCAGGACCGGGTGGCCGCCGTGGACGACCTCCGCTACTGGCGGGCCGGGGCGGTGCTCCTCGACCCCCGGCTGCCGCAGGCGGAGGCGCTGCGCCGGGCGATGACGGAGCTGAGCGGGATCACGCCGAGACGCACCGGCGGGGTCTGGTTGTGGGACGTCCGGCCGCTGGTCGACTGAGCGGTCAGCCCTGGCGGACGCAGCAGCCCTGGCACACCTTGGGCCGGGGCAGCGTGAACGCCAGGCAGCAGGTGCGCCGCTGCACCGTCGGCTCGCCGGCCGGGCCGGGCACCAGCTCGACCAGGTCGCTCAGATCGAGCGCGTCGAGCAGCGTGCCGACGGTCGCCGTGGACGAGCCGGGCAGCGCGTCCGACGCGCGCAGGATGCCGTGCGCGATGCCGGAGGCCACGGAGCCGAGCAGCGTACGGGTGCCGATCCGGACCTCGCCCTGGATGGCCGCGATCAGCGGGGCGAAGTGGGCGTCGAGCAGGGACGCGCGCAGCGCGCCGAGCAGCGCCGCCTCGTCCGGGACCACCCGTACGCCCGGAGCGCCGGCCAGCGCCAGCGGGTCGCCGGGCAGCACCGCCACCGGCGTCGAGGCGCGCAGCCCCAGCGTGAGGAGCTGGTGGTGGTCCTCGAAGTGCACGAGCACGTCGGTCGCGTCGAGCAGCGGCACCCGGCGCGCGGACGCCCAGCCGAGCACCGCGGGCAGCGCGGTCCAGTAGCTGTAGGACTTCCAGGCCAGCGCGGCGCAGGCGTGCGGGGTGCCTCCCCAGCGGCGGCCGGCGGCGGTCAGGAACTGGGCCAGCAGCGTGCCGTCGATCAGCCGGGTGGCGGGGGACCAGCGGTCCAGCTCGTCGTGGACCAGCAGGCCGGGCGCGAGCCCGGGCAGGTCGTCGGTGCCGAACATGGCGCGCAGGGTCGCGGTCACCGGGGCGAGCGGGGTGGCGGCGTCGCGCCCCGGCATCACCGCAGTCACCTGGCGTCCCCTGTCTGCTCGCCGTACCGGTCGGCGCGTGCCGTCGACCAAAGCTAAGGCTAGCCTAACTACTCCTCAGGCGGGAGGGAAGTGGCGTCCGGGCATCGCGGGGAGGTCCCGGTCACTCCGCTCGGTCGGTGACTACCCGGCCCGGGAGACGAAAAACGCCGCCGGAGGCCGGCGGCAGACGACGTAATGATCGACGTACGTCGCTGAAAAGTCAAGGTGAATGTCGAATACGAGGCAGTTTCCGTACACGTTCGGCCACCGAACGTGAAAATGGTCTTCCCGCGTGCGAGGAAGCTGATGACGACCTCACCGATCGAGCGTGCCGCCGACTCGTTCGCGACGGCACTCGCCCAGCACCGTACCGGCCGAGGGCTGTCCAAGAAGCAGCTGGCGACGCTCATGGGCTTCGACCCGTCCTACGTCAGCCACGTCGAAGGGCGCCGGCACCGCCCCACCGAGGACTTCGCCCGCCGGGCCGAGGCCGTCCTGGAGGCCGGCGGCGCGATCTGGCAGCGCTTCCGGGAGTACGACGAGCTGCGGCACGGCCGGGCCGGCGCGGCGCACCGTGACACGGTTCCCGGCCAGTGGCTGCCCCCGGGCACCGGCCTGGTGGTGGAACAGGAGATGGCCACGCTCACCTACACCGGGGACGGCTACCACTGCGCGATCAGCCGGGAGCTGTACAACGCGGGCACCGAACCGGTCACCCGCTACCTGGTCCGGGTCGCCGTCGACCGCTACCCCAACGACCCGGGCCGCTCCAACCGGCACCACCGGGAACACCCGCTCACCTTCGCCGAACTGCAGCTCACCGCGTATCGGGACGACGGGAACGGACGCGAACCGATGCACTGGCGCGCCAAGCACGACCGGGACGCGTTCAAGGAGATCTGGGTGCTGTTCGAGAACGACGAGGGACGCTTTCCGCTCTATCCCGGCGACCGGGTCACCATCGAGTACGCGTACCGCGTCGGCCGGGACAAGTGGGGCCCCTGGTTCCAGCGCGCCGTACGCCTGCCCACCCGGCACCTGGCGGTGCGGCTCGACCTGCCCGCGGACCTCGACCCCAAGGTGTGGGGAGCGGAGACCTCGCTGTCGGCGGAGGAAGGGCCGCTGCGTACCCCGATCCAGCGGGCCGTGGACGGCGACCGGGTGATCTTCGGCTGGGGGACCGACGATCCGCCGCTGAACGCCCGATACCGGATGCAGTGGCGGTTCCGCAGCCCCGAGCCGGACGCCGAGCCGGACAGCGCGCCCGTCGGCGGCGCCCGGGTGCGGGCCAGCGACCGGATGCGGGCCGTGGGCATCGTGCAGCGCGGCGACGACCTGCTGCGGCAGCGGGCCCGCCAGTTCGACCTCCCGGCCGACGAACAGCACGCCCGGCAGGTGATCGACCGGCTCGCCGTGATGCTGGCCCGCCTGGACGAGCTGCACCCGTTCAGCAAGGGCGTCGGCCTGGCCGCCCCGCAGCTCGGCATCGGCTGGTCCGCCGCGCTCGTGCGCCCGGCCGACCGCGCGGCCGACCCGGTGGTGCTGCTCAACCCCCGGGTGGTGGACGCCGCCGCGGAGACCGACGAGCAGTACGAGGGATGCCTCTCCTTCTTCGACCACCGCGGCCTGGTGCCCCGGCCGCTGCGGATCGACGTGGAGCACGCCCTGTGGGACGGCAGCCGGGTGATCACGTCCTTCGAGTACGCGATGGCGCGGCTGGTCGCGCACGAGATCGACCACCTGGACGGGCGCCTCTACGTCGACCGGATGGCGCCCGGCGTGCCACTGGTCCCGGTGGAGGAGTACCGCGAGACCGGAAACCCCTGGCGCTACTGAGAACGGGGGCCGGGTCGCGTGCCCCAGGGGGCGGGGGCACGCGACCCGGCTCGGGGGGAGGAAAGATCAGAGGCTGCCGAACGTGTCGTACCGGATGTGGTCCGGCGGGACGTCGTCGGCGGCGAGCGCCCGCAGGGTGGCCCGGACCATGCCCGCCGAGCCGGAGACGTAGCAGTCGTGCGTGGTCCACGGGCCGTACCGGGTGACCACCTCGGAGACGTCACCGATTTCGCCGCCGAAGCCCGGGTCCTCGCTGCACGAAGGCGTCACCGACAACCACGGGTGGGACGCGACGAGGTCCTCCAGACCGGGCAGCCCGTACAGCTCGTCCGGGCGGCGGGCACCGTAGAAGACGTGCACCCAGCGGGTCCGGTTGACCCGGGTCAGCTCCTCCACCAGCGCCTTGACCGGTGCCAGGCCGACCCCGCCGGCCACGCAGAGGACGTCCCGGGTGGAGTCCGGGTCCAGCGTCATCGAGCCCATCGGCGCGGCCACCCGCAGCAGGTCACCCGGCTTGGTGCGGCGCACCAGCGCACCGGAGACCCAACCGGCCGCGCCCGGCGGCGTACGCACGTGGAACTCCAGCACGTTCTCCTCGTTCGGCGCGTTCGCCACCGAGTACGTCCGCCACACCCGCGGGTGGTAGCGGGGCACCTCCACGCTCACGTACTGGCCGGCCAGCCAGGGCAGCGGATCCTGGAGCGCGCGCACGGTCAGCACCGCCGTGTCCGGGCCGCACCGCTCGTGCGTCAGCACCTCCGCGTGCCAGAACGGCGGGTTCCCGTCCGATTCCGCGCCGGCCAGCATCCGCGCGCTGATGCTCGCGTACGCCTCCCGCCACGCCTGGTCGTACTCCAGGTTCCAGCCGTCCCCGGCGATGCTGCGCAACGCGTCGAGCAGCGCCACGCCCATCGTCGCGTAGTGCCCGGCCGCCACGTGGTACTTGCGGTGGTCCCGGCCCAGGGCGCGCAGGTACTCGTCGAAGCTCTCCGGGTCGCCCACCGTCTGCGTGGCCGTGACGATGGCCTCCAGGATGCGGTCCCCCTGCCCGTTCATCTGCACCGGGAACAGCTTGCGCAGCTCCGGGTCGAGGAGGAACAGCCGGGCGTAGAAGTGGCGGCTGAGCCGCTCGCGGTCCTCCTCGACCAGGGCCCAGCTCTCCTTCAGCAGCCGCGCGAAGTTCTCCACGGGGGCACGCTCCTTCTCCGGACGGCGGATCGGCAGTCACAGAATGTCCACGGAGCGTGTGTGCCGGTCGCACAGGCTGTGCGATCGCCAGGCCGGTACGCCGAAGTGCTTTCATGGTCCGGTGACGGTTGACGAGCTGGCCCGCCCGGTCTCCCGCCGGATGCTGGGCACCGAGACGCTGCTCGTGCTCGGTCTGTCCCTCGGCCAGTCCGCCGTGTATGCGCTCGTGTCGCTCATCGCCAAGCTGACCGCGACCGGAGGGCTGTCCAAGCAGACCGCCGCGCTGAACACCTCCGCGTCGGCCCGGCCGTACCTCGATCTCACGTACCAGCTGCTCGGGATCGTCTTCGCGCTGCTGCCGGTGCTGCTCGCCGTACACCTGCTGGCTCGTGACCCCGGCGACCCGGCACGGACACTCGGCGTCGACTTCCGCCGGCCCGCCTCCGACCTGGCCCGGGGTGCGGGCCTGACCGCGCTCATCGGCCTGCCCGGGCTGGCGCTGTTCTGGGCGGCGGCGCAGCTCGGCGTCAACGCCACGCTCGTCCCGGCCGCGCTGCCGGACCTGTGGTGGACGGTGCCGGTGCTGATCCTCGCCGCCGTGCAGAACGCGGTGCTGGAAGAGGTGATCGTGGTCGGCTACCTGATCACCCGGCTGCGGCAGCTCAACTGGCGGATCGGCGCGGTGCTGGCCGCGAGTGCGCTGCTGCGCGGCTCTTACCACCTCTACCAGGGCTTCGGCGCGTTCGTCGGCAACGCCGTGATGGGCGTGATCTTCGGGCTGTTCTACCTGCGCACCCGCCGGGTCGCCCCGCTGATCGTCGCGCACACGCTGCTGGACGTGTTCGCGTTCGTCGGCTACGCGATGCTGCCGAAGTCCTGGTTCGACTGGCTCTAGGTCGCTGTCACCTCGCCGTCCTGCCGCCGATCGGGCTCGGCGCCGCTGCCGGTCACGCGCCGGGTGGTCCGGTACCGGGCGATCGCCCGCGCCGCCACCCGCTCGGCCGCCGCCGTGCCGCCGGTCGCGGCAGCCAGCGCCGCCGCGCCCGGCAGCAACCGGGCCACCAACCGCAGCCCGACCCAGCCACCCGCCTGCGCGGCCACCGGCGTGGCCAGCCGCCAGGCCGCCTGCGCCACCCGCCCCAACGGACCGTCCGCCGGAGCGTCGGCCGCCCGAGCCGCCGCCAACGCCGCCCGCGCGGTGCCGTCGTCCGGATGCACCGACGTCAGCACCAGCAGCTCGGCCGCCCGATCCGGATGCGCCGGATCCCGCCCGTACGTCGCCGCCAGGTGCAACACCAGGTTCGCCTGCGTCCACAGCACCGTCGCCAGCTCCGCGACCGGCGCGAACAGCCCGGCGCCCGCCGCCAGCGCCCCACCCGTACCGGCCATCCGGACGAACCGCCGGGTCGCCAGCCGGGCCACCCCGTCGGCGTCCGCCTCCGGGTAGGCCCGCCGGACCTGCTCCACCCAGGCCGAGGCGCGCGGCCCGAGCACCTCCACGGCCGCCAGGGCCAGCAGCTCCGGCGCGAACCCGGGGTGGTCGCGCAGCTTCGGCCCCACCGCCCGCCAGCCCGCCACCGGGGTACGCGAAGAGTCAGGCCGTCCAGGCGCCCGCTCGTCGACGGCCGCAGCCTCCGTCAGGCTTTCCTCCGCCGGACTCGCTTCCCTCTGTGCCGGGCCTACCTTCGCCGGGCCTGCCGTTGTCGGGGCCGCTGCTGTCGGGCTCGCCTTCGTCGGGCCTGCCGTTGCCCGGCTCGCCGTTGTCGGGGTCGCTGTTGTCGTCTTGGTGGGCCGGCGGGTCCGTCCGGGGCGAGGTGCGGTGCCGGGCTCCGCCGTGATCGGTCCGGCGCCGTCGGGCTCCCGCTCGGCGGCTGTGGGATCCGGCACGGCGGTCGCCGTCTCGCGCGTAGCCGACGCCTTCCGACCGGTTTTCTTGACCGCTGGGGCGGCCTTCTTCGCCGCGACCGGGGCCTCTTCGGCGACCGGGGCCGTCTTCCTGGCGACGGGAGCGCGGCGCGTCCGTTTCGGCGACCCCTCTCCGGCCGACGATGGCTCCGGCTCGGCCGGATGCTCGGTGGCCCGATGCTGCTCCGCTGTGACGGGCGTCTCATCGGTCGAGGGCGTGCTGTCCCGGGCCTTCCGCGGCACCGCCGTGGCGGCCGACTGGGGCCGGTGCGCTGCCGGCACCGGCTCTCCGCCTGCCGAGAGCGGGTCGGCCGTGTCATCAGCACCCGATCGGGTGACAGGTGAGGGCGCCTCGGCGGCGGTCCGCGCTGCGGCTGGCGTACCCGAATCAGCCGGGGCAGCCCGCTTAGCCGGCGGCGTACCGGAATCGCCAGTGGAAGCCCCCGGGGCGGCCTGCTCCGCAGTCGTACCCGGATCGGCAGGTGAAGGATCGGCGGCCGGACGCGGACGCGGTGTCGGCGGCGCGTCGGCGGCCGGCGTCGGTGGCTGGAAGACGACGGTCGGCGCCGCCCGGCGCGGACGCCGGGGCGCCGGGGCGTCGCTCGCCGCGTTCTCCGCAGCGGGGTCCGGTGCGGGCGGCGGGCTGAAGGTCGGTCGTGGAGAGCGGCTCCGCCGGGCCTTGGGGGCGGGCTCGCGACGGGGCGGATCGCTCGGCGGCTGCTCCTGCATACCGATGGAGCGTAGCCGTGGGCGTGATCTGGCACACGACCAAGACACGGTCACGGGGGTGGGGTTCGATAGTCGCTTTGCCCCGGGCGGGTAACGCCCTGTATCCTCGGGCGCGGTGACCTCGCGGTCACCAGGGAGACTTCGCCTAGTCTGGTCTATGGCGCCGCACTGCTAATGCGGTTGGGGTCTTAAAGCCCCTCCCGGGTTCGAATCCCGGAGTCTCCGCGCGAAAGCCGGTTGTGTAGACTGGCCGAGCACCAGGCGCCCGTAGCTCAATGGATAGAGCATCTGACTACGGATCAGAAGGTTAGGGGTTCGAGTCCCTTCGGGCGCACAAACGATCAAGGCCGTGACCTGCCAGAACAGGGGTCACAGCCTTTTTCTTTTCTGCTGGAAGAGGAGGTAGAGGACCTTCATCGCGGCCTGCTCGGTCGGGAAGTGCCCGCGTCTGCGAGCGGCCTGCCGGAACCGTGCGTTCAGGCTCTCGATGATGTTGGTGGTGTAGAGAACCTTGCGGACCTCATGGTCGTAGCGATTCTCTCGACAGCAGACATGACCATGCAGGTGTAGCGCCGTCTCACGGACAGCTCGGCCGAGGCTACGGATCAAGGCAAACGGCTCCTGCGGAGCCGCCGCCCGGGGCGGAAAATCAGCCGGCCCGACCCCCACGCCCGCCCCGCGCGTCACACGCTGGGTCAGGAGGTGGTCGTCGTCGACACCGTGCGCTCACGCACCCGCCGACTGGACCTGAGCGCCGCCTGCCAGGAGAGCAGCACCCGTCCTGGCTCACTCGGTGAACTCGGTCCAGGAGACAGCGTGGTCGAACCGCTGGGCGGCGAGGTCGTCAACGCGGATCATGAAGCGGCCGAAGTAGACGTCGTCACGGGTCTCGAACTGCACCAACGGGAGCCACTCCCGGCGGACCCGCTGCAACTCCTGTTCCACGAGGAAGGCCTCCTGGGCGTGGCCGATGCCGGTCAGGCGGCCTCGAAGCTTCTTCTCCGCCATCTCCAGCTCAGGATCGTTGTACAGGTGGCCGTAGGACACGCCACCGGTGTGCCACGAGTAGCCGCCGAACTGGAAGGCGGCGGAGTTGGCGGCCGGCCAGAGCCGGTCGACCAGGGCACACAATTCCCGACGATGCGGCATGTCGCGAGCCATCTGCTGCTGCTGAAAGACTGACAGGTCCGCATCCTCCGCAGTCAACCACGAGGGCAGGGCGGCCTGGACGACAGCGAAAAGGTCCTGCTCGGGAGCGATGAAGTCACGGTCCGCGTAGTAGGGATGGGCAGCGTAGTCAGCCGGCAGCTGCGCCGCGGTCTCCGCGCCGGCCCGCACATACAGCAGCCGCCCGTACTGCTGCTCGTCGCTGCGCTCACAGACGTCGTAGTCCTCTTCGTGATGCAGGAACACCAGCAGAGAGCCGGCCGACGGTAGCGGCAGCCGCTCGACCCGCGGCAGCGCGGCACAGTCGAAAGACGCGATGAACGGCAGCGGGTAGCCCTCCGGGTCGGTGGGCCACGGCATACCGACCGGAAGGTTCGGCAGGCCGCCGGCCTGGCCGACGAGCAGGTCGGCGGGCTGCCCGGGCGGCAGATCCCGAGAATGGGCCGCGATCTCGCCGTTGTACTGCTGACTCGTCCCGATGGCGAAGCGCAGCAGCTCGGCGAACGTCGCCGTCTCGGTCTCGGTGAAGCCCGCGTCGGTCGCGGCTCCCCGCAAAAGTCCGTAGTGATCCACGGACTTATGTTGACAGCTCTGATTCGACCGGCGGCGGCAGGCGTTCCGTGTCCGCTCTTCGGCTGATCCGCGCACACACGCGCCGAGTGGCTTCATGATCGATTGCACGCAGCGTGAGCCGGGCCTGTGCGGGAGCGTCGCCCAGGGCGGAGGCGACGAGCGCGGTGGTGACGACGGCGGCCTGCTTGCCGAGAGGGGTGAACCTCATTTCGAGCCTCTTTCCGACCGGGTACGGGTGGTGGCTGCGGGATTCACCACCCGTACTTGCTCGGACCTGGCGTGAGGCAGCGGTGGGCTCGGGGGTTGTCGCCACGCCCCGAGACGCGGATCAGCTCGTCAGATAGCGCAGGTCCCGCACCACCTCGCAGAACGCGACGGGGTCCAGGCCATCGCACCCGCGTACTCCAGTCAGGGTCTTGGGTTCGTCCGGTCCCTGCCAGTGATATCCAGGCGTATACGTGATCTCGACCGTCTTCGGCCAGTCGCACAGCACCGAGGTGTGGTCGTCGCCGAAGCGCCAGCCCTTCGAGGTGAGCACGAACAGTTTCCGCGCATCGACCTTCATGCCGGCGAAGGTAGCCAGGTCTACCTCGCCCGGCGTTGCCAGCTCGCGGCCCAGCTGCGGGAAGGGCTGGATGACGGCGTAGTCGGCGAAGATCTCCGACCAGGCGGCCCGGTCGTCGCCGAGATGCCACGGGTGCGGCACGGCGACGGTGGCCGTGTCGTCGAGCTGCCATGCCTGGTCGTAGAGGTCGGCGAACGTACGGTCCTCGGCGACCCGGAAACAGACCGTGCCGTGTTCGCCGGACGCCGCCCACAGCAGCCGGTGGGTGAGCTGCCACATCAGCGGGTGATCCAGGAACAGGGCGCGGAACTCGGCCGCACTCCACCGGCGACCGGTGACCATGGCGTCCTCCATGGCCCGAATGCGCTCGCCGCCGATCTGCTTGACCTCCTTCTTGAGGTCGGCGAACCGCGCGTACGCCGCCGGCGCCAGCACCGGATCGTCGGCGGCGGCCGGCCGCGGCAGCCGGGACAACCGGCGTCCATCCCCGGCCGCGATCCACGGTTGCAACTGCTCGTCGAGGTTCAGGGTGAATCGGCGTGGCCCGTAGTCCAGGACCGTCCGGCCATCGGCGTCGAGACCCAGGTCCGGCACGATCCGGTCGGCGAGCTGCTCGGGGCTGAGGCCGCGGGCGGCGGCTGTGCCGGCGAGTCGTTGGGAGGCGTGCTCGCGCAGACCGGTGGTTGCCGCTCTGCGGCTGAGCCGATGCAGCTGGGTCAGGGCGACGTCGGTGCCGATCGCGGCGAGCACGTCCATCGCAGCGCGGATCCGGGCGCTGACGGACGACCATTGCGGCAGGACGGCCACCAGGTCGGCGACGGTGGTGTCGTCACCGAACGCGGCGATCGACACCAGCGCGATGGCGCTCTTCGGCGAGTATTCGGCCGCGCGCCACTGCTCGAGGAGGGCCCAGGCAAAAGCTCCCAGCTGTCGTGGCTCGCAGATGTCACGGGCGGCAATGAGCTCCGGTCGCGGCTCGGTGATCGTGGAGAGGGCGAGTAACACACACAGGCGGTGGACCGCCTCCGAGGCCAGTCTCTCGCCGGTGTCGCGGAGGGTGACCTCGGGAAGCTTGGCGGGGATCAGCCACTCCGGCAGGTCCGGCTCCCGCGGCAGCACGCCGGCCAGAATCGGTGGCACCACGCCCTCCGGGCTGGAGGAAGGGAGACCGGTGATCGCCTGGACGCGGGACCGGCCGTCGTCGTCGAGGGCCGCCAGCGACTGGGGATATGCGAGAACGTGGTCGCGCAGCAGCTCGATGACGGGCGGCTCGGTGGCGCCGGTGAGCAGTGCCCGCAGCGCCGTCCCGGGATCGCGCTTGGCCGCCGCCAGCAACGCCGGCCGGAAGTACTGGCGCTCGACCCGGTCCACGACGAGCCCGAACGCCT
This sequence comes from Micromonospora sp. NPDC005257, assembly GCF_042872445.1. NCBI lineage: Bacteria > Bacillati > Actinomycetota > Actinomycetes > Micromonosporales > Micromonosporaceae > Micromonospora > Micromonospora sp. NPDC005257. The sequence goes on along the minus strand of NZ_JBIAKL010000005.1, from coordinate 10,187 downwards.
CTTCGGTCGGGATCGCGGCCAGCGCGGCGACGGCCCGTTTCACGTTGTCCGCGCCGTCGATGGGGCGGTAGTAGTCCTGCTGGTCCAGCATCGTCGCCCATCCGGCGCCGAGCCCGGCCCCGCCGTTCGCGACGATCTCCTCGGCCCGGGCGCGGCCCGGCCCGGCCAGGTGCGGGATCCAACGCGGCTCGGTGAGCACCATCGCGCCGAACAGGTCACGCGACACCGCGTCGTCGCGCTCGGCGAGGACACGCAGAACCCGCAGCGGGTAGTGGGTCAGCACGCCCGACTTGAGCAGGTTCCCCGGCCGCCACGGCTTCTCGTCGAGGTGGTCGCGGACCAGGATCCGCATCGCGTCGTCGCTGGGTGTGCCGGCGACGAACCGGGCCGCATCCGAGTTGAGCCGTGCCGGTTTGTCCAGGGTGCTCCCGTCGTGCAGGTAGAGCAGTCTCAGATAGAAGTCGTCAGCCAGAAAGGTGACGGCGGCCGGTCCCACACCGTCCAGCACCGTGACGGCGTCCCCGGGTTCCTCGAAGCCGAGCATCGTCCGGCGGATCGCGCCGCGCAGTTGCTCGAGATGTTCGGTGCGGCTCGCGGCCAGTAACAGGATCCCGGACATCGTGCGGTGATCGGCCTGGATCCACTCCTCCCGGCCGGGCTCGTCGAACCATGCCGCTGCCGCCGCGCAGTCCTCGTCCACCCAGTCCTGCCGGGTCGGCATCAGGTAGGAGGACAAGATGCGGCCGGCCGGGAAGCTCCGATGCCCGGCCAGGACGGATTCCGCCTCCCTGTAATCCCGGTCCGACGCGACCGCGAGGTGACGCCGGACCGCCCGGGCCACCGCGTACGTGGCGCCGAGGTCATCGCCGCGCCACCCCTGCTCGTAGGTGTTGCCCTCGGAGGCGCGGGTCCAGAGCTCACCGGTGTGGCAGATCTGGTTCGCCGCCACGACGGCCCGGACCGCGAACAGCAGCCCGGCCCGGGCCACCCACGCGTCCACCAGTGCCTGCGCGTCGGCGGGCACGTTGCGATAGACGAGCAGCAGTGCCGCCACCGCGGCGGCGACCGGGTCATCGTCCGATGTCCGCAGATGCCGCTCACCGGCGGCGACCAGCGCCGTGTCGAAGACGGCGTTGCGGCCCAGCACGCGGGCACGTCCCTGCGTGATCCGGTCCGTCGCGAGGAGGTCCCGAAGCCGCTGCTCGGCGCCTGCCGGATCGGCGATTGCCGGCCGCCACCGGCCACCTCGCCGCGGATGGACACGGCCCGACCAATCCTTCGGCATGTGCCAGGCGTCCTCGTCCGGCATCACGAACCTGCGCATAAAGCCTCCTCGTCCACAGTTCGCGGGGAGGGTAGTACATCGTTATGACACAGATCATCCCCAGTGGACAGACTTCAGGAGCCGCAGCGCAGCGGAAGTGCGAGGGTCTTCCCGTCATCGAACCGGTTCCTGAGGGTGACGGAGCGGGGCTGCGATTCGTTCGATTCGAGCGGGTCTACAACGCGTCATCTCGGATCAGATCGGCGGCAGACGCGCCTTTTATCGGTGGATGGTTTTCACAATTTGTGAGAGGAGGATTCAGCGCACTCGAAAGCTGACAAATGTTGCGGAACGGGTGCAGTTGGACGTGGCCATTAAGGCCTTGAGCTCTTCCGATTGGGGCGCTGTCTACGGATCAGAAGGTTAGGGGTTCGAGTCCCTTCGGGTGCACAGCACAGGGAGAAGCCCCCGACCAGCCAGAACGGCAGGGTCGGGGGCTTTTTCATTTCCGTCCGGCACGCGTTCTGAGCGGCTGTGGGAGCCACGCTGGGAGCCACGGGCCGCCTCACTTCCCGAACAGTGCCCGGGACATGGCCTCCGCAGTCGAGCGGCGGTCGTCCTCCATCAAATGCCCGTACACATCCTTCGTGATCGCAATTGACGTGTGCCCGAGCACTTCCGATACGACGTGCAGCGGGGTGCCCTGCGCCAACATCAGCGAGGCCCCGGAATGGCGGAGCTCGTGCGGATGCCAGTGCCCGAGCCCGGCACGCCTGCACAGCGCCGAAAGCCGATGCGAGAAGTTGTCCGGATCCAGCGGAGTGCCGACCTCGCTCGGAAAGATCAGGCCGTGATCCTGCCATGCCTCGCCGGCCACCAGTCGTTCCTCAGCCTGCCGAGCGCGATGCCGGCGCAGCAGGTCGACCAACTGGGGCCTGAGGTACAGGGTTCGCGGGAGCGTCGCGTCTTGAGTTCGCTGACCACCAGGCAGGTTCGCCGGTCGGCCGCCGGGTCGCGCTCCTTGATCCGCTTGACGCTGTGCGACACCAGCAGCGTGCCTGCCGTCCAGTCGGACGATCCCGGCGTGCGCGAGCGCGCCGAGCGGATCACCCGTCGGCACACGGACGCCATTGTCGAGGCGGTGCGCGAACTCGGAGACCTTGGCTTGGTCAAAGACGCAGTAGCAGAGGTGCGCGTGCACCGCGCAGCGCCGCTGTTCAAGCTCTACATCCTCAACGGCGAGGAAGTCTTCTTCGGCCCACGGCAATCTACGCGACGCAACTCTGCCAGGTGATGCGCGACAGGTCCCAGAGGTCTAGGGCGGCAGGAGCCGCCGACGGAACGTCCTGTCATGGCCGATGAGCATGCACGGTCCCGCCCGCATCTCGGATCTCCGGTGACGGCCGACGGTGCGGTGTGTGGCTATCAGGTGGGTTGTTTGTCCCACCAGCGCGGCAGGTCGACGTCCGGCGCTTCCGGGTTGGTGAAGTGGAACGGCACGCCGATATGTCGCGCGACAGCCTGGCCCTGCTCGATCGCCTGTTGTGCCTCCGGCCAGGGCGGTACCTGCCCGGTGAACAGACGGATGTCTCCGCCGTGTCGTAGCACCGTCAACGGCACCTCATCGAAGCGATCGTGGTGTCGGCCCGGCCGGCTCACGATCGCCACCAGGACGACGAACCAGCCCTGTGTGTCACCGTCCCAAAAGGCTTCGACGGCGAGGATTGGTGCGGTGATGGCGTCCGCCTTCTCGATCAGCTGCGCGGTCGTCGGTGGCGGTGGCTGGGGCTCGAGGGGACCCTGCCGGCCTAGCTCGGCGCGTCGCTCGATCAGCAGATCCTGCGCCTCGTACAGGCCGGGCGGCGGTTGCAGTCCACCTTCCTGGCGCAGGAGGACGACCGCCTGGATCAGTCGACGTGTGCACAGCAGGTCGTCTATCTGCTTCAGCAACTGCGGGTCGATCGCATTCCACCAGGCGCTGGTCGCAAGCATCTCGCCATTATCGTCGGGCGGCGTCGACGCCGACGGACAAGCCAGCATCCGCATCTAGCCGCTGACAGCGCGTCCGAAACGATCGGATCTGCGGTTAAGTGGACTCTTTCATCCCACCACATGCTTGACGGATCTTGCCGGCGAAGTCGATTGCCGCCCGGTCGATGCCTGTGACACGGTGAAGATCCGCCCCCCGCTCCGAGGCCCAGATGACGATCTACTTCTACGGTGCCGACGAGGTTCCGTACGGCTGCTTCTCCAACTTCTCCGGCCACGGCTTCGACCTCGACGGCCACTGGTGGACGACCTCCGAGCACTATTTCCAGGCCCAGAAGTTCCCCGGTAACCGCCACGCCGAGCTCATCCGGCGGACGGCGACCCCGTTGCGGGCCGCCGAACTGGGCCGCGACCGGTCCCGCCCGCTGCGCCGCGACTGGGAACGGGTCAAAGACGACGTGATGCGCCGGGCCGTGACGGCCAAGTTCACCGCCCACGCCGACATCCGCGCCATCCTGTTGGACACCGGCGACGAGGAGATCGTCGAGGACACCAGCACTGACCACTACTGGGGACGCGGCCGGAGTGGCACCGGCAAGAACATGCTCGGACGGATCTTGATGCGCACCCGCACCCAGCTACGCGCCGACCTCACCCAGAACGCCAACGCCGAGGGCCGCCGACAGAGGCGACAGCACTGGGCGTAACGATCGCGACCGCGTTGTCCGGGGCAGAAGGGATCGCGGCAGGCACGGTAGGCGCAACCCGGGCGCCGGATTAGATCCACGTCCAAGGACGGACGGCTTTCCACACGCGCCCGCGCCAACGTACACGGCGCGGATGGAGGTAGATCTCAATGTCTTCCAACGCATTGGTCGCCCCGACGCGGCGCAGTTCGGGAACCACCCGGTCTTCGTCCAGTCGGCCATAGACCCTCGCCAGGTGCCCCAGGCAAGTCGCGGCAAGGAGCCTCACCTGGCGATCCTCGTGATCGAGTAGACCAAGATAGAGTTCCTGCAGCTCCTTCCAGTCCCCACCGCCATGCAGAACGGCGCCGACCATGGCGTCCAGGGCGCTGAAAAGCTCGCCGCGATCGAACGCCGCACGCACCTCGCCCGGTGTTGCCGGTGGCGGGTTGCGGAAGACGTGATGCTCATGGCTCATAGGGCCGCATCTTTGTTCATCGGTGAGCCGGAGAGATCCTCGGCTAGCCCCCAGGGTTGCGTCCACGGACGTGGCCCAGCCCAATCACCCGCCTTGCTGGTCGGTGTGTGCTGGCCTTGCCTGTTCCGTCTGCTCCGCGTCGGCCGGGGCGCCCCTACGGTCCAGGGTCAGTTGGAGTTCACCGTAGGGGCACCTGGTCGACCACACCCACCTGAGCCGTTTCGGTGGCCTGGGCGGGCCACCGGGATCAACCCGTGGTGCAGGAACGGATCTGGGGTCTGGCGCTGCTGTTGCCGTTCATCATCGTGGTGAAGCCGAAGGTGTTGCCGCCGCCGTTGGACCGCATCGTCATCACGTAACCGGTGCTGTCCCAACTGGGGGAGCCGTTCCAGGTGGTGGAGACCCGCTGCGGCGGAGTCAGAGCCACGACCACGGTCCAGTTGCTGGCCCCCTGAACCGTCACCGAGGTGTTGTACCGGTCACCCCAGACGTTGGGGGTCGTCGCCGTCGCCGTGCACCCGCCGCTGGGAGGCGGAGTGGTCGGCGGCGGAGCGGTCGGCGTGCCGGTCGGCGACGGAGTGGTCGGCGGCGGAGTGCCGTCCGGGGCCACCGCTCGGCCGGTGCTCGGTGAAATCATGCCCGGACACAGGTTACGGCTGCTCAGGTTGGCCATGATCTGCGGAATCGCGTCGCGGGTGTTCTGAATGCCGTCGTGCATCAGGATCACCTGGCCGTCCTGAAGGCGGCTGGCGTTGGAGACGATCTGGCTGACGCTGGCGCCGTTCCAGTCCTGGGAGTCGACGTCCCAGATCACCTGGCGCAGGCCGAGCGACGAGGCGACCGACTGGAGGGTCGAGTTCGTCTCCCCGTAGGGCGGGCGGAACAACTGCGGCCGGACGCCGGTCGCCGCCTGGATCGCCGAGTTCGTCTGGGAGAGGTCCGACTGCATCTGGCTCTGGTTCATCGAGGTCATGTGCGAGTGGTTCCAACTGTGGTTGGCCACCCACATGCCCGCGTCGACCTGGGCCCGCGCGGCGGACTGGTTGCTCTGCACGTTCTGGCCGACGTTGAACATGGTCGCCCGTACGTTGTTCGCGCGCAGCACGGACAACAGGGCGCTGGTGCTGCCTGTCGGCCCGTCGTCGAAGGTGAGGCCGACATACCCGTTGCAGGTGGCGGCGCTGGACGGAGTGGCGGCGACCGCGAGACCGGCGGCACTCAGCGCCACTGTGGAGGCGACCACGGCCAACCGGACGGTGAGACGCGATTTTCGGGGGGCGGACGGGCGGCGGGAGCCGCCGATGCTGGCGTACATGCGCAGGTCCTCCTTGGGACGGGCGACACCTGATGACGCATGGCTCTAATCGACAGAGATTGATGCCAACGCGTTCGGAGTATTTCAGCGGCGTTTCGAACCCGTCAATGATTTTCCGGAAGTTTTCCGGAAAGGGCCGGTCCATCAGGCCGGCTGACCGCCCCGCGCGGATCGGGTGACCGATGCCCACGGCTACCGCGGATTGCTCGACGGATGGCGTCCCTGGTACCTCGCCGTCGCCGCCGTGACCTACTGGCCACCCGCGTACCTGCTGTGGTCGTGGAGCTACCCGAGGGCAGGACCGGTTCGCTGGACGCGCGAATGAGCCGACGCCCACATGGCCCGGATCGAGCGCGCCCGCCGGGCGTTCGACGCCGAGTTGGAGTGACCGCCGGGGCGGCGCCGTACGGTCCGCCCGGCGTCGGTTTCACTCGCAGACCGTGCCGTCGTTGTCCCGGTCGATGTACCAGTAGTACTCCGGATCCCTGCCCTGCGTGTACGGGCCGTACCCGTTGGCGTTCGCCTCCTTGCAGGTGCCGAAACGCGGATCGTTGCCGCCACCACCGGTGCTGCCGCCGCCCGTGCTGCCGCCGCCGGAGTCGCCGTTGCCCCCGCCCGGCTCACACGCCTCGCCGTCGAGGTCACGATCCAGTCCGGTCCGGTACCCCGGCTCGCTGCGGCGCAGCGGCGCCTTGCCCGCTGCGCGTACGGCGTCGCAGTTCTTGTAGTAGACGGCGGGTGCCGTGGTCTTGCGCGGCTTCGGCTTCGACGCGGGCTTCGCGGTGGTCGGCGCGGCAGCGGTGGATGAGGGCGGCGGCTCCGGTGAGACGGAGCCGGCCTCGGCCGTCGGCGCGGCGGTGGTGGTGGCGGGTGCCGCCACGGTCGGCACCTCCTGGGCGACGGCCTTCTCCGGCGACGTGCTCTGCTCGGTGGCGGGACCGGCGGCGATGCCGATGCCGAGCAGCCCGCCGCAGCAGGTGAGCACCGCGATGCCGCTGACGAGGAGCACCTTGAGCGCGGCGGGCTGGCGACGCCACCACGACGGCCGGGGCGGTGTGAACGGCAGGCCGGGCCGATGGGGCGGTGGCGGCGGCACCTGCCCGTGCCAGGGATTCTGGGGAGGGAGTTGGGTCACAGCCGGCAGTGTGGAGCGAACCGTCCGACCTGGAGTGTCGCTGAGCCGACAGACCGGCCGTTGCCGGCGCGACAAGCGACGAAACGGCCGGTGCCGGGCAGAGGGTCGGTGTCGATGCCGCGGATGATTGGAGTCAGCCCTTCACCGAACGGCCGACGGCGGGGGCCCGGAGTGGGACGGCGGCTGGGCTCACGCGGTCAGTGGAGTGAACAGCCTGTCGGCCGACCGCGGCGGTGAGCGTCGCGTCGATGCCGCCGCGCCGCTGAGGGCGGCCTGCACCGGGAAGACACATCGATCACCACTGTCAGCACCACTGTCGTCCGTCGGTCACCGCCGTCCGACGACTATGGATCAGTCGTGCGGCCGGTCGGTGAGCCGGCCCGCCGCCGCCAGCCGTTCGACGGCGGCCCGGTGCGGAACCGCATGACTGGTGCGACCGCCCACGCCGGTGGTGGTGACGGCCGTGAAGAGCGAGTTGAGCAGCGCCTCCTCCACCGCGTCCAGGACGGCGGCGAACACCGGGTCGATCGCGGCGTCCGGGATCGGCGGCTGATCCGACGTGGTGAACGCGATCGCGTAGTCGCCGCTCGTGTTGCTGAAGGACGCGCCCACCCGGGCCATGGCGAACACGGCCCGGCGGGCGAGCCGCCGGAGCTGCCGCGCGTCCAGGGGTACGTCGGTCGCCACCACGATCATGCACGAGTTGCCCGGCGGCTCGGTCGGGTCGACGGCAGGCACCAGCTCGTCGACTGGAAGCGGCACGCCGAGCGCGGTGAGGACGCCGCCGAAGTTGGACTGGACCAGGGCACCGACCGTCCGGGTGTGGCCGGCGGCCCCGACCGTGCGGGACGAGGTGCCGATGCCCGCCTTGTAGCCCAGGGCCGTGGTGCCGGTACCGGCCCCGACACAGCCCTCGGCGGGGAGCCCACCGGTCGCCCCGGTGACTGCGGCCAGGACGTGCGCCTCGGTGATCGGGCGGCGGCGGATGTCCGACAGGTGCCCGTCGTTCGTCTCACCGACCAGGGGGTTGAACGACAGCCCGTCCGGCCGGCCCGCCATCAGATACCCGAGCAGCGCGTCCGCCGCCCGGAACACCGACAGCGTGGCGGTCAGCACGACCGGAGACTCCAGTACGCCGAGCTCGTCCACCTGGGTCGAGCCGACGAGCTTGCCGTGGCCGTTGCCGACGTACACGGCGGCGGGCAGCGTCCACCGGCCGGGGCCGAGCCCGCTCGGCACGATCGCGGTGACGCCGGTGTGCAGGTCGGCGCCGTCGTCGACGGTGGTGTGCCCGACCAGCACGCCGGGGACGTCGGTGATCGCGTTGTGCGGCCCGGTGGGCAGCGACCCGACGACGACCCCCAGATCGCGGGCGCGGCGGCCGGGCATGCTCAGGAGGCCGCCGCCCGGATCGCCTGCACGATGCCGGTCGGGGAGTAGTTGTCGGGGACGCCCTCGACCAGGATGATGTCGCCCTCGATGTGCCGCGAGCGCAGCGGCGCGATCTCCTGGTAGGCGGGCGAGTCCCACCAGGCCCGCGCCTCGGAGATACCCGGGAAGCCGAGCACCACGACGCCTCCGGGCCAGGTGCCCTCCTTCACCTCGTGCGGCGTGGCGTGCACGAGGAAACGGCCGTCGTAGGGGGCGAGGGTGGCCGGGAGACGCTCGATGTACTCGGCGATGTCCGGATGCGGGGCGGCGTCCTGGAGATGGGCGATGGCGTACGCGGGCATGGCGTCCTTCCGGCCGTCGGGCTCCGAACGCCGATCTTGGCACAGCGGCCGGTATTCGTTCACGCCGATTTTCGCTCAGGGCCGGACGCGACGGCTACGACGGCGGCGTGCGGGCGGTGGTTGTCGTCGTCGAGGCGCGGCAGGCGCTCCACCTCCGCGAACCCGGCTCGTCGCAGCCGTGCGGAGAACTCGTCCACCGGCCAGCGGTACGCGGTGGCCACCTTGTGGTCGAAGGCGCCACCTCGTCGCCGACGAAGATGCCGACCACGAGCGGCCCACCCGGCACTGTCGCGCGGCGGAACTCCGCCAGCACGCGGTCGAGATCCGTCGGCGGCAGGTGGATCAGCGAGTACCAGGCGAGGATCCCGGCGACGGAGTGGTCGGGACGGCGAGGTCGTCGAGCGACCCGAGCCGGTACGCGCCGTCCGGATGGGTGGCCCGCGCGTGCGCGATGAACTCGGGGACCATGTCGATCCCGGTGGTGTCGACGCCTCGCGTACGGAGGTGGTCGGTGAGGTGGCCCGGCCCGCACCCCAGGTCGAGCACGGGCCCGGCCCGTCCGGCCAGGTGACGCTCGATGAGGGCGAGATCGTCGGGGTGCACCTGTGCGGTGGTGCCGAACAGGTCGATGTAGAGGCTCGCCGCCGCCCCGTACGCGTGCCGTACCTGCGTGTCGTCCACCCGTCGACCATAGGAGTGAACGACCCGTCCATCGAATGTTACGACTTGACGAACGGCGTGTTATCGCTCACAGTCGATGGCACCGGGCGGCGGCGTAGATGGCTCACCGGGCGGGCGCGGACGGCTGCGGGGCAGGCCGGCTGCGGGGTAGACGCGCCAGGACGCATTGTTAGCGCTCACAACATGTGTGACCTGAAGGAGGAACATGTTTGCTTTCGGTAGGTCCCCATCGTCGGAGTCGCCGCCGCGACGGCGCGGATGGTTGCCGCGAGTCGTCGCCACGGGCGCCACAGCGGTCCTCGTCGGCGCCGCCGCCGTGGCGGCCGTGTCCGCGCCCGCCGCTGCCGCGAGCGTCGACACGAACGCCTGGTACGTCCTCGTGAACCGCAACAGTGGCAAGGCGCTCGACGTCTACAACCTGGCCACCAACGACGGCGCGCGGATCGTGCAGTGGTCCCGCAACAACGGCAACCAGCAGCAGTGGCAGTTCGTCGACTCCGGCGGCGGCTACTACCGGCTGAAGTCGCGGCTGTCCGGCAAGGTGCTCGACGTCTACAACTTCTCCACCGCCAACGGTGGCAACATCGTGCAGTGGTCCGATTCGAACGGGACCAACCAGCAGTTCCGGCTGGCCGACTCCGACAGCGGCTACGTCCGCCTGATCAACCGCAACAGCAACAAGGCGGTGGAGGTGCAGGGCGCCTCGACCGCCGACGGCGGAAGCATCGTCCAGTACGACGACTGGAACGGCACCAACCAGCAGTGGCAGCTCGTCCGCGTCGACGGGGGCGGCGGCAACCCCACCACGCCGCCGCCGACCACGCCGCCGCCGGGTGGTACGTGCAGTCTGCCGTCGTCGTACCGGTGGTCGTCCACGGGTGCGTTGGCGCAGCCGCGCTCGGGCTG
>NZ_JBIAKL010000004.1:471125-493103 GCF_042872445.1 Micromonospora sp. NPDC005257 | reverse complement strand
CCGCTGCTGCCCCCGCCGTGCCACCCCGATCGTGCAGGCCATCCTCGTCCTCCAAGCCGCCGAGGAGGCCCGCTACCCACGATGAAAATGGCTCAGTAGTGCACCGTTCGCCAGGATCGACGAGCCCGAACGGCTACTGCAACCACGGACCGAACGGGACGTCATGCCCGGTAGGGGTCGCGCGGACCGGCAACTGAGCGGTGCAAACCGTCCCCGGGCCGCTTCGGGGAGCGGCTGGCCGGGGCCTACTCGGCGACGTAGGTGCCGGACCCCGGCACGCCGACGACCAGACCGCGAGCCTTGAGCGCGTCCACCGCACGGGCGACGGTCCGGCAATCGATGGCCGAGCCGAACGATGAGCTGCTATCGGCGGTTCGCCTCCACCGAAACCGGCGCTACTGTTCCGATCTACCGCGACCAGGCCGATCGAGGAACAACATGACTTTCGATGAAAGTGCTGGCCCGGCACACGCTGAGCCGGTGAGCCCGGACGAGCGTGTCGCGCATTGGGGCGATCCTTGGGACGGGCCTTGGCCGAGGAATCCAGCCCGCCCGATTGTTCGTCACCTGCACGCCGTGCCGGCGACGGCGTATCAGGGTTTGGTGATGCGGTTTGATAGCGGTGCGCGTGATCGAGTGACGGCGACCAGAAGGCAGCAGACGGTGACAAATTTCGCTTACGCGGTCCTCCATGACGAAACGGGACGAGTGTTCGTTGGGACGAAGTATCAACGGGGTTATTACTTCTCGGGAAATTCGAGCGGTGTTCGCCGGGCCGGCACGGAACTGAACTTGGCTGGATTGAGCGCACTACCGGGCGGCAAGATCGAAGAGGGCGAGACGATTCAGGATGCGGCTGAACGCGAGTTTCACGAGGAGACCGGCGAGCAGATTCGCAACATCGACATGGTTCGACGTGTTCACGACCACCGTTGGTTAGTGGAGGGGGGCAACGGTCGTTTTTACGGGGCCGCGTATTTCCGAGTGGACCAGGACTCGTTCAACTGGCTCGTGAACTCCATTGTGAACGTTAATCTTCCGGCGGGAAGGCGCGCCCAGGCCGCGATCATCGCCGGGCAGATCACGGCGTATGACCAGGTCCACCCGAACTTCCCGGACGCGCCGTTCTGCAACGAGTTGGCGACGGGATTCGTGTTGAACGTGCGGAAGGCCGCGGATCAGCAGACGATCGACGCGTGGCCGGACAGCATCGCCTGGTACCGCAACATCCTCCGGCATCTGGACCGGCTCCTGGCCCAGTGAACTGCCCTGCGACCTTTGTCCGTACTTGACGTGAAATGGTCGTCGCTGGTTTCGCATAGCAGGAGTCCGAGGAGGCTGATGATGCGTCGGACGGGCCGGCCGGACAGGTTTCGGTCGGTGGCGATGTGATGGGCGAATGCATTGACGTCTTGGCAAGTGACGGTGTCGATGCGTCGGTTGCCGAATGCGGGCAGGATGTAGGCGTGGAGCATGCTGGTGTAGCGGACGATGCCCGGCGCCGGGCTGACCGGCCTGCAGTTGGAACAGTCGCCGAGGGCCGGGGTCCCGGCACTTTCCGAAGACCCCGACATCGATCGCATCGAGCCCGACCCGATCGGCTTGCACCGCATTTCCGTGCCCCACAGGAACGGCGCGTCGATGGTGAGCACATAGTCCTCGTCCGTTGTAGCGGTGATCCGCTTACCGTCGCCGCGCGAGCCGCGGTCTCCCCGAGCAGAGTGTTCGACTTCATCAACAACTTCTCCGCTGACATGACTGACGCTCAGGTTCAAGCTCTGCGCCGGAACCCCGACGTGGTGCAGATCGAGGACAATGCGACTGCCGAGCTGGACTGCTGATCGTGCGGCTGGCTGACGACTGACTCCGCCACGATGATGGGCGGAATGCGCTCGGTGACGGGGCGCGGCGGTGCGCGCGTGACGGCCGCAGGGTGTAATCGCCTGGGCGGGGTGGTGGGGCGGCCCGGTCGCCTGGGACCCGCCGCGGCGCCGCCGACAGCCGTTGCGGCTTCGGCCGTGGCGATGAACTCGACCACCGCCCCCTTGGCCTCAGCCCGTTTGCGGCGTTCCTCACACCTTCGCGAGCTCTGATTTCCGACATCGGGGGAGCGAGGACAGGAACCGAAGGCATGACAGGCGACCACCGTGCGTGGCGGCGCATGGTAGCAAGCTGTCACACGTTCGTCATCGTCTCAACAGGCGAACCGCAACAAGCTCTGGCAGCATTGGATCGTATGTGCGGACTTGCGGGAGAGTTCCGTCGTGACGGTTCACGAGCCGACGTCTCGGCCGTGGAGCGGATGGCGGCCACGATGAGTGACCGAGGGCCCGACGACAGCGGCGTCTGGTCGCAGGGCCCGACCGCGCTGGGACACCGGCGCCTGAAGATCATCGACCTGTCCGCGGCGAGCGGCCAACCCATCGTGGACGCCGCCGCCGGGCTCACCGGTGTCTTCAACGGCTGCATCTACAACTACCGGGAGCTGCGCGCCGAACTCCAGGCCAAGGGCCACCGGTTCTTCTCGTCCGGCGACAGCGAGGTAGTGATCAAGGCGTACGCCGAGTGGGGGCTCGACTTCGTCGACCACCTGATCGGCATGTTCGCGGTGGCGATCAGCGAGCGCGACACCGGACGCCTGGTGCTGGCCCGGGACCGCCTCGGCATCAAGCCCCTCTACCTGGCCGAGACCCCCGGCGTGGTGCGGTTCGCCTCGACCCTGCCGGCGCTGCTCGCCGGTGGCGGCATCGACACCACCATCGACCGGGTGGCGCTCGCCCACTACCTGAGCTTCCACAGCATCGTGCCGCCGCCGCGCACCATCCTGGCCGGCGTCACCAAGCTGCCGCCGGCCACGGTCCGGGTGTACGAGGCGGACGGCTCCACCCACGAGCGGGTCTACTGGGATCCGTCCTTCGCCCGTGCCGCCGAGCGGGCCGGCTGGTCCGAGCGGGACTGGCAGGACGCACTGCTCGACTCGCTGACCACCGCCGTACGCCGCCGCATGGTGGCCGACGTGCCGGTGGGCGTGCTGCTCTCCGGCGGCCTCGACTCCAGCCTGGTCGTCGCGCTGCTCGCCGGCGAGGGGCAGGCCCGCTCCGGCCTGGCCACGTTCTCCATCGGCTTCGACGCGGTCGGCGGCCGGGAGGGCGACGAGTTCGTCTACTCCGACCTGGTGGCGAAGACGTTCGGCACGGACCACCACCAGATCCGGGTGCCCACCGGCGACCTGCTGCCGCCGCTGGAGGCCGCCGTCTCGGCCATGAGCGAACCCATGGTCAGCCACGACTGCGTCGCGTTCTGGCTGCTCAGCCAGGAGGTCGCGCGGCACGTCAAGGTGGTGCAGTCGGGCCAGGGCGCGGACGAGATCCTGGGCGGCTACCACTGGTACCCGCCGCTGGCCGGGGTGGACCGGGAGCAGGCGCTCGAGACGTACGCGAAGGCTTTCTTCGACCGCGACGCGGCCGGACTGGCCCGGGTGCTCAACCCGGCGTGGCTGGCCGACGGCGATCCGGCGCGGGAGTTCGTGGCCGCGCACCTGGGCAGCCCGGGGGCGCAGACCGCCGTGGACGCCGGCCTGCGGATCGACACCCAGGTCATGCTGACCGACGACCCGGTCAAGCGGGTCGACAACATGACCATGGCGCACGGGCTGGAGGCCCGGGTGCCGTTCCTCGACCACGAGTTCGTCGAACTCGCCGCGAGCTGCCCGCCGGAGCTGAAGCTGGCCCAGGGCGGCAAGGGCGTGCTCAAGGAGATCGGGCGCCGGGTCCTGCCGCACGAGGTCATCGACCGGCCCAAGGGCTACTTCCCGGTGCCCGGCCTCACCCACCTGGAGGGCAAGCTCCTCGACCGGGTACGCGACGCGCTCACCGCCCCGGAGGCGCGCCGTCGTGACCTGTTCCGCGCCGACTACGTCGACGCGCTGCTCGCCGACCCGAATGCCGAACTGACCCCGTTGAACGGAAACAAGCTGTGGCAACTGGGACTCCTGGAAATGTGGCTCCAGAGCCACGGAATCGACTGACAGTGACCGACACCCTCGCCACCGGAACGGCACGTACCGACCGTGAGCGGGTGCTGGGCCGGCGCCGGGAACTCACCGGCCCCGGCGGTGACCCGGTCGCCCCGGGTACGCCGGAGCCGCGGCAGCCGGACACCACCCACGCCTCGGGCGTGGTGCTGGACTGCGGCTGGGGCCGGCTGGTGTTCGGGCAGACGTTCGACGACCAGGTGCACGTCGCCGACGTGCTGCGCTCCGAGGCGGTCGGCGCCCGGGACATCTGCATCTACCTGCGCGACCCGCACGTGCTGGTGTCCCGGCTGCCGGACGAGTTGTTCATCGACCCGTCGCTGACCTACCGGCTGCCGCTGGGCGAGAGGCGGCCCGCCGCCACCGAGAGCGGCGAGGTGCCCGGGCTGACCGTCCGGAACCTGCGTGACGCCGCCGACGCGGAGGCGGTGAACCGGATCTACGCGCGCAACGGCATGGTCACCGCCCCGGTCGAGGTGCTCGTGGACAACGCCGGCACGGACCGGTTCCTGCACCTGGTGGCCGAGGACACCACCGGCGAGGTGGTCGGCACCATCACCGGCGTGGACCACGTCGCGGTCTTCGGCGACCCGGAGAACGGCGCCAGCCTGTGGTGCCTGACTGTCGACTTCAACACCGCACCGCCCGGCACCGGCCAGGCGCTGCTCACCACGCTCGCCGACCGGCTCGACGAGCGCGGCCGGGCGTTCGTGGACCTGTCCGTGCTGGCCGAGAACTCGGGCGCGATCCGGCTGTACGAGCGCCTCGGCTTCCACCGCACCGGCACGCTCTGCGTCAAGCGGAAGAACCCGATCAACGAACGCCTGTTCCTGCCCGCCATGCCCGCGGGGTACGACAAGCTCAACCCGTACGCGAAGATCGTCGCGGACGAGGCGATGCGCCGGGGCATCCGGGTGGAGGTGACCGACCCGCACTGGGGTGAGCTGAAGCTGACCACCGGCGGCCGGACCATCCACACCCGCGAGTCGCTGTCGGAGCTGACCTCGGCGGTGGCGATGAGCCGCTGCGACGACAAGCGGGTGACCCGGCGCATCCTCACCGAGGCGGGGCTGGCGGTGCCGCGCGGGCGCACCGCCACCGGCGAGCCCGACGACGTCGCGTTCCTCGACGAGGTGGGCCCGGTGGTGGTCAAGCCGGCGCGGGGCGAGCAGGGCAACGGCATCACCGTCGGCGTGCGTACGCCGGAGGCGCTGACCGCCGCCGTCGAGCTGGCCCGCCGGTTCTGCCCGGACGTGCTGATCGAGGAGCTGCGCGCGGGCGAGGACCTGCGGGTCGTGGTGATCGACCACGAGGTGGTCGCCGCCGCGGTGCGCCGGCCGGCGCAGATCACCGGCGACGGGGTGCACGACATCACCGAGCTGATCGAGCGGCAGACCCGCCGCCGGGCCGCCGCCACCGGTGGCGAGTCCCGCATCCCGATCGACGACATGACCCGCGAGGTGGTGGCCGAGGCCGGCTACCGGATGCACGACGTGCTCCCGGAGGGCGAGGTGCTGGCGGTCCGGCGGACTGCCAACCTGCACACCGGCGGCACGATCCACGACGTGACCGCCGAGCTGCACCCGGCGATCGCCGAGGCGTGCGTGACGGCCAGCCGGGCACTGGACATCCCGGTCACCGGGTTGGACCTGCTGGTACCGGCCCCGGACCAGCAGGAACACGTGTTCATCGAGGCGAACGAGCGCCCCGGACTCGCCAACCACGAGCCGCAGCCCACCGCCGAACGCTTCGTCGACCTGCTCTTCCCGGGTACCCGGGCACCGCAGCGACTCTGGTCGCCTGCCGGTGCGGCAGGCTCTGGGGTATGACCGCACGCAAACCCCAACCGCTCAAGCTCGACCTCGACTACCTCCGCCAGGTGCTGGTGGAGCTGCTGGAGATCCCCAGCCCGTCGGGGCGCACCGATCACATCCAGCAGTACGTGGGCGAGCGGCTCTCCGCGATCGGGATCAGCTCCACGCTGACCCGTCGCGGAGCGCTGAGCGCCTGCCTGCCCGGCCCCCGGTCGACCGGCGCCGACCGGGCCGTGGTGGTGCACACCGACACCATCGGCGGCATGGTGAAGCGACTCAAGGAGAACGGCCGGCTGGAGATCAATCAGATCGGTACGCACAGCGCCCGCTTCGCCGAGGGCGCCCACGTGCGGATCTTCACCGACGACCTGGAGCGGGTCGTCACCGGCCAGGTGCTGCCGCTGAAGGCGAGCGGTCACCGCTACAACGAGGCGGTCGACCTCCAGGGCGTCGGCTGGGAGCTGGTCGAGGTGCGGGTGGACGAGCCGGTGCACGACGAGGCCGGGTTGCGGGCGCTCGGCATCGACGCCGGGGACTTCGTGGCGTTCCTGCCCAACCCGAGCATCACCCCCAGCGGGTACGTCAAGTCCCGGCACCTGGACGACAAGGCGGGCGTGGCGGCGGTGCTGACCGCGTTCAAGGCGATGGTCGACGCCGGGGTCACCCCGGCGGTCACCGCGCACCTGCTGGTCACCGTCACCGAGGAGATCGGCCACGGCGCGAGCCACGGGCTGGACCCGGACGTCGCGGAGATCGTCTCGGTGGACGCGGCGGTGGTCGCGCCGGGCCAGCAGTCCCGGGAGACCGCTGCCACGCTGGCGATGGGCGACGGCGTCGGCCCGTTCGACTACCACCTGACCCGGAACCTGGCCTCGATCGCCAAGGAGCACGGCGTCGACCTGGTCCGGGACGTCTTCGACTACTACCGCTCGGACGTGGCAGCGGCGGTCGAGGCCGGGGCGCACGCCCGGGTGGCGCTGCTCGGCTTCGGCGTGGACGCCACCCACGGCCACGAGCGCACCCACCTCGACGGGCTGCACCAGCTCACCCAGCTGCTCTGCCTCTATCTCCAGAGCCCGCTGGTCTTCCCGGAGTGGGACGCCGAGCCCGAGGGCGACCTGGCCGACTTCCCGTCGCTGGCGGTGCAGCCGGCGAACGAGGAAGGCCCCCGCGAGGGCCCGATCGGCCTGGACTGACGGGCCTGTGATCGAAATCCGTTGCCGTGGCCGCCGGGAAGTGGATAGCGTGGCGATACACGGGAAGGGAGGTGGTCCAGACTTGTATAGCAATCGGACTCGTGAGGTGGCTGTCCGCTAGCCGCTGTCCTCGACAGTGAAAACTCGTCCGCCGCGAGGCGGGCACCTGCAGGATCGTCGAGACCGTGTGGCAGCGGTGCGGCGAAACCACGACAGCCACCCGACCCCCGGGGTGCCGGCCCAGTCCAGCCGGCCCGCGCGCGAGCGCGGAAGCCCCGGGGGTCGCTTTTTGCCTTCCGGAGGATGCCGTGTCCATGCGTGAGCTGGTGGTGCTCGGTACGGCCAGCCAGGCCCCGACCCGGCAGCGCAACCACAACGGCTATCTGCTGCGCTGGGACGACGAGGTGATCCTCTTCGACCCGGGCGAGGGCAGCCAGCGGCAGATGCTGCACACCGGGATCACCGCCACCGACCTGACCCGGATCTGCGTCACCCACTTCCACGGCGATCACTGCCTCGGGCTGCCCGGCATGATCCAGCGGCTCTCGCTGGACCGCGTACCGCGCCCGGTGGCTGTGCACTTCCCGGCCGGCGGCGCCGAGTACTTCGCCCGGCTGCGCCACGCCTCAAGCTTCCACGAGACCGCCGAACTCGCCGTCGAGCCGGTCGCCACCGACGGGCAGCGGTTCGCCCTCGGCATCGGCACGCTGGAGGCCCGCCGGCTGCGGCACCCCGTCGAGACGTACGGATATCGCCTGGTCGAGCCGGACGGCTGCCGGATGCTGCCGGAGCGGCTGGCCGCGTACGGCATCGCCGGTCCGGACACCGGAAGGCTGCTGCGCGAGGGCCACCTGGACCGCGACGGACGCCGCGTCAGCCGGGACGAGGTGAGCGTGACCCGGCCGGGACAGCGGTTCGCCTTCGTGATGGACACCGGGCTCTGCGACGGCGTGTACGCGCTGGCCGAGCACGCCGACCTGCTGGTGATCGAGTCGACGTTCCTGGAGTCGGAGGCGGCGCTCGCCGCCGAGGTCGGGCACCTCACCGCCGGCCAGGCCGCGCGGGTGGCAGCCGAGTCGGGGGTACGCACGCTCGTGCTCACCCACTTCTCCCAGCGGTACGCCGACCCGCGCCGCTTCCAGGAGGAGGCCCGGGAGCACTTCACCGGTGATCTGGTGATCGCCGAGGATCTCCAGACGGTGCAGGTGCCGCCCCGGCGGGTACCGTCGCCCGGGTGACGATCTCCCTACGTTCCGCGACCGAGGCCGACCTGATGGCGGTCGGCGCTCTGCATCAGCGCTCACGGGTGGCGGCGTACTCGTCGTTCCTGCCGGCCGAGGCGCTGGCCGACCCGACGCCGGAGGCGATGGGCCGCTACTGGGTGGAGCGGCTGACCTGGGAGGGCGCTGACCATCGGATGACCGTGGCCGAGCGGGACGGGCTGCTGGTGGGCTTCAGCTACCTCGGGCCGGACGACGAGGGCGATCCGGCGACGGGGCTACTCAGCGCGATCCACCTGGAGCCGTCCGAGCGGAGCCGGGGCACCGGCCGGGCGCTGATGGTGGACGCGCTTGACGCGATGCGGGCGCGGGGATGGACCCGGGCGGCGCTGTGGGTGCTGCGGGACAATGCCACCGCCCGCCGGTTCTACGAGCGCGGTGGCTGGGCCGCCACCGGTCTCCAGCGGGACGAGCACATCGGCCAGGTGCCGGTCCCCCAGCTCCGCTATGCCCGGCCCCTGTAGGGAAGGGCCCTCTGGCGACAGAGGGCCCTTCCCTACAGTCGGGCTCAGCGGGTGCCGAGGTGAGCCAGCAGGTCCTGCCGGGTCAGCACGCCCTTGGGCTTGCCGTCGACAAGCACCAGCGCCGCGTCCGCCTTCTCCAGCAGCCCGACCGCCTCGCTCACCGGCTGGCCGCCACCGATCATCGGCAGCGGCTCGCCCATGTGCCGTTCGATCGTGTCGTGCAGGTGCGCCTGGCCGGTGAACAGGGCGTCGAGCAGGTCCTTCTCGGCGATCGAGCCGGCCACCTCACCGGTCACCACCGGCGGCTCGGCCTTCAGCACCGGCAGCTGGGAGACGCCGTACTCGCGCATGTAGTCGATCGCGTCGCGGACCGTCTCGGTCGGGTGCACGTGCACCAGCTCGGGCAGGCCACCGGGCTTGCCGGCGAGCGCGTCGGCGACTGTCGGCTCGGTGCCCGAGCCGTCGAGGAAGCCGTACCGGGCCATCCACCTGTCGTTGAAGATCTTCGACAGGTAGCCCCGGCCGCCGTCCGGCAGCAGCACCACGATCACGTCGTCCGGGCCGGCCTTGCGGGCCACCTCCAGCGCGCCCACCACCGCCATGCCGCAGGAGCCGCCGACCAACAGCCCCTCCTCGCGGGCCAGCCGGCGGGTCATCTCGAAGGACTCCTTGTCCGACACCTCGACGATCTCGTCGGCGATCTTCCGGTCGTACGTCTCCGGCCAGAAGTCCTCGCCGACGCCCTCGACCAGGTACGGACGGCCGGTGCCACCCGAGTAGACCGAGCCCTCCGGGTCCGCGCCGATCACCTTCACGCGGCCCTCGGACGCCTCCTTGAGGTAGCGGCCGATGCCGGAGATGGTGCCGCCGGTGCCGACGCCCGTGACGAAGTGGGTGATCTTCCCCTCGGTCTGCCGCCACAGCTCCGGGCCGGTGGTCTCGTAGTGCGAGCGCGGGTTGGCCGGGTTGCTGTACTGGTTGGGCTTCCACGCGCCGGGGATCTCCCGGGCCAGCCGGTCGGAGACGTTGTAGTAGGAGCGCGGGTCCTCCGGCGCGACGGCGGTCGGGCAGACCACCACCTCGGCGCCGTACGCGCGCAGCACGTCCTGCTTGTCCTGGCTGACCTTGTCCGGGCAGACGAAGACGCAGCGGTAGCCGCGCAGCTGGGCCACCAGGGCCAGCCCGACGCCCGTGTTGCCGCTGGTCGGCTCCACGATCGTGCCGCCCGGCCCGAGGATGCCCGCCTTCTCGGCGTCCTCCACCATGCGCAGCGCGATCCGGTCCTTGACCGAGCCGCCCGGGTTGACGTACTCCACCTTCGCCAGCACGGTGGCCTGGATGCCCTCGGTGACGTTGCGCAGGCGGACCAGCGGGGTGTTGCCGATCAGCTCGACGACGTTGTCGTAGTACTGCACCTCGTTGTGCCCTTCGTCGCGCCGCCGTCGTGGGGCGGTCGGTCAGCCGTCAGTTCGCCGACCAGCGTACGTGCCCTCAGGGCACCGCATGCCCCGGGATGACGGAGCTGCGACGCGTCTCCCACTCCAGGAACCGCTCGGTCTCGGCGAGCACGCTGCCGGCCAGCCAGGTGACCATGACCGCGTCGTCGGCCAGTCCGAAGATCGCCAGTGGGATCTCCGGCAGCAGGTCGATCGGGGAGACGATGTACGCCGTCGCCCCGGCCATCAGCGCCAGGCGCAGGCCACCGTCGTACTCGCCCCGGCTGGTCGCGCGGATCATCCGCGGCAGCGCCGCCAGCCGGGCCCCGAGCGACGGCCCGCCCCGCGTGCCCGCCGCCAGCGCCCGGGCCAGCGCGGCGAACGCGGCGCTGCGCTTCAACGTCTTCCCCATGATGTCGCCCCTCTCTGCCCGACCATGGTGCGGCCCGGTGGCAAGTCCGCACCCACTACCCCACCGGTACCCATTCCGGGCGTCGCCCAGCCATCCGATCACGGACAGCAGTGGTCGTACCGGCGCGATACTGTCGGTTCATGGGGGACGCTGGTTCCGTCGCGCCGGTCCGCCGGCAGCGCGCCCGGCAGATCGTCCGCCTCGCGGCGGTCGGCACGGGCGCCACGGTGGCGGCCACCCTCGCCACCGGCGGGGTGCTGCTCGGCCAGGCCCGGCAGGCTCGCCGCACCATCCCGATGGCCCAGGCCCCGCCGCCTCGCTGCGACGGCGTCTACGGAGCCAGGCTGCCCGGTCCTCCGATCACCGTGGTCGTCCTGGGCGACTCCTCCGCGGCCGGCTACGGCGTGCACAGGCGCCGGGAGACGCCGGGTTCGCTGCTTGCCACCGGGCTGTCCCGCCGGCTGCACCGGCCGGTCCGGCTGCACCGGTTCGCCGTGGTCGGCGCGCTGTCGTCCGGCCTGAAGCCGCAGGTCGAATCCGCCCTGGAGGTCGGGCCGGACGTGGCGGTGATCCTGGTCGGCGGCAACGACGTCACCAACCGCACACCGTTCCCGGTGGCCGTGCGCTACCTGGTCGACGCGGTCCGCACGCTGCGGGCAGCCGGCTGTGAGGTGGTCGTCGGCACCTGTCCCGACCTGGGCACCATCCGGCCGATCCAGCCGCCGCTGCGCTGGCTGGCCCGGCGCTGGAGCCGCCAGCTGGCCGCCGCGCAGACGGTGGGAGTGGTCGAGGCCGGCGGCCGTGCCGTCTCGCTCGGCGACATGCTCGGGCCGCGGTTCGCCGCCGACCCCGGTCGGATGTTCGCCTGGGACCGATTCCACCCCTCCGCCGAGGGGTATGCGATAGCAGCGGCGGCGTTGCTGCCCACCGCGCTGTCCGCCCTGGGCGCGGTCCCGGAACGCGGGCCTGTCCTGCCCGGCGTGGAAGGCGTACGGTCGCTCCCGGAGGCCGCCCAGCAGGCGGCCCGGCACGCCGGCACGGAAGTCAGCGGCGCCCAGTTCCGGGGGCGCGACCGCGGGCCGGGCGGGCGGTGGGCGCAGCTTCGCCGGCGGGCCTTCTTCGGCGTCGGCGCGGTGCCATCGACCGGCAGCGCCGCCGACTCGGCAACGCTGGAGGGAACGGCATGAGCGAGCGCAGCGAGCGAATCGGCCGGCTCGGCGCGGAGGTGCCTCATGGCGGCACGGAGCGAAGCGGAGTGCTGTCATGAGCGAGCGCAGCGAGCGAATCGGCCGGCTCGGCGCGGAGGTGCCTCATGGCGGCACGGAGCGAAGCGGAGTGCTGTCATGAGCGAGCGCGGTGAGGTGGCCCGGTGGGGCCGGGCGGCGGCCCTGTCGCTGCTGGCCGGCACGGTGGGCGGGGCGGCGGTCCTGGCCGGCCAGGCCGTCGCCGCCCGTAGCCGGGAGTACGCCCAGCCCGAGCTGGGTCTGATGCTGCGCGCGACGGTCGGACGCGCCGACGCTCTGCCGCTGCGACTGGTGCTGCTGGGCGACTCGTCGGCGCTCGGCGTGGGCGTCGACCGGTTCGAGGACACCATCGGCGGCCAGCTCGCCAACCTGCTCGCCGAGGGACCGTCCGGCCGCCGGGTGCAGTTGTCCAGCGTCGGTGTCTCCGGCTCGCGCGCGACCGATCTGGCCACCCAGGTGGCGCGGGCACTGCTCGGCGAGCGGCCCGACGTGGCGGTGGTGCTGATCGGGGCAAACGACGCGACTGCCATGGCCCGGCCCGGTGACGCGGCGGCCTATCTCGGCTCGGCGGTACGCCGGCTGCGGGAGGCGCACGTCGAGGTGGTCGTGGGCACGTGTCCGGATCTCGGCGCCGTCCGCGCGGTCGCCGCCCCGCTGCGCCAGGTGCTCGGCTGGTCCGGACGGCGGATGGCACGGGCCCAGACGGCGGCCGTGCTGGACGCCGGCGGCACCGTCGTCGACCTGGGCACCGAGACCGGTCCGGTATTCCGCGCGGACGCGGGCACGCTGTGCCACGACGGCTTCCATCCGTCTGCCGACGGCTACCGGGTGTGGGCGCACGCCCTGCTCCCGGCAGTCGAGGCCGCCGCCGCTGTCGCGTTCCGGCACCACCGGCGACCGCCCACGGGGTGACATTTCCCGCCCGCCTCGCGGCTTCCCGGGCATGTTACTAGCGCGTTAACGTTGGCTCATGCCGATTGAGTCGCCCCGCGACGCCGTCATCGTCGCCACCGCCCGGTCCCCCATCGGCCGCGCGTTCAAGGGTTCCCTCCGCGAGGTCCGCCCGGACGACCTCGCCGCAACGATCGTCCAGGCCGCCCTCGACAAGGTCCCAGCGCTCGACCCCACCACCATCGACGACCTCTACCTCGGGTGCGGTCTGCCCGGTGGCGAGCAGGGCTTCAACATGGCCCGGGTCGTCGCCACCCTGATGGGGCTGGACGGCCTGCCCGGCGCCACGCTGACCCGTTACTGCGCGTCCTCGCTCCAGACCACCCGGATGGCGATGCACGCGATCCGGGCCGGCGAGGGCGACGTGTTCATCTCCGCCGGTGTGGAGATGGTCTCCCGGTACGCCCGGGGCAACTCGGACACGCTCCCGCCGGAGGCGCAGGCGCTGGTCGGGGGCGGCTGGGAGAACCCCCGCTTCGCCGAGGCGCGGGAACGTTCCTCGGCCCGCGCGAAGGGCGGCGCCGAGGTGTGGACCGACCCGCGCGAGGCCGGTCAGCTCCCCGACATCTACCTCGCCATGGGGCAGACCGCGGAGAACCTGGCCCAGGTCTACGACGTGACCCGCGAGGACATGGACGCGTTCGGCGTCCGCAGCCAGAACCTCGCCGAGAAGGCGATCGCGGACGGCTTCTGGGCCCGCGAGATCACCCCCGTCACCACGCCGGACGGCACCGTGGTCAGCACCGACGACGGTCCGCGTGCCGGGGTGACCCTGGAGGCGGTGGCCGGGCTGAAGCCGGTGTTCCGCCCGGACGGCCGGATCACCGCGGGCAACTGCTGCCCGCTCAACGACGGCGCCGCCGCCGTGGTGATCATGAGCGCGCAGCGCGCGTCCGAGCTGGGGCTCACCCCGCTGGCCCGGATCGTCTCCACCGGTGTCACCGGGCTCTCCCCCGAGATCATGGGCCTGGGCCCGGTCGAGGCGTCGAAGCAGGCGCTCAAGCGTGCCGGCATGACCATCGACGACGTCGACCTGGTCGAGATCAACGAGGCGTTCGCCGCCCAGGTGATCCCCTCGTACCGGCAGCTCGGCATCCCGGAGGAGAAGCTGAACGTCGCCGGTGGCGCGATCGCCGTCGGCCACCCGTTCGGCATGACCGGCGCGCGGATCACCGGCACGCTGCTCAACTCGCTGGAGTGGCACGACAAGACCATCGGTCTGGAGACCATGTGCGTCGGCGGCGGCCAGGGCATGGCGATGGTGCTCGAACGACTGAGCTGAGACCGGTTCGCCGGAGCCCGGGCCGGGTACGGGAAGCCGCATGGCAACCGTCGTGGAACGTGAGCGCAAGTACTCCGGCGACGAGGGTTTCCAGCTGCCCGACCTGACCGGGTGCGGTGGCGTCGTGACCATGTCCGACGCCACCGTCTCGGATCTGGACGCCGTCTACTGGGACACCGACGATCTGCTCCTGCTGCGCAGCGGGCACGCGCTGCGTCGGCGTACCGGCGGGCACGACGCGGGCTGGCATCTCAAGGTGGGCGCGGTCGGCGGCGCCCGGGTCGAGCATCAGTTCCCGGCCGGGGCGTCCGACGACGGCCCGCCGCCCGAGCTGGCCGCGCTGATCCGGGCCGCGTCGCGCGGTCGTCCTGTCGCTCCGGCGGCCCGGGTCGTCAACCGCCGCCGGGAACGCAAGCTGCTGGACGCGGACGACCGGGTGCTGGCCGAGGTCGCCGAGGACGACGTCCGGTCCGAAGACCTCGTGGACGGCGCGGAGCGGGCCTGGCACGAGATCGAGATCGAGCTGGTCGAGGGCGACGAGGGTCTGCTGGACGCCCTCGGCGAGCGGCTGCACGCGGCCGGCGCGCAGGACGTGGCGGTCAGCAAGTCGCACCGGGCCGTCGCCGCCCGGATCGAGCGCTTCGACGACCGGGAACCGGACGGCCCGGCGGCGCCGGTCCTCGCGTACGTCCGGGCGCAGCGGGACGCGATCGTCGGCAACCACGCGGCCGCGTACCAGGGGGACGAGGACGCGGTCCACGACATGCGCGTTGCGACCCGCCGGTTGCGGGCGACGTTGCGTACCTTCCGGGGCCTGTGGGACCGCAGGGAGAGCGAGACGCTACGAGCCGAACTGCGCGGACTCGGCAGCGAGCTGGGGCGGGTCCGCGACACCCAGGTGATGGCCGTTCGGCTCACCGACGCGGTGCACGAGCTGCCGGACGAGTTGGTGCTCGGCCCGGTGGCCGCGCGGATCGGCGAACGGTTCGCCGCCGACCTGGCCGAGGCGACCGCGGCGCTGCGGTCCGCGCTGGACTCCGACCGCTACCCCGAACTGCTGGCCCGCCTCGACCGGCTGGCCGACGCCCCGCCCGCCGACGTCGGCCGACGCTGGGTGGACCGCAGGATCCGCCGGGCGGTACGCCGCGCCGATGAGCGGCTGGACCGGGCGTTCACCGTCGCCGGGCCGTCCGGGGACGGCGCGCTGCACGAGGCACGCAAGAAGCTCAAGGCCGCCCGGTACGCGGTGGAGGTGCGGAAGCCGGCCGCCGGCAAGCCGGCCGCACGCCTGGTGAAGCGATTCAAGGCGCTCCAGGATCTGCTCGGCACCCACCAGGACTCGGTGGTGACCCGCGAGGTGCTCCGGCGTCAGGCGCTCCAGGCGTACGCCGACGGCGAGAACACGTTCACCTACGGCCTGCTGCACGCGCGGCAGGCCGAGGCCGCCGGCCACGACCGCCCGGCGGTGCTGCGGGCGCGCGACCGGGCCCGGCACCGGAAGGTACGCCGCTGGCTGAAGCGCTGAGCGGACGGTTCTCACCCACTGCCACCCGGGGCGGCGGGCCTACAGAGCCGAGCGGGTGCGAGCCACCGCCTCGGCCGCCTCGGCCAGCACCGGCTCCGCCGGAGCCGCAAGGGCCAGGTCGGCGGCGACCACGCGGAGCTGGTCGGGCAGCGCCAGGTCGGTGGGGAGCCGGGGCACCACGCGGCGCGGTTCACCGGCCGCGTCGGCGGCCAGGTTGGCGATCTCCTGGACCAGCTTGTGCACCAGGTCGGCGCGGGACATGTTGCCGCCGTCGGCCTTGGCCGACCAGCGCGGCTGCTGCCAGTGGCCGATCTGTCGGACCAGCAGGGTCACCGCCCGGTCCAGTTCCGCTGCGCTCATCGCCGCCGAGTCTACGGTCAGCGGCGTACATAGCTGAGCAGGCGGAGGATCTGCCAGTACAGGAAGATCAGCCCGACCAGCAGTCCGAACGCGCAGTACCAGGCGTACCGGCGGGGCAACCGGTTCGCGGCCGACCGCTCGACCAGGTCGAAGTCGAGGATGAAGCTGAGCGCGCCCGCGATGATCGCCACCACCGAGAACAGGTACGGCAACCAGCCCACCCGGTCACTGAGGCTGTAGACGACCGCCCCCTGCCGCCCGGTGAACAGGTACGCGAACAGGTTGACCAGCCCGATCGCCACGATCCCGACGAGCGTGCCGATGACCAGGCGGGCCAGGCGCGGGGTGGCGCGGATCAGCCGGGCCCGGTAGAGCACGGCCATGCCGAGGAAGACGCCGAACGTGCCGACCACCGCCTGCGCCACGATGCCCGGATAGACCAGTTCGAACGCCCGGCTGGCCACCCCGAGCAGCAGCCCTTGAAGCACCGCGTACCCGACGATGACCGGCGGGCTGGTGATCTGCTTCAGCGAGATGACGAGCACCAGGGCGAGGCTGGCCAGCGCGCTTCCGGCGAGCGCTGCGGAGATCCACGCCGCCTGCGGCACCACCACCCAGGACACCGCCGCCGTGACGCCGGTGACCAGCAGCAGGCCCACGGTCCGGCTGACCACGTCGGCCACCGTCATCGCGTCGGCGGTCCCGACCCCGAGCACCTGCCGCTGCGCGCGGCCGACGTCGTCCAGCCGGTCCAGCACCGGATTGGCACTGCGCACCGTGACCACCTCCCGCCCACGTACCGAATCCCACTCTGCCCCCGGCGGGGCGGCCGGGACGGGGAAACGGCGACGCCCGCCGCCGCGGATGCGGCAGGCGGGCGTCGTCGGGGAGGGCGTGCTGTCAGTCGTCGCCCTGGAAGTAGCTGAGCAGCCGCAGGATCTCGATGTAGAGCCAGACCAGGCCCACCACGATGCCGAAGGCGGCAGTCCACGAGTAGCGCTGCGGGAGGCCCATCCGGACCCCCTCCTCGATGTCGGCGAAGTTGAGCACGAAGCTCAGCGACGCCACCACGATGCAGACCAGGCTGAAGCCGATCGCGAGCGGGCTGCCGTCACGCAGGTGCGTGTTCACGCCGAACAGCGCCAGCACCAGGTTGACCATCATGACGCCGAACAGGCCGGCCATGATCGCCACCATGATCCGGGCGAACTTCGGCGTGGCCCGGATGATCCGCGCCTTGTAGATCATCGCCATCAGGAAGAACACGCCGAACGTGGCCACGACCGCCTGGAGCACGATGCCGTCGTAGAGCGACTCGAACGCCTTGCTGACCATGCCGACGAAGACGCCCTCGATGACCGAGTACGCCACGACGAGCGCCGGGTTGGCCATCCGCGAGAACGAGATGACCAGGCCGAGCACCAGGCCGACCACCGCGGCGCCGATCCAGGCCACGCCGACGAGCGAGTCCGGCACGAGCACCCAGGCCGCCGCGGCCGAGGCGCCGAGGATGGCGAGCATGAGGACCGTCTTGACGACCACGTCGTCGAGGGTCATCGGAGTCACGGTGGGCGGGGCCACCGGCTGGCCGTAGCCGCCCGGGTAGGGCTGGGCGTAGGGCTGCTGGGGGTACTGCTGCGGGCCGTACTGCTGCTGCGGGTACTGCTGGGGGTATCCGGGCTGACCGTACGGCCCGGGCTGGGCGTACCCGGCCGCCCGCTCACGCTCTGCCGCCTGGCCGAGCCGGGCGAGCACCGGGTTCGAGGTCTTCACTTCTCAGGCCTCCCTCAGGGGGTCGATCGCACGTAGACGTGCTACTCCAGGGTAGACGTGGCCGCAATCGCCCGTGCGACGGCTAGCTGTGGGAAAGCTGAGAGTTCACGTGCCCGGGGCGGGGGTCGAACCCGCACGCCTTGCGGCAGCCGCTTTTAAGGCGGCCGTGTCTGCCGTTCCACCACCCGGGCGGGTGACACCGGCGCGTCGACACGCGGCGGTGCAGATCTCACCGTAGCGGCTCGGCCGCGACGCGGCGTACCCCGACGGGTGCGGCCGTTATGGTCGAGGCCGTGACCAGCGCCGCCCGCACGGCACCCGGGCCCGATCACGCCCGGGCGGCCCGCCCGGCGGCGGTCACGCGGCGGGTGACGGCCGCGCTCCGGCGGCACCGGGCGGACCTGCTCGTCGGGGTGGCGTTCGTCGCGCTCGCCGGCTGGCTCACCCACGGACTCTGGCCGGCGCCGGGCACGCGCGTGCTCGCGCTCAACCCGGCCGACCAGACGCTGTACGAGTGGTTCCTGGCGCTGGACGCGCGCGCCCTGCGCGGCGAGCTGAGCCTGGTCACCGACCGGTTGAACGCGCCGGACGGGGTCAACCTGATGGCGAACACCTCGGTCGTGGCGCTGGGCGTGCTGTTCGCCCCGGTCACGCTGGCGTTCGGGGCGCCTGTGACGTTCGCCCTGCTCGTGGCCGCGAACATGGCCGGTACGGCGCTCGCCTGGTATCTGCTGTTCACCCGTGTCCTGCGGGCCCGCCGGTTCGCGGCCGCGCTCGGCGCGGCGCTGTGCGGCTTCGGGCCGGGCATGGTCTCGCAGAGCAACGGCCATCTGCACATGACCGCGCAGTGGCTGGTCCCGGCGCTGGTCTGGCTCGTGGTCCGGCTGCTGCGCGCCGCCGACCCGGCCGGCCGCGCGGACGGTCCGGACCGCCGCCGGATGGCGTCCTCGACGGCCGGGCTGGCGGCTGTCGTCACCGTGCAGGTCTTCGTCGGCGAGGAGGTGCTGTTCCTCGCCGCGCTCA
This sequence comes from Micromonospora sp. NPDC005257, assembly GCF_042872445.1. Taxonomy (NCBI): domain Bacteria; kingdom Bacillati; phylum Actinomycetota; class Actinomycetes; order Micromonosporales; family Micromonosporaceae; genus Micromonospora; species Micromonospora sp. NPDC005257. The sequence continues at coordinate 474,310 of NZ_JBIAKL010000004.1, read as the reverse complement.
CCCTGGCGGTGATCGCCGTCGCGTACGGACTGGCCGACCGGGACCTGCTGCGCCGGGCCGGCCGCGGCTTCGCCGGTGGGCTGCTCGCCGCCGCCGGGCTGGCGCTGCCGGTGCTGGCGTACCCGCTGTGGGTGCAGTTCGACGGCCCGCAGGGCGTGGCGGACGGGATGTTCCCGCCCGCCTACTTCTCGGCCGACGTGATCGCCTGGACCCGCCTCTCCGCGCTGTCGGTGTTCGGCAGCCCGGAGGCGGTACGGCTCACCACCGGCCCGGCCGAGTTCACCTCGTTCCTGGGCTGGCCGCTGCTGCTGGTCGCCGTCGGCTGCGCGGTCTGGCTGGGCCGGCGTGCACCGGTGGTGGCGCTCGTGGCCGGCGCGCTGGTGATGGCCGCGCTCGCGCTCGGCCCCGAGGTGGTGGCCGGCGGTGAGCGGACCGGGATCCCCGGCCCGTACGCGTTGCTGGCCGGGCTGCCGGTGGTGGACGGCGCGCTGCCCACACGGTTCGCGCTCGCGGTGCTGCCGCTCGTCGGCACGGTGGTCGCGCTCGCCGTGGACCGGGCGCTCGGCGAGTCCGGCCGGGCCCGCCGGATCGTCCCGGTCGCGGTCGGCGCGGCGGTGCTCAGCGTCTTTCCCACGCCCCTGCCCACCATGGACCGGCCGCCGCTGCCCGAGTTCGTCACCGGCGGCCACTGGCGGCAGTGCGTACGCCCCGGCGGCGTGCTGGTGCCGGTGCCCACCGCCACCCCGCAGGACCCCTGGCCGATGCGCTGGGCCACCGCCGCCGGCGTCGCGTTCGCCATGCCGGAGGGCTTCTTCATCGGCCCGTACGGCCGGAACGGCTCGGCCACCATGGGCACCTGGCAGCGTCCCACCTCGGCACTGCTCGCCGACGTGGCCCGCCGCGGTGTGGCACCCGCGGTCGGTGACCGGCAACGCCGCCAGGCCGCCCGGGACGTCGAGTTCTGGCACGCCTCGTGCGTCGCGGTGACCGACGACACCCCGCACGCCGAGATGCTGCGCCGCACCCTGGAGCAGCTCTACGGCCCCGGCGTCCGGCTCGCCGACGCCTGGACCTGGCGGTTCTGAGGCCGGGCAGCGGTTCGGAGCCCGGACACGGCGAAGGGCCCCTCCCGTACGCGTACGGGAAGGGCCTTTCGCGAAGGCGTCAGACGCGCGCGGCGACCGGCGGCGCGGACGCCTCGGCGAACTCCTCACGCGGGTCGTGCAGCTGGCCCAGCGCGACCACCTCACGCTTGAGGAAGAACGCGAGCGTCCAGTCGACCACCACGCGCACCTTGCGGTTGAACGAGGGGATCCGCGACATGTGGTACGTCCGGTGCATGAACCAGGCCGGCCAGCCGGTCATCTTGATGCCGTAGACCTGCGCCACGCCCTTGTGCAGGCCGAGGCTGGCCACGCTGCCGGCGTGCTTGTGCTTGTAGTCGACCGGCTCGCGCCCGCGGATCACGTTCGCGATGTTGTCGGCCATCCGCGCGGCCTGCCGCACCGCGTGCTGGGCGCTCGGGGAGCAGAAGTTGCCCGGCTCCTTAGTCAGGTCCGGCACGGCGGCGCAGTCACCGGCGCTCCACGCGCCCTCGACCACCCGGTCGCCGTCCACGATCTGCAGCGTCGGCCGGCAGGTGACCCGGCGGCGATCGTCACGCGGGAAGTCGGTCGCGTCGAGCATCGGCGACGGCTTCACACCGGCGGTCCAGACGATGGTGTCGGACGGGAAGCTGTCGCCGTCGGAGAGCTTCACCACACCGTCGACGCAGGACTCCAGCCGGGTGTCCAGGCGGATGTCCATGTCCCGCTTCATCAGCTGCTGCACCGTGTAGGCGCCCATATCCCGGTCGACCTCGGGCAGCACCCGCTGGGTCGCCTCGACGAGCACCCAGCGCATGTCCTCGGGCTTCAGCTCCGGGTAGTAGCGCAGCGCGTCCCGGGCCATGTCCTCCATCTCGGCGAGCGCCTCGATGCCGGCGTAGCCACCGCCGACGAAGACGAACGTCAGCGCGCGGCCGCGTACCGCCGGGTCGGTGGTGGAGGCCGCCACGTCGAGCCGGTCCAGCACGTGGTTGCGCAGGAAGATGGCCTCGCCGATGGTCTTGAACCCGATGCCGTTCTCGTGCAGGCCGGGGATCGGCAGGGTGCGGGAGACCGAGCCGGGGGCGACGACCACGTGGTCGTACTGGATGTCCCGGGCCGGGCCGCTGATCGGCTGCACCACGGCGGTCTTGCGGTCGTGGTCGATCCGGGTGACGGTGCCCGCCACCACGGTGCACTTACGCAACTCCCGCCGCAGCGGCACCACAGCGTGCCGAGGGGAGATGTTGCCCGCCGATGCCTCCGGGAGGAACGGCTGGTACGTCATGTGCGGCTGCGGGTCGACGACGATGACCTCGGCCTCACGCCTGTTCAACTTCTTGGACAGGCGCAGAGCGGCGTACAGGCCCACGTGACCGGCACCCACGACAAGGATCCGCTTCGGGTTCACGTCATCTATCTTTCCCCGGGGTCCCCGGGTAATCCCGCTCGAGACCCCCTTCTGTGACGGAGCACAACCCGTGTGACCTGCGCAACGCCACCGGAACGCTACGTCACCTGCGTCGTAGCAGCCACCCCAGCAGCGCGCTCAGACCCACCGCCACCAGCAGCCCCGCCACTGTCACCGCCTGTGAGCCGTCCGTCCCGCCCACTCCCCCGAGCCAGGCCAGCGCCACGCCCAGCACGGCGCTGGCGAGCACCACGCCGCCCGCCCGGCCCAGCCACCGCGACACCACGTCCGGGTCGATCAGACCGTCGTAGGGCAGCAACGCGGCGAGCGCGCAGAGCGAGTGCGCCAGGTAGAGCAGCGTCGCCACGGCGAGCAGCCGCCACAGCGACGGCGGACGGTCGAAGCCGAGCGCGGCCAGCAGCCAGCCGCCGACCGTGACCAGCGCGGTGAACGTCGGCCAGATCCGGCGCGGCCCGGCCGCCGGCAGCACCGCGGCGACCGTCAGGACCAGCAGCGAGCGCGGGGTGAAGGCCTGCACCGGGTACGCGAGCAGGAAGCCGGCCAGTACGGTGAGGAAGATGCCGCCGCGTACCAGCAGCGGCAGCGGGCTGACCCGGGCGGCGGCGTACCGCAGGGCCCGCACCCGCTCGACGACAGCGCTCACCGGGCTGCCTCATCGTTCGCGACTG